>DASXDR010000020.1:0-37629 GCA_036490535.1 Tepidisphaeraceae bacterium | reverse complement strand
ATCGCTCATGAGTTCGATGGCTTGCGCAGCGCAACGGTCGCGCGTGGCTGCGTCGCCGGTTCGATTGGCTTTCAGCGCGGCAAGCAGGAGTTCATCAATGCGCGAGCCGGCGTATTGGGCTGTCAGGTCCATTGCATCGGCACGAAATAGCGCGTTATTTTCGAGTTGCCTGTCGCATTGCAGGAAGAGTTTCACGGCTTGTCGATATTCCGGCGAATCATTTGGCGAATCGCCCCATCTCGTAGTATTCAAATCCGGGCGATGCACGTAACCGGGGCGTTCGTGCGCGACCTCCTCATTTTTATAAGCGCTTTGGCAAAGCAGCTTCCAGGCCTGCGACATCGCATCGGGACAAGCGCCATAGCGCGCCTGGCAATAGCTCGGTAGCCAGGTATCCAAATCGATTGGCTGGCTGGTCCACATGGCATCGGTGAGCAATTCATAAACGACTTCGTTGTTCTCGGTTCCTTCGGGCGCCAGGCCGAAGCCGACCAGGCGGCCGTGGTTTGGCGCAGCCAGGGTGTGGGCTGGATCGGTGGCGAAGAAATCCAATTTCCCACCAATAGTGGTTTTACCGCCCATGTTATGAATAACGCTGTAAATCCACTGCTTTCCATAGAACGCTTTTTGCGCCGACCAGATTGGACGAAAATCGCAGGCCAGATCGAGAATGATCATGCGATCATCCGGGATTTTGCTCAATAGCGCTGCGGTGGAATCCTGATCCCAGAATTCCGCATCGTTAAAAAACAGCCAGCCTTGCATCACCCACGTTGCCTTTGGCTCACCGGCGATGATCGACTGATAAACTGCATCGCCATATTTCGCCAGCACCGACAATCGCCCGGCGCGATCCGGAGGCACAGGAACTTTGAGCTCATTGAATGAATCAGCCAGGAAATATTTATTCTCACCGAATTCCTTTTCCCAGTCCTGAATAAATCGTCGCCCGATTTCTTTGTACAAAGGCGAAGTCGGATCCAATAAATAGGTGCGGTACGGATCGGAGAATTGTGCCCAGGATGCCAGCTCGGTGATCTTCGTCTCGGGATGCACGCGGGTAATTTCTCTCGGTACAAATCCCGCAAATGCGGGCGCGATCGGTTGCATGCCCAGCTCTCTCATGCGCGCGACAATTTTTTTCTCGAGCACGATCTGTTTATCGAACCAACTCGATGGTGGTGGCCCATCCCATCGGTCGATATTCCCCATGCGATGCCAGGGCATAAACGCCGGGCCAGTGAAATATTTATCCAATTCTTTCTGGGTAATACCCATGGAAAGCCACACGCGGCGCCAGATGGCTTCTGTCCCAACCTCCGCTAATGGCATATTAATTCCGTGCAATGCCATCCAATCGATTTCGTGCTCCCATTGATTCCAATCCCAATAGGGGCTCGTATATCCGAACGTGCAGACGTTATCGTACTGGCGCAATGAATAAGGGGATTCGACACGCGTCTCTGCCAAGTCCGGCAACTTCGCCGGCAAATCCATGTGCTCCCCTTCCCAGGTGAACATGCAGTGACATGAATTGCGAAGATAATCGTACGCCCCCCGGCACATGGCTACCGTGGTGTTGCCGCGGATCGTCACCTTTCCATTGGCAGCTTGGATGTCGTAGATATCAAGATTGTCATTGGCCCGGGGCAGAGATTCGAAAGTGAAATCATTAACGCGCTGGCCAATTACGCGGTGAAGTACAGAGCGCGCTGCTACAGATTCGGTGGTTCGTGGGGAACTTGTTGAAACGCATGTACAGCCGGAGATCAGTAACAGGAAAATGCCGACAATTCGGTATCGCATGGGCGACATTGTGCGAAATCCCGACTGGATCACAATAGAGATGCAAACACATAGACACAAACCGATTTCGGAAATTTAGAGATATCGGAAATTAATTTTTGAGGCGTTTCGGATTGCATCCATTTACCGTCTTCCTCGGCGATGCGACGTGAGTCTCTGTGCCCATCGTGCCTCTGGCGTTAAAGTTATCTTTATGAATTCTTCGCCTGACCGTCGAGATTTTCTCAAGCAAGCTGCGAGTGTGGGAATGGGAGTGGCATTAGTTGGAATGAGCGGGTGTGCCAACGTCGAAAAATCTGCGGATCAAACTAATCATGCAACACGACGCGCAGGAACCAGCGTGGCAGGATTGCGCACGCCCAAATTGGATGTTGTGCGCATTGGCCTGATCGGAACTGGCAATCGTGGCACTGCTGATCTCGGCCAGCTTTTGCTTTGTCCGGGCGTTCAGATCAACGCGGTCTGCGACATCGTGGAATCCAAAGCCGCCCATGCGCAAGCGATGGTAAGGGAGAAGCAGGGCCATTCACCTGCGGTCTATACCAATGGCCCGGAAGATTTCAAAAATCTTTGCGACCGCAATGACATTGATGTGATCTACATCGCCACGCCATGGAACTGGCATGTGCCGATGTGCGTGAATGCAATGAATAAAGGCAAGCACGCTTTCACTGAAGTGCCCGCAGCGGTCACCCTCGATGAATGCTGGCAATTGGTGGATACCGCCGAGCGCACGCAATTGCACTGCATGATGCTGGAGAATTGCTGTTATGGCCCGTCGGAACTGATGGTTTTGAACATGGTTCGGCAGGGATTATTCGGCGAGCTTCTGCATGCTGAATGTGGCTATCTGCATGATCTGCGCTCTGAGCTTTTCAGCCACGCCGGCGAAGGCCTGTGGCGAACCGCCGAGCACATTCATCGCAATGGCAATCTCTATCCCACGCATGGCTTGGGGCCTGTCGCCCAATACATGAACATCAACCGCGGCGATCGATTCGATTATCTGGTCTCCATGTCCAGCCCATCAGCGGGCCTGCAGCAATACGCCGCCGAGCATCTGCCGCCCAGCGATCCCTGGACTAAAACCAATTTCCAGGAAGGCGACATGAACACCTCGCTGATCAAAACCGCCAAGGGCCGCACGATCATGGTCCAGCACGACACCAGCAACGGCCGACCTTATTCGCGCATCAATTCTCTCCTCGGCACGCGCGGCCTTTTCCGAGGCTACCCCGACCGCATCTATCTCGACGGCAAATCCAAAGCCGACACCTACCAATCTCCCGACGATTACAAGGAATATGTTCATCCACTGTGGAAGAAGCTCGAGCAGGCAGCTCTCAAAGCAGGCGGCCACGGCGGCATGGATTTCGTCCTGAACTGGCGATTGGTTGATTGCCTGCGCAATGGCTTGCCATTGGACATGGATGTCTACGACGCAGCCAGCTGGAGCTGCGTTTCGGCTTTAAGCGAAAAGTCCGTTGCCAATCGCAGCGCTACGGTAAATTTCCCCGACTTCACCCGCGGCGCCTGGCAATCCACTCCACCCCTGGAAATCGTTTCATGATTCGGCGACTAAAAATTAACCACTAACAACGAACAGAGCACATTTGCCTCTCTGCGCTTTCCCCGCTACCATTCCCTCCTCAATTTGAGCGGGCAGGTAGCTCAGTTGGTAGAGCAATGGACTGAAAATCCATGTGTCGCGGGTTCAATTCCCGCCCTGCCCAATTCCTCCTTCGCTCCATTTATTTCCCGGCCAGATAGCTATAAACCCAATACCGATACTCGTCCCACCGCCCCAATAGTGACCCCGCAAATTCAATCCGCACGCTTATGTTGCTCTTACCCTTCGTATATTTCTCCGGCACTTCAAAATCGCTGTCGAGCCAGCGGATGTTTCGATAGGTCTTCTCATAATCCACGCTGTACCACGGCCGCTCGGTAACGAGTTGGCCGTCGATATACACGTGTGCTTCTTGTCGATTGTTCGCTTTATCGCAGCGGCGGCGCAGGCGGATGCCTTGGTTATCGGGGGATATTGCGACATTGAATGTGCTGCTGCCGGTGAAGGAAATTCCATCATCCACGATCGCCGGCGTTTTCAGCAATACGTTGTTAAATTCGCCGTCGTACCAGTAGTCACCTTTTACTCGCTGGACATTTCCTTCTGCTTGATAGCCATGCTTCGATTCGGATCGCGCGTTGCCGACATCCAATTCGTCTGTTTGAATCAGTCTCGGTTTCAAACTCCCATACCAGAATGCGACGCTCTCCTCGGTCCCTGCCTGATACATCCCTTCATGGCCGAGCGGCGTGTGGGGTCCGTAGGTCTGATGGCCGTAGTGAATCCCGCTGGCAAAGCTGTACATATCTGGCAATAAAAATCGATACACCGCGCCTGATCCGCCTTTGGCGTGAATCGCGCCGAAAATCGGCAGCGTCAGATTTTGCAAACCCCAACCCATGCCATGATCATCTTCAAACCCCTCGCCATAAATCGCCGGCGTTTCGCTGCCGTCAAAATAGGTTCGCTCGTCTTCTTCCATGCTGGTGTCCCAGCGGCTGGTCACATGGCCAACTACCTGACCGCTGCCAGAGGTTTGCAGATAAACATAATCTTTCCCTTCGATGCGAGGATCTTCATGATGGAAATGCGCGAACAGATAGCCGCACTGGTCTTTTGGATAGATTGTGTTCGCAGCAGATCGATGCCAAATCTCAGATGCGATGCTGACTTTGTCTTTGCTTCGATTTTCAATTTGAATAGTCGCCGATTTCCAAAATGGCATAGGGAAATAGCAGTATCCTTCGCCATTGGAAAAACCCAGCAGCAACGAGGCATATGAATCGCGCAGGCTCGTGCGATAGGCTCCAAAGAAATTTCCGATGGGGGCGGAGATTTGTGGCGAATCGGCTCCGTCGAAAGTGATTTTCAGCCAGGTATTCGCAAGCGCATCTTCACTGTCAGGCGGGTCAATTTTGATATGCAATGCTGCAATTGATCCCGCATGACGTGATTGCCAGAGCGTTTTCGTCTTTCCACTTTCTACATTAATTTCTGCACGATCCGATTTATCGCCTTGCGTGGGTTTGGGATCGCTGCCGAGCGGATGTGTGCTCCAATCGGTCAGTAGCGTCGGCATCATTTGGCGGCCACGCTCCGGAGTCCACGATTCCAATCCGGGATCGTTCGTAAAAAGCTGGTAGGTATATTCATACCAGTGATTGTGCCGAACGGGATAAGTTTTGTAGCTTCCTTCCCACGGGTTCTGCACAACGATCGGCCCTCCACCCGGCACGGCGCTCAAGCAAACTTTTAGCCGCTTCTTAAAAAACATCGGATGATAAAAAACTCGAAAGCGTTCCTTTCCATCCCACGCCAGCGGCGACTGAAAAATCCCCAACGGGTTCTTCGCGCTGAAAAACGTCGAGACATCCATATCGATCCGCGGCTTGGTCTCATCATCGAAGTAATACCGAATGTTAATGCCACGTTCGATGTGATTGTTGTGCCAGATATTCATGTGATGCCGATACAAACACCCCGGGCCCATTGCATCGAAAATCACGCATTCGCCGTTGGGCTGGACATAGAGCGGAAAATATTCTGCATCATAATTATCCCCGGCCCGGTCATAGGAACAGAACTGATGCGTCTGCATTCCTTCTCGCAAAAATGGCAGCAGATCGGCGCGGAACGAATTGGTTTCAATCAGATCAGCAAATTTTGGCGTGATGCGTTCAGGATTCGTAGACGCATTGGCTGTGACAACTATCCCAGAAAGGAAAATAACCCAAGCCCAAACAACGATTCTTCGCAGCGAGATTTGCAGCGTGCTCATATTTCCCAATGTTACCGCAGACATCTCTATTCCAAATAGTGATCGTGTCATTTCTTCATGTATGGCGGTACAACCTCTCACTCATGCTCTGGCCGATTCTAACAGCCTGCGCGGTTCCCACGATCGGCGCATTGATCACATATGGCCTGATCTCGCCGCGATCTCAAGTTTATGGCAAAACTATCTGGCACGGACCCGTAGGCTCATCTGCTGTAGCGCTTACTTTCGATGATGGCCCGACCCCCGGCGGCACCGATGCAATTTTGGATATTCTGCGACGAGCTAACATTCCCGCGACTTTTTTTGTCATTGGTGAAAATGCTGAGAGACATCCGGATTTACTTCGTCGCATTCGCGACGAAGGCCACATCATCGCCAATCACACCTGGCACCACCATCACCATGCCTGGCTAGGCTCGCGAAAATATTGGTGCGATGAAATTCTTCGCACCGATGATCTGATCGAAAAAATCGTCGGCATCCGCCCGCTTTTCTTCCGCCCACCCATCGGAATTAAAACCCCGCTCACACTTTCCGTTGCCCATCAATCGCATCATCAAACCATCACCTGGTCCATCCGCGCCCGTGATGGCATCCCTACCACTCCCGAAAACATTCTGGCTCGCTTCACCAATATCCAGGCCGGCGACATCGCCATCCTTCACGACGGCACCTCGCCCCAGTTTCAACGAAACTCTGCTGCAACAATTGCCGCTCTTCCTAAGCTGCTCGAATTTTTAAAGCAAAAACACCTCCAACCGGTTCGATTAGATGAATTAATAGATAAAGATCTGTAACCGCGAATAAGCACGAATGAACACTAATAAATTCGAATTCTTATTCGTGAAAATTCGTGTGCATTCGTGGTTAATTCTATTTTATTTCGCGTGCAAGATGTTTTGCTTGACGTGCCGGGATTCCAGTTGTCTCTGTTCTGCGCCGTGCAATTGGTAAGCCTTCAATCCACGGCAATAGACACTTTAGCCGATCGCTTCGCCCGGAAGCCTGGTAATCATTCCATATCGCCATGGCGACATCGCCTTTGGGCTGCGCGAGTTCGTCAGTCAAAAATTTGAACAACAGCTCGCAGAGATTTTGCAGCGAGATATTTTGCGTTCGGCCCGTTTGGTTCCATACCCAATCGCTCAGCTGCATGAACCTTGCGAAAGGTGAGCCGCCTTGCCAGATCAATGGCAAGGTCGCCGAAAACTGCCCGCTGTTAGCGATTAAATCCCAGTAGCGCGAGAATCGCCGCAGGCGCTGCATGCCGGCAAAATCTATCTCGCGGTTTTGCAGGATTTCGTAAGGCGCGGTCGGGGAATAGACCATGGCGAATTCCGCATCATGCCGCACGATCGGCGTCCCGCGCAAGCGCTTGAGGATGCCCACCTGAATTTCCTGGGGTTTCAATTCAATCAGCCGATCAAACCCTGTCGCGAAACTTTCGACCGTCTCGCCGGGCAATCCCGCAATCAAATCCGCATGCACGTGCACGCCGGTCTGCGTGCGGAGAAAGCGCAAGTTATCCGCGAGCTTCGCATTATCCTGCTTGCGCGAGATGCGCTTCCCGATTTCTTCATTAAATGTCTGCACGCCAATTTCGAATTGCAGCGCTCCCGGCGGAAATTTGGCAATCCATTCGCGCAATCCCTCGGGAAGCCGATCCGGAATCATCTCAAAATGTAAAAACATCCCCGACTGATATCGCTCGAGAAAAAACTGCAGGATCGACCGCCCGATATTCAAATTCAGATTAAATGTGCGATCGACAAACTTGAATTGCTTAAGCCCGCGATCCAATAGTTTCTGCATCTCCGCCAGAAACAAATCCAGCGGCGCATTGCGCACCGGCACATCCAGGCTGGACAAACAGAACTCGCATTTAAACGGACAACCGCGCGATGCTTCGACATAAACTACACGATGCGCGATATCGCGATCATCATACAAATCGTAAGGCAGGCGCAATTGAGAAAATTCGGGCAACTCCGCCTGAATAATTTTCATGAGCGGCCTGCGCCCATTCCGCAATTGCCGACACAAATCCGCAAACGCCAAATCCGCTTCCCCGCAAATCACATAATCGGCAATCCGCGCAATCTCCTGCTGATCCGTTTCGTAACTCACTTCAGGCCCCCCTGCCACGAGAATCACATCCGGCCTAAGCCGCTTAAGCAACCCCGCCAAAATCCGCGACTGCTCCGCATTCCAGATATAGATCCCCATCCCTACAATTTTCGGATTATGGGCCAGTATCGTCTCAGCCACCTCCAACGCCGACTGATTGATATCGAATTCCGCAATCACCGATTGCTCAATCATTTCCCCAAGATTGGCGCGCAGATACCGCAATCCAAACGATGCATGGATATAGCGAGCATTCAGCGTTGTTAGAACGATCTCCGGCACGCACCCATTCTAGGGCGAAAGCACGGATCGGCCAAAACAAGTTAGGAATTAGGCAGCCTGCGTTGATTTCCCCCGCAAGCCATTAAATTGGGCCCGATACGATTCGAACGTACGACCTCGTCCTTATCAGGGACGCGCTCTAACCAACTGAGCTACGAGCCCGTTATCGGCTGAGTTGCCCCAACCGCGGGAGGGAAGATTTTAGCGCTGGCGGCAATTGTGTCAATGCAGGAAGTCACTGTAATAAAAGCGGGTAGTGCAATCTCGATCTGGCCGATTGGGAGACGGAAAAAGTCCATGGAATTTGATTTTGGCGCATATATGATCCTCCCCGGGTGCGGATTTCATCGGATTCCGCAGGTATCGGGATGGTCGGGCCGCCATTCTTTCTGTCTCCGCCAATATGGACGGATGAAAGGATGTTCGCGTGCTAAATCTGCTTTGCCTGGTGTTGGCGATCACTCTGGAACTCATTGGGGATGCTTCGGTGCGGATCGGGTTACGAGGGCATAAGCCGCTCAATTTTGCGATCGGCGCGATTCTGGTGATTTGCTACAGCATGGCGGTCAATCTGCCCACTTGGAGCTTCAGCCGCACGATGGGGGTATATATCGCGGTGTTTTTCATCATTTCGCAGATCGTGGCGAATCGGATGTTGCATGAGGCGATCACCTTACCGGTCATGGTCGGCGGATTATTGATCGTCGCCGGCGGGGCCATCATTCTCGCCTGGCGGCCCGCATAACTGACAAGATCGGTCCATCGCGTTAGCATCTTCTCCATCATGAGCCAGGAGCCTGCGCCATCTGCTATTGAATATGTGCATTCCACGAATTTTCCAGAATTGCTGCGCTCGTTAAACATCTCGCTGGCCGTGACCACCTATCAAGCCCAGCGGCTGCTCGCTTTTTCTCCGCAGGAAACCGGCAAACTGTTCATGCTCATGCGCGTCTTCGAGCGCCCCACGGGCCTGGCCATCGGCGAAAACCAGATGGCCATGTGCGCCAATAACGCCATCTGGCTATTCGTCCCCGCCGGCGAGCTGCGCGATTTAGAGGGAAATCTTCAACCCTATGATCTCTGCCTGACCCCGCACAAAGCCTATATCACCGGCGATATCTCGGCCCACGAAATGGCGTTCATCCATGGCCAATTGCACATCGTCAACACGCGCTTCTCCTGCCTTTGCACATTGGATGAAAAATATTCCTTCCGTCCGATCTGGCGTCCGCCGTTCGTCACGGATCTGATGCCGGAAGATCGCTGCCACCTCAATGGCATGGCCATCGATTCCTCCGGCATCCGCTATCTCACCGCGTTAGGCGAATCGAATAGCAAAGACGGCTGGCGTCCCAATAAAGCTAGCGGCGGAATTCTCATGCGATATCCCGATGGCCAAATCATCGCGCGGAATTTATCCATGCCGCATTCGCCACGCCTGCGCAACGGCCAATTATTTCTGCTCGATTCTGGCCGCGGCGAGCTTGTCACGATCAATCCCGCCAATGGCGAAAAACAAACCATCGCCAAATTCCCCGGATTCCTGCGCGGCCTGGCCTTTCATGGCGACTACGCCTTCGTCGGCGTCTGCAAAATCCGCGAGAAGCGAACCTTCGGCAATCTCCCCATCGAATCCATGTACGATAAATTCGAATGCGCCATCCATGCTGTAAACCTCCGCGACGGCTCGCACTCTTTTATCCAGTTCACACGCGGCATCGAAGAGCTTTTCGACATCCAAATCCTCGCCGGCGTGCAGAAGCCACACGTGATTGGCATGGAAGAGCTGACTGTGGATGGCGTGTTCGTGCTGCCGCCAGCAGAATCTAACTAATGCATCGGCTATCGATGCGGCAGGTCTGATGCGCAGGTGATAGATGAAATTCATCATCCGACAACCTTCAATCGCAGACATTCCGGACATGGCTCGCGTTCACGTTGAAACTTGGCGGACCACCTATCGCGGCATCATTGCTGATTCGTTTCTTGAATACCTTTCATTACAAAAACATCTTGAGCGGCATCAGAAATATATGGCGATGCCAGGCACGATCTATTCTGTCGCCGAAGTTGAGGGCCAGAGGCTGGTAGGATTTCTTTCAGGCGGTCCGAAGCGCGATGCATCGTTTGTTCAGGCCGGCGAGCTCTATGCGATCAATATTCTGGAGCAACACCGCCGATCCGGCATCGGCGCAGCCATGAAGCGGCAATGGGCAAACAATTTGCGAAATGCGAACATCAATGCCGGCTACGTCTGGGTGCTCGCCGCCAATCAGCCAGCGGTTACATTTTATGAAAAGCTCGGAGCAAAATTCGTGCGCGAGCAGATGATTCAAATCGGCGGCCAAAGCCTGCGCGAGCTGGCGTATGGGTGGGATGATCTGCGTGCCCTAACCGATCCTTGATCGGAAAAATGCCTGGTAAATCAGCACAAATCCGATGGTAGTCAGGCCAATATAGACATATTGGAAAAAGCTATCTCCCCGTATCTTGCGATTCACTGTCCGCCCGATCAGCACCGCGATCACAATTCCGGGAAGAGAAAAGATGAAATAGCGGGTAATCACAGGAATGTACAAACCCTTGGTCGCATATCCCAGCAAAACCACCAGACTCGCTGGAAAGAAATAACACTGTAGCGTGGCGCGAAACCGCTGCGGCGGCCAACGCCGCAGCGAACCATACACGGCCAGCGCCGGCCCATTCATTCCATATGCACCGCCAAGAATTCCCGAACAAAAACCCGCTCCCAGCAACCACGCCAGATGATCTTTTACTAAATGCACCTTGCTGCGGAATAACATCGAATAGATAGAAAAAGCAACAATCAGCATCCCGAGCAACAATTTAATCGCATGTTCATTGGCATGCGTCAGCAGAAAAAGACCAATCGGAATACCAAACAGCGCCGAGATCAGCAGGCCCATGGCACTTTTGATTTCAATATTCCGCCAGTCCTGCGCGACAATCATCCCCGCCACGATCACCGATACCGCCACCGCCAGCGGCGCCGCAACAATCACCGGAATCCGCAATGCCAACAGCGGCACCGCCACCAGTGCTTCGCCAAAACCCAACGAAGAGCGAATCAGCGTGGCGAGAAAAATAACCAACACGACATAAACAGTAATTGAAATAGCCATTGGGAATTTATTTTTCGCTCTCAGTACCGGCGGATAAGTGTATCATAATTGAGTGGACGATGCAGAAATGACAATCTGGACAATCGGCCATTCGACCAGAAGCATCGAGGAATTTCTCGATCTGCTACGCGCTAATCAGATAGAAATTTTGGTCGATGTCCGCCATTTCCCCGGCTCGCGCCGCTATCCGCATTTTAACAAACCGGAATTAGCAAATTACCTCACCCAGGCCGGCATTCGTTACGAGCATCTCGTCGAACTCGGCGGCCGTCGACCCGCGCGGAAAGACTCCCATAACCTCATCTGGCAAAACGCTTCTTTCCGTGGCTATGCCGACTACATGGAAACTCAGCCGTTTCGCGACGGCATCGATCGGCTGCTGCAAATCGCGCGGTCAGGCCGCACCGCCATCATGTGCTCCGAAGCCGTCTGGTGGCGCTGCCATCGTTCCATGATCGCCGACTATCTCAAGAGCCACGGCATTCGCGTGCTGCACATTCTCAGCCTGCAAAAAGTAGAGGAACATCCCTACACATCCGCTGCGCGAATTGTAAATGGCAAGCTTTCCTACGAAAGCCCAACCCTTTTTTCCGATATTTCAGAAAAGGAGGAAAAACCAATGAAGAAGAATTTCAAAGCCGGCGACCACGTCGAATGGAATTCCGAAGCAGGCCGAGTGCGCGGCACCATCAAAAAATGCTTCACCAAAGAAACCAAATTCAAAGGCTACACCCGCCATGCCACCCCCGAGGAGCCGCAGTATCTGATCAAAAGCGACAAGACCGACCATCTGGCTATGCACAAGGGATCTGCGTTAAAAAAATTGCCCAAGCACAAAGGCTGATCCACCAATTTTCGTGCGGTAGGAAAACTATTACCAAATTCCCGCGGCAACCGGCAACTTATTTCGGCTGGGCGACGATGCGCATATACGGCAGCGGGGCTTTCCATCCCGCCGGATATTTCTTCTTCGCTTCTTCATCCGAAACCGAACCGAGAATGATCACATCATCGCCCGGCTTCCAATTCACGGGAGTGGCGACTTTATGTTTGACCGTCAGCTGCATCGAATCCAGCACGCGAAGCACTTCATCAAAATTTCGCCCCGTGCTCATGGGATAACTCAGCATCAGTTTGATCTTTTTATCTGGCCCAACAATGAAAACCGTCCGCACCGCGGCATTATCCGCAGGCGTGCGCCCTTCACAGGTATCCCCTGCCTCGGCGGGGAGCATGTTGTAGGCCTTGGCGATCTTCAGCCCGGGATCGCCGATCATCGGATAATTCACTTTGTGGCCCTGGCTTTTTTCAATATCCTCTGCCCACTTTTCATGCTTGCCCACCGGGTCGACGCTCAGGCCGATAATCTTGCAATTTCGCTTGGCAAATTCCGGCTCCAGCCCCGCCATGTAGCCGAGTTCCGTCGTGCAGACCGGTGTAAAATCCTTCGGATGCGAAAATAGGATTGCCCAGCTATCGCCGATCCATTCATGAAAATTAATTGGCCCCTGCGAAGTTTCTGCCGTGAAATTCGGAGCTTCGTCATTGATTCGCAACATAATGCAGGCCTCTCGCCACATTTTTTTGGTTAATGGAATTGCTAAAATGATGCTAGTCCTTCCCAAAATGCGGGTCAAGCAAAAGCTCGGGATGCACAGGCAATCAAGTTCTTAACTCACACCAGATTTGTAACCTCCCATTAACAAACCTATCGTATGCGTAATGCCTGCGACGCTGTCACCCACCCTGCCCGGCCGCCCGCGCTCGTTCCATGTCATGACCAAGCCCATCGGCCCGATCTGCAATCTGGATTGCAAATACTGCTTTTACCTTGAAAAAGAAAAGATGTATCCCGACACGCGCAAGTGGGCGATGCCCGACGATGTGCTCGAGGAATACATCCGCCAATACATCCAGTGTCAAAGCGTTCCGGAAATTACCTTCGCCTGGCAAGGCGGCGAGCCCACGCTATTGGGCGTCGATTTTTTCCGCCGTGCCGTAGAGCTGCAGAGAAAATATGCGGATGGCCGAACCATCCATAATTCCCTGCAAACCAACGGCACGCTATTGGACGATGAATGGGGCCAATTCTTATCTGAGAATCGCGTTCTCGTTGGCCTCAGCGTCGATGGGCCCGCCGAGCTGCACGACTGCTATCGCGTCGATAAAAAACAGCAAAGCACTTTCGATCAGGTGATGCGCGGTTTGGAAGTCTTGCAAAAACATCGCGTCGATTTCAACACGCTCACCGTGGTGCATCGGCTCAATTCGCAAAAGCCCCTGGAAGTTTATCGCTTCCTCAAATCCATCGGCAGCGGTTTTCTACAATTCATTCCGCTGGTCGAGCGCCAGGCGGTTGCACAAATTAAAATCAAAGGATTCGACCTGATGGAGCCTCCGGAAGTGGGCCATACACTCCCCGCCCCGGTAACGGATTGGAGCGTGCCATCCGAAGCATACGGCGAATTTCTCTGCGCGATTTTCGATGAATGGGTGATGCAGGATGTCGGCCGGGTTTTCGTCAATCTCTTCGACGTCGCCCTCGGCCAATGGGCCGGCCAAGGCAGCACCCTCTGCGTCTTCGCCGAGAAATGCGGCGCCGCCATGGCCATGGAGCGCAACGGCGATCTCTTTAGCTGCGATCACTACGTTTACCCCAAATACAAACTCGGCAACATCATGAGCCAAACCATCGGCGACATGGCCGCATCGACTCAACAACAACGCTTCGGCTCCGACAAAGCCGACACCCTCCCCCAATATTGCCGCGATTGCTCTGTGAAATTTGCCTGCAACGGCGAATGTCCCAAACACCGCTTCCTGAAAACTCCCGACGGCGAAGAAGGCCTGAACTATCTCTGCGCCAGCTACAAAAAATTCTTCACCCACATCGACCCCGCCATGCGCGTCATGGCCAATTTACTGAAAAAAGAAAAATCTCCCGCATACATCATGGACATCCTGCGAATGGACAAAAACGCCGCCTGCCCCTGCGGCAGCGGCATGAAAGTCACCCGCTGCTGCGGCCGGCCGCTCTCTCCAGTGAGTTCCGCATGAATGAAGACGCAAAACTCCTTGACCAGTTTGTCGAAGTATTTGGTATTTTAGACAATTTATTGGGTCATGACATTCCTGCAACGATGCAAGCAGAACCTTCTCTTGTAACAAGTCTTCCGTGCTGGCGTCCGATCAAGCAGAACACCGCTTACCAATCACTGAAACACATTTATGAAGTAGTGCCAGGACCCTTCCCAAAACTATTTGAATATTTTTTGCTTAATTATCGTTGGTTGGAAGTAGATTTGGTTGTTTGCCGCTTAAAAGCAAACCCCACGGGACTTGATCTTTCTGATTTTCAAGATGAGGTGGCAGGTGATCCGTGCCTCTGCGACTATCTTCTGCCACGCCGTTTGGTTCCATTTGCCAAGGGCGCGGATGCGAATTATGACCCGGTCTGCTTTGATTTGAGCCGGGGATTAAGTAACCATGATTGCCCCATCTTGCAGCTGTCTCATGAAGATATTTTTGTTGAAAAGCCTACGGTTGAAACCACCGTCCTCGCTGATTCGTTTCGAGATTTGGTCCACATTATCTTGGACATCGCAAATAAAAGGACCCGAGGCGCATGAACGTGGAGCGTTCAATATAGGATTTCTCTAGCAATTTCACTGATAGCGGCTTCTCTCTTAACGGCCCGGAAATTTCTCGCGCATATGCTGATTAAACTGCTTCGACCCCCCACGCGGAACCGTAATGGTATTCCAATTCTCTTTGGCCAGATAGCGAGACAATTGCACAATCTGCCCCGCGTGATAACCCGCATGGGCCAGCGCCCGCAGCAGCGCATCGATCACGCTATGTGGCTGATTGCGAATCGTGATCGTGCGATGCAAATCATCATCGCTCAAAGTCGCCAATGAATTGAATGTGCATTCCCAACCCGATTCCCATATCGCCATCAGCGCAGCACGATCCTTATTTGTATCAACGAATTCCGCATCGCGGTCACGATCCGGCTTTTCCCCGTCGCTGGTCAGAAAATCCACGAAGCGTGATCGCAGATTTCCCGCCACATGCTGCATGATGACGGCCACGCTGTTCGTATTCTCATCCAGCGGCTGATGCAATTGCGCATCGCTGATCTGCACAATCGCTTTCTCTGCCAATTTCTTCTGATCGTGAAAGCGACCAATGATTGCATCGATGATGGGACGGTTGGTATTCATTTTAAATATTTAAGAAGCATGCCTCGCGGAATTCCACTGCGAAATGGATCGCTGTTTTATTTCAGATCATCCGCACGGGAATACCTTGCCGGTTCAAAAAACTTTTCACATCGCCAACGGAATAATCGCCAAAGTGAAAGATCGAAGCCGCCAGCGCCGCATCCGCGTGCCCCTCTTTCAACACCGCCGCCATATGCTCCGGTCCCCCCGCTCCGCCGCTGGCTACCACCGGAATCTTTACCGCATCACTAACCGCTGCGGTCATTTCCAGATCATAACCCTGCCGGGTGCCGTCGGAGTTCATCACGTTCAGCACGATTTCGCCGGCACCCAGTGCTTCAGCTTTTTGGACCCAATCCATTACCTCAATCCCCGTGTCCAATCGCCCGCCATTAACAAACACCCGCCAGCGCTCGCGCCCATCTATCATCACCCGATTCGCATCCAGCCCCAGCACCGTCGCACACCGCCCAAATCTTTCCGAAACCTCCGCAATCAATTCCGGCCTTTTCACTGCCGCGCTATTCAAACTCACCTTCTCCGCCCCCGCCTGAATCAATCGCGTTGCATCTTCTAATGTGCGAATCCCCCCACCCACAGTCAGCGGCATAAAAATCTTCTCAACCACCTTGGCCACCAGATCCGCCATGATCGCCCGCCCCTCATGCGAAGCGGTAATATCATAAAACACCAACTCATCCGCCCCATCCTCCTGATATTTCTGCGCCAGCGCCACCGCATCGCCCGCATCCACATGATCAAAAAACTTCACCCCCTTGACCACTCGGCCACGGTCGCAATCCAGACAGGGAATGATGCGTTTGGTAAGCAGGGGAGAATAAGGTTGAAGTACGAAGGATGAAGGATGAAAGAATTCCGCCGCTCGCGGCTTAGCATTTATTTCATCCTTCAGCCTTCAACCTTCATCCTTCCTTTAAACGGGTGACCGACGGGACTCGAACCCGCGACGTCCAGGACCACAACCTGGCGCTCTACCAACTGAGCTACGGCCACCATGGGAACTGCTATTTTTATCCGCGTTACCCGCGAAGTTCAATGTTTGGGTGAAACCACCCAGCAATTTTAGGCGCAAATCCATTTCCTGTCATAAATTATCTGGACGAGCGGCAATTGCGCGTTTATGATTAGATAGCCATTATCCATGAGTAGCGGCGATTCCAACGGCGTGGGTATTTCAGCTAACCTCGATACCGAGGTTGGCCGCGTGGTAGTCGAGCTGGGCCTCGCTACCAAGACCGAAGTCGAGTTTTGCCGCGAGCAGCAAAAGCAATCCTCCGATCCCAATCAGCGATCGCTTGCCGACCTGCTGATCGAAAATAATTTCATCACCAGCAATCAGGCCAAGCGCATCCGTGGCTCTGCCGAGGAACGCAAAAACACCAAGCAAATTCCCGGATACGAGCTCAAGGGCGTCCTCGGCAAAGGCGCCATGGCCACCGTCTACAAAGCCCGGCAAGTCTCTCTCAATCGCGTCGTGGCTCTGAAAATTCTCCCCAAACGCCTCAGCGACAATCCCGAATTCGTCGAGCGTTTCTACAAAGAAGGCCAGGCCGCCGCCCGCCTTTCACATAACAACATTGTCCAAGCTATCGACGTCGGCTCCACGCCCGACGGCCAATTTCACTATTTCGTCATGGAATACATTGAAGGCAAGACCCTCTACGACATCATGCAACCGCCCCCCGTCGGCGAGGGCCGCACGTTCAGCGAAGCCGAAGCACTGGACATCATGATCCAGATCACCGACGCCCTCGTGCACGCCCACCAGCGCGGCCTGATCCATCGCGACATCAAGCCGAAAAATATCATGCTCACCCCGCAGGGCGTCGCCAAGCTGACCGACCTGGGATTGGCTCGTGCGGTTGACGATAAAGTCACCGCTGAAAGCGAAGCCGGCAAAGCCTACGGCACCCCCTACTACATCTCCCCCGAACAAATCCGCGGCGATGTCGATATCGACTTCCGTGCCGATATCTATTCCCTCGGCGCCACGCTTTATCACATGGTCACCGGCAGTCCCCCTTTCGAAGCCGACACGCCATCCGCCGTGATGCACAAACATCTCAAGCAGCGCCTGATCCCCGCCGACCATATCAACCAGGCCCTCTCCGCCGGCATCGGCGAAATCATCGATGTCTGCATGGCCAAGAAGCGCGATGAGCGCTATCAAAATACCGCCAACCTCATGGAAGATCTCAAAGCCGTCCGCGATCATCAGCCCCCCATTCACGCCCGCCGCTCGGTCGATCTGGATGCCCTCTCCAAGCTCGAAGAAACCGGCAAAACCGTCGACCTCGCCCCGGAGACCCACGATGCCCCCGCATCCATTTGGCACAGTCCAGCGATGACCTTCATTCTCGTTGGCCTGGGCGTTTCCGTCGTCGCCAATCTGATCATGCTCATCGTGCTGGCAATGAAATAGCAAATCTGTTGGGAAGGACATCATGGCCAACGACCGCCGCCCCCCTGCTAGCGCTTCCACTTCACCCCAGGAAATTCTCACCCGCTCCGGCTATGTCGTCCGCAAGCGCCCCATCGCCACCGAACCTGAAGAAGTGGCCGATCAATCTACATTCCGCAAATGGATCGTTCCCTCCGCCTTGATCGCCATCGCTCTGGCCGAATGGATCACCGAAATCTCCGGCAATCACTTTCTTACCACTCCGCAATTCCTCGCCTACGCCTTCAGCGGATTCATTTTCTCCGGCATCTCTTTAACTCTTGGCCTCCTGGCGATGGCCAAACTCATGGGCGCCGAGCTCGATACTCTGCCCGCAATGGTGATAAAAATCTCCGCCACCGCCCTGCTCTGCACCGCCACCGCGAGTCTCATCGCCAGCATCGACCCCGATCCCACCAGCATCCGCGGCGCCATGGTCGGCCTGCATGTCGTCCTCGTCCTTTATTTCATCTGCCTGACCTATTTATTCCACCTCGATCTCCTCGACGGCCTCACCGCTGCCGTAATCTCCCTCGTTATCCACGCCGGTTTGATCATGACCGTCGCTCAAACCCTACCTCCCAGCGCCGCCAAACTCCTGCTATAAATCCCATCGATTCCCCGCGCCAAGAGCCGGGCCGTCCCATTTTCGTCTTCCTTTTTCTTGCCGTCTTCTTCCTCCCCTTGTCCCTTGCCTGCCATGAGCTTGTCGAATGGTCCCTTGTCCCTGCTTTTTTACAAATGCAACTTCACAAATAAATACTTCTGCCCCACGTCCTTCACCGTCGGCAAAAAAGAACGATCATTCCAATCATTCACCCAATCAAACAGTGCCTTGCGCTTCACTGGATCCTGTGGCAATTCCAACACCACGCCCAGACTCATCAACCCTCCAAATGCATAAACCTTCGCCGCCCCCAGCTTGTACCAGGAATCAATCTGCCGCTTCGCCTGGCTGATGGTCATCCCCGACAGCATTCTCCCCGGCACGGCATCGATCCACTCGCGCGCTTCGGTGCCATTCTGCTCATCGATCATTTTTTGAATTTTCGCATCATCGCCCAGTGATGGCGGCGCGATCGCATGACTCGACCCTAGTTTCCGCACGCCAAAAATGACACCCACCAGAACAATCAGCAACGCCGAGAGAAATATCCCCTGTTTGATCACCGCCGAGTGCTCTTCGTTAACCGGCTCTTTCGTTACCGGCCGATATCCAATCGGCGCAGCGCCCGCCGTCGCCGAGGCACCCGGAATCGGTATCGATTGCCCGCACGGGCATTTCGCATTCCTCCCCGCCAGACTCGCCGGCACCTTAAGCCGTTTGCCACATCCCGGACAATTTATGATCGTTTGTTCAGCCATACCCAACTCGTATTCTTGTGCTATCAGAAATGATTTCGTTCGTGGCTACAGCATAATAAGAGAAAATTTTGCTGCAACGTAAAAAAACACATCGCCAAATATCGTCCGCTCTTGTCTCTGGTGCCTCTGTGGTCAATAATCCTCTCATGACCTACGAAATCGCGCAGGCCATGCCCATGCGATAGGGAGCTTACCGACCGGCAAGCTCCCCAGTCTCTGCGCGTCATTTAAATCCCAAGGTCTTTTCCAATTCTACTTTTATGAGCAATACTTTTTACATCACCACGCCCATTTACTATCCCAACGGCGAGCCGCACCTCGGGAGCGTTTACACCACGGTCATCTGCGATGCTGTAGCTCGCTATCACCGGTTACAGGGCGAGCCAACTTATTTCCTCACCGGCACCGACGAGCACGGCCAGAAGATCGCCAAAACCGCCGAGGCCGAAGGCATCGCGCCCCAAGCATTGGTGGATCGTTATTCTTCGATTTTCGAAAATCTCTGGAAAGAGCTGAAGATCAGCAACGACGATTTTCTCCGCACCACGCAGGCCCGCCACAAGGATGCGGTCACCAAAATCGTCGAAAAAATGGTCAACAAGGGCGATATCTATCTCGGCTCCTACGAAGGTTGGTACGACGAAGGCCAGGAGCAATTTGTCACCGAGACCGAAGCTAAAAACAGCGAATATAAATCGGTCATCAGCGGCAAACCGCTCACACGCTACAAAGAGCCAACCTATTTTTTCCGCCTGAGTAAATATGTTCCCGCGGTTATTTCCTATATCGAGCAGCACGACGATTTTCTCCTGCCGCAGAATCGCCGGAATGAAGTGCTCAGCAAATTGCGCGAAGGCGTTGCGGATTTATCGGTCAGCCGAGCGACGCTGAAATGGGGCATCGCCATGCCTCACGATCCATCCCACGTGCTGTATGTCTGGATCGACGCGCTGACCAATTACATCACCGCGCTAGGCTACGGCACGGCCGACGATTCTCTCTTCAAAAAATTCTGGCCCGGCACGCACGTGATCGGCAAGGACATTCTCTGGTTCCACGCCGTCTATTGGCCCGCCATGCTCTTGAGCCTCGATCTTCCTTTCCCCAAACAGATCGCCGCCCATGGTTGGTGGACCGCCGATGGAAAGAAGATGAGCAAATCGCTCGGCAACGTGATCGACCTGAACAAAATCCGCGCTGTATCTACCGCGCACAGCCTCGATGCCGTGCGTTACTATCTCCTGCGCGCCGCTCCATTCGGCTCCGATCTGGACTGGTCCGAGCAGGATTTCTCCAGAAGCTTTAACGAGCTCGCCAACGTCCTCGGCAACCTCCTCAATCGCACGCTGAACATGATCAATAAATATCGCAGCGGAGTTCTGCCCGCCGCCAAACCCAGCGAACCTATCGACCATGATCTAATCACGCGCACGCGCCAACTTACCGGTGCGATTTCCAATGCTTATGCCAATTGGCAATTGCAGGACGCCGCCCTCCTGCCCATCGAACTCGCCCGCGCCGCTAATGGCTACATCGATGCCACGCGCCCCTTCTCTTTGGCCAAAGACCCCGCCCAATCCGAGCGACTCGATACGGTTCTGAATCTCTCCGCCCAAGCCACCAAAACCGCCTTAGCCGCCCTCTTGCCAATCCTCCCCGAAAAAGCCGCCGCCGGTTTGCAACAATTGAATGTCGATCTGAATGCTAAGCCGCTCTCGCAATTGCTCTCAGATGATTTGCCCACTGGCCACCAGATGAATCCCGGCACACCCCTCTTCCCGCGCGTTGTGTAATCCAAAAAGAAAATAATTTAACCACAGAGGCACAGAGGACACAGAGGCGCGCCTGGCATACAGTGTCCCGCGGCGAATGGTCACTTAAGATTTTTTTTCCGCAAAGTCGCGAAGAGGGCGAAGAAATGTCGTTTTCATTTTCTTCTTTGCGCCCTTCGTGCCTTTGCGGTTATCAATTCTTTCAAATGGTTTGCTGCGCCGATCGACTTAAAAGGGCAGCTTGGTCCCTGTGTCTCTGTGTCTCTGTGTCTCTGTGGTTGCATCTCTTCTTCGTGTCTTCGTGTCTTCGTGGTGAACGAGTATTTGACTTTCCCCTGACTTCTCCTAACTTTCTCCCATGCGAACTCTCGTCACCGGCGGGGCTGGCTTCATCGGCTCCAACATCGCTAAATCCCTCGCCAGCCAGGGCCACGATGTCGTCGCCGCTGATTCTTTCCTCTCCGCCAGCTACAAAAATCTCATCGACTTCCCCGGCGATTGTTTAACTCTGAAAGACCCCGAAGATATTGCCTCCATCCGCTCGCTCGGCCCCTTCGACGCCATCTTCCACCAAGCCTCCATCACCGGCGTCATCGCAGCCGACGGCTCGGCTTCCATCACCAACGAGCACCACATGCTCCGCAACAACGTCGAGACCTTCCGCACGTTGCTGGATTATGCCGTGGAAACCAAAGCAAGAATGATCTGGGCCTCTTCTTGTTCCATCTATGGCCGCAATCCCACCCCCATGCGCGAATCCCAACCACCCGATCCGCTGAACATCTACGCCTTCAGCAAACTCTGCATGGAGCGCCTCGCCAAAAAATTTGCCTCGCGTCTCGCCCATCCCATCATCGGCCTGCGTTACTCCAACGTCTATGGCCCCGGCGAAGACCACAAAGGCAAACTCGCCTCGATGATTCACCAGCTCGCCAAGCAAATGCGTGCCGGCAAACGCCCCCGCATCTTCCGCTCCGGCCAACAAACCCGCGACTTTGTCTACATCGCTGATGTGGTGCAGGCGAATTTGAATGCCATGAACGCCAAACAATCCGGTGTATTTAACGTCGGCGCCAGCCAATCCTGGTCGTTCAATCAGGTTGTGCAGGAATTGAATCACGCCCTGGGCACACAGCTTGAACCAGATTATTTTGATAATCCTTATGGTTTCACGCAGGACCAGACGCAGGTCGATCTGACATTGGTTACGCAATTTCTTAATTACCATCCGCACTATGATTTGCGAAAAGGAATTTCCGCATATAACGCCAGCGGTCATCTGGGGATTTCCAAATAGCCGGGACTCAACGAGTCCCGGAATTTCTTGGACTTCTGGCGGTTGTTGACCACCGGCTATAGATTCGTACGAAATACATACCGGATTTTTAATCGGCCCCGCATTTGCGGCAAATTCAGCATGGCCACCTGCAAATTCACCGACTCCGCCGCCGATTTCCTGCCCGCTCGCCTATCCCTTCCTCAACTCCGCACTGCCGTCCAAACCTGCCACGGCTGCGATCTTTATTGCCACGCGACTCAAGCCGTCTTCGGCGAAGGCAAGCGCGGCTCGACTATTATGTTCGTCGGCGAACAACCCGGCGATAAAGAAGACCTGGCCGGTAAACCCTTCGTCGGCCCCTCCGGCCAACTCCTCGACCGCACCATGGAACAAGCCGGCATCGACCGCACCCAGGCATATGTCACCAACGCAGTAAAACATTTCAAATTTGAACTGCGCGGCAAACGGCGAATCCACTCTAAGCCATCGGCCCGCCAAATCGCCGCCTGCCGACCCTGGCTCGAAGCCGAATTCAAAGTCGTGCAACCCAAATTGATCGTCTGCCTCGGCGCCACCGCCGCACAATCCCTACTCGGCCCCGCCTTCCGCATCACCAAAGAACGCGGCAAACCAATCGACGACCCCAAATGGGGAAGACTGATCGCTACGGTACATCCTTCCTCTGTCTTACGCGCCCCTGATGCAGCAGCACGAGAGCAAGCTGCAGCAGATTTCGCCAAGGATTTAAAAGTCGCGGCCGTTGAGCTAAGCCGATTGCGATAACATGGGCGAACTCCCCGGCAACGCACCCGAAGATTTTCCACGCCGAGCTAAATAATAAAGTGCGATCACTCCCGCCAGCACCACGACCTGCACCACCAGTCCCGCAGTCACCGAGTAGTGCTTATCCCAGACTAAAAGTAGCGCCCCCATCGGGCTGATCGTCGCCAGGGTAGTCCAGCGTTGTCCTCCGTTCTCGGAATATCGAAACGCATCCAGAATAAACGGCCCCCCAGAATAAATCGCCAGCAGCGCAAAGCTCAACATCGGAGCTTTGGGAGTCCACGATTCAAAAAACCGCAGCAGATAAACCATGGTTAATTCAAACACCAGAACAATCGCTGCGATAATTAACAATATCTGCCAATGTTGGTCCGGCACTACCGCCATCAATCCGCAAGAGATGCATGCTGAAAGAATCCCTACCAGCACTGGATTCATTCTCGGCTGCGGCTGCCGAATCGCCGCCAATACGGGCACCATCCCCAGCCAAGCCAGCATCAGAATCGAACAGGAAAATTGCGAAAGCATATCCACGCTGGTCCCCCAACCATAAGAGTAGCGCGACATGTTTTGCCAAACATGAATCGCCAGGCCTGAAACCATCGTCATGATCGCGATAAAAATCAGTCCGAGCGTTGCCGTGAACGCCGGCAAATTCGGATAGCGATATTTCCGCGCTCCAGCAATGAGCAGAATCGCCCCCACCGCCACCTGTGCCCCCATCGCCATCGCAAACACCCAGTCCGGCGGCTGCATCCAGCGCTCCACCCACAACACAGGACTCACCAGAAACGACATCCCGGGCACGTACGTAAAGACCTGCCCGCCACTGATCCAAGCCAAAATAATAATGCCGATCACATACCGCGCCACCTTCCGCCCCGCCAAACCCCAGCAGATAATCAGCGAAAATAGAAACATCCCAAATACAAACAGCACGCAATTAATCAGCACCGCTTCACTAAGAGTCATCCGTATGCGCGGTTCCAAAACATATAGCAGAACCCCCAGCAGACAATTCACCATAAAAAATGCATACGCCTGACAAGGCCCGCCCCCCAGATACCCCAACACTGCATTTCCAGCTGAAATAGGTGTCATGCGGTGCGATTCAATCATGTTTGAAGACTTATCCCCTTCCACGGCGGTTGACATTGATTGCATGCCGACGAAGAGATACATGAGCACTTGTAGGGCGATCAGACCATCGGCGAGTTCGCTGAAGGTGTCGATGCGGTATCGGGTTTCGGTTGACGAATAGACGATTCCCACGCCCAGCGCCAAGGCGGCGAAATAGGCTCCGGCTGCAACGAGTATTCCGCGCACGCCGCCGTGCAGGCGAAATTGAGCGTAAGCGACGGAATTAAAAAGCATGCATGCCTCGTGTTCTAACTAAATTGACGCTGTCGAAGACCTCGTCACAACAATAGCCAGCGGTCGATGACCGCCGGTATTCTTTTCCGGGACTCGTTGAGTCCCGGCTATTTATCAATCCACTTGCCCGACGCCGCTGCGCATATATGCCTCTTCCAGATCAGCCGCGTGCGGAGAAAACGCCGAAACCGGAAGCTGCTGCTGGACCAATTGCGTCAATAAATTTGCGGCCGATTCTGCATCTGCCAAATATTCGCAGACGATTCGCTCCCCTTCGGCCTGCACGTCGCTCACGCCGGTGATGTTATGGAAGTAAGCTGCGATGTTAGGCACATGCCGCGCTAATTGAATTGTGTAGCGCCTTCGTGATTCATCCGTATGATGCGCGATCTCCGCCACTGTGCCGAGTCGCAGCATTTTCCCCTGGCTCATGATCGCGATATGCGAGCAATACTCTGGCATATCCGAGAGAATGTGCGAGGAGACAATCAGCACCTTCCCTTGCTCGCGCAGAGACAGAAGCAATTGCCGAAACTGTACTCGTCCCGCTGGGTCCAGCCCCGCGGCTGGTTCATCCAGAAGAATTAATAGTGGATTGGCGATCAACGTGCGGACAATTCCGATGCGCTGCCTCATGCCACGCGAAAGCTCTTTAATCTTTTGATCCGCCTTATCCACCAGCCAGACTTTTTCCAGCCAGAATTCCATCCGCTCATCCGTTTCGCGCGGGCTCAGTCCGTAACCATTGGCGACCACGCGCAGAAACTGTCGCACGGTTAGTTTCTCATACACCGGCGGTGTATCCGGCGTGAAACCGACATGCGCGAGCGTTGTGAGCGCACCGGGGAGCAGCAAATCTCGGAGCAATCTCGCTTCGCCACGCGTGATGATTTGCAATGTCGCCAACGCGCGCAGCAAAGTGGTTTTTCCCGCTCCATTGGGTCCGATCAATCCCAGTAAATCCCCGCCGCGCAGCGAAAAACTCACATCATCCACAGCGCGTATTTTTCCAAAATGGACGCTCAGATGTGAAACTTCGAGCAGCCCCGAACTGTGCATGTCGCCCGTCATGCAGAGAGCAAGAATACGCCGCCTTTTGACAAGTCACAAGTAACAAGAGAAAAGTAACAAGTCGATGTTGCCAATCCTCCAATCTTCCAGTGACGACCTGCTCCGCTATTATCGCCGCGCTAAGCTGCAGTGGGCTCGGCACATTGCCGAGGAGACCCAATTGGATTTCGGAATCGTTTTTTTCAATCCGCAGTTGCCACTCCGTGATGCCAATCGCGTTTATGACGCATTTGTTCCGCCAGCGATGAAGGTCTCGGATATCCTTACCGAAGCGGATCAATTCTTCGCGGCCAGGAATCTGCGCTGCACCCAATGGACGTTAAGCGCATCTGCCGATCCCGCATCGGGCAAGGAATTAGTCGATGCAATTCTAAGTCGCGGCTACAGAGCGGATCTTTACGATGTGATGCGCCTTTCCGCGCTGCCCGGTGTTCTACCGCCAGCGCGAGATGATTTGCAGATTCTTCCCGCTCGTGCCAGTTTTCGCCATGCTCGACAGATCGCGGAGGAATCTGCTCAGCGGGTCGGCGCGCCCGCTCTTGCAGATGCATCGATGCTGCATCTGGACGATCCGCAGTGGGATGCCTTGCTGGCGTTGAAGGATGGCGCGGTAGTCGGCCGAATTGGCGTTTTGAGCGTTGGCGAAATCGGATTGATCGAAAATGTTTTCGTCTCCGCCCCATTTCGTCAGCAACGGGTCGCCACCACGATGCTGCACCGCGCGATCGAAATCTGTCAGCGATCACTCTTTCGTCATGTGCTGCTGGGAGTTTCGTCGGATAATGCTTCGGCGATCTCGCTTTATAAAAAATTTGGTTTCGCCAAAGTCGCGGATGCACCGACGTATATTCTCTCTGATTAGTCGAAAAGCTAAGACGGTTGCTGGAAAACAGAAGACGCGTTGTCAGTGGCACTGAAGTGCTACCGCCGGTAGATGGGGCTTTTTACACCGTTATTTTTCCCAATGCTCGCGAATAAATCTCTCGCCATTTCTCCATCGACTTGCTCAGCGAAAAATTCTCATACGCCTCCGCACGCGCCTGGCTGGTGATATGCCATTGCAATTGCACGTCATTGCGCACGTCGAGCACGCGCCGCGCCAAATCGCGTGGCCGGGCAATTCCTACCATCGCTGCGGTGTGCCGATCTTCGAGTAATTCACTCGTCGTGCGATTCACTATGGAAACGATGGGCAACCCCGCTGCCATGCTAATGGCCATCGGCAATATCGCAGCGCCATTTTCGGCAGTCACCAACACCAAATCCGCCGCCGACAGTAGTTCCTCATACTCCACTTTTCTTCCCAGAATCATTTCCGCAAATCGCGCCATCCCCGGCAGTCGCCACGGCCGCGAACGATTGACCAACCTCTGCGCCTGCTGCCCACGACCCCAAACCAGCAGGCGATAATTCTCGTTCGATTCCGATAGGATTCCACAGGTCCACAGCGCCAGTTCATGCCGCGAATGCCGGGTCGACTCGCCGGCTGCGAGTATTACAAAATCGTTTTCTACATAACCCAGCGCTGCGCGCAGCTCCGCGTCTCGCCGAGTTTTCATTCGCGAAAAATCCACCGATGGCGAAATGTGCGAAGTATTTTCCCCTGTCACGCCACTTCGCACCAATTTTCGTAAGCCCGTATCGCTCCCGCTCACCACGTAAATATCCCGATGCCCGCTGATCGCGCGCATCCAGCGAATTTCCGAAGCACGAGTTTCCGCACTGGCTGAATGAACCAATGGCGTCTTGCTCGCCAGCGCCGCACTCAATAACGAGCGGCATCCGAACGTATGCACGACATCAAAATCGCGTCGCCCTTTGAGCCGAAAAAATGCACTGACCACCCCTCGATCTTCCCCGCTCGGCCCGACAACGCGCCGCTCAACCTGCCAATCCCCCCCACCACCGCGCAGCAGATCATCCGCAACACGCTGGCTTTGAAAATCCAGATCCGAATCAAGAAGTTGGAGAACGCGCACAGGCAAAGAGGAAATTTTCGTCACGAATCTTACGATTACCTTTGCTCTGGAGCAATTGAACCTACCAGCTCTGTTCAAATGCTTCTGATCTTCTAAACTTCTGCTCATGTACACCCCCGTCGAAATCCAGATCATGCGCATGCCCTCCGGCACCGACTTACCCATGCCCCGCGCTATGACGGCTGGCAGCGCCGGCTGCGATCTCTGTGCTGCCATCCCTGCTCCCGTTATTCTCCAGCCCCTGCAGCGCAAGCTCATCCCCACCGGCTTCGCCATTGCCATACCTCCTGGCTATGAAGCCCAAATCCGCCCGCGCTCGGGCCTGGCAATCAAACACGGCATCACCCTCATCAATTCCCCCGGCACGATCGACTCCGACTATCGCGGCGAAATCTTTTGCCCTCTGATCAATCTCTCCGACCAGCCTTTCGCCATCGAGCGCGGCATGCGAATTGCCCAGCTTATCATTGCTGCCTTTGCCACGCCCGTCTGGACCGAAGTGCCGACCCTCGATTCAACTCTCCGTGGCACGGGGGGCTTCGGTCACACTGGCCATTAGGGGTATTTCCTCATCAAGATTTTGCCTGAATAGGTTTGTATTTAACCTAAAAAATCGTAAAATTTCTTTATCAAGTCGTTTGTGGCTATGCGGTGAGGGATCGGATTTTAGCTTCTCGCGGAGAAATATGCTTTCAGCCTACCCCGAAGGTGTTCCGGTGCACTATGTTTTTGCGCAGCGCGCGCAGGAATCTCCTGATGCTCCTGCTCTCATCGGCACCGAAGGAGTTCTCACCTACGCGCAGCTCGATCAACGTGCGGATCAGATTGCCGGACTACTTCGGAAGCACGGAGTAAGCTCCGGCGATTTCGTCGCTACTGCCCTGCATCGCTCACTGGATATGCCGGCGACCTTTCTGGCGATTCTCAAATGCGGCGCTGCCTATTGCCCGCTGGATTTGAATCATCCCGCCGAGCGCATCCAGCTGATTCTTCAGGATGCGAAAATCGCAGCCATTGTTACTGATCTGGAACACGCCTCGGGTCTTCCACAAACAGATGTTCGTTTGCTGGTTCTGGATAAGCCAGGAACTTTCGACGGAGTCGAATCAGCGACGCTTGACCTGGTGCATCCCCAGGATGTCATGTGCCTCCTTTACACCTCCGGATCGACTGGCTTACCCAAAGGGGTCCTGATCCCTCACAAGGGCGTGATCCGTCTTTTATTTGAATCCAATTACATTCCTTTCGGCTCTCATCTTTGCATGTTGCATCATGCGCCGCTGGTGTTTGATGCATCCACTTACGAAATCTGGGGCTCGCTTTTGCACGGCGGCAAATGCGTTCTCTATCCCGGCAAGGGTCTGATCTTTCATGAGCTGCGGGATGCTATTCGCAAATATCAGGTCAATAGCCTGTTACTCGGCCCAGCTCCGTTCAACCTGATTATTGATGAAGATCCCGATGTTCTCACTGGTATCGAATATCTCGTGATCGCTGGCGAAGCCATGTCCGCCACCCATTCTCGCAAAGCCTTGGCGAAATTTCCCGACCTGCATCTGGTCAACGGCTACGGCCCCACCGAGGCCACCACGTTTGCCACGACCTATACCATATCCAGAGATTTTTCTCGCGATGCCAAGTCCGTGCCAATCGGAAAAGCCATTGCGCGCACCACGCTTTACATTTATGACAGCAATAACAATCTGATCACGGACGACGCTCCCGGTGAATTGTTCATCGGCGGGGTCGGCGTTGCCATGGGTTATCTCAATCGTCCCGAATTAACAGCAGAAAAATTTATCGCTGATCCATTCAGCCAGGACCCTAATGCACGCCTTTATCGCACGGGCGATCTGTGCCGCTGGATGCCGGATGGAAATCTCGATTACATCGGCAGAATCGATCACCAGGTCAAAATCCGCGGCCATCGCATCGAGCCGGGCGAAATCGAAACCGTAATGCAGAAACACCCCGGCATCGCTCAGTGCATCCTCGTCGCCGGCGGCGATCCATCGGATCGTTTCCTGATTGGATATTACACGGTGCGCAAGGGACAAACCTGCACCCCCGAGCAGCTGCGCAATCATCTCACCGCGACTCTACCCGCCTACCTCGTGCCGCAATGGCTTACGCCGTTAGAAAAATTGCCCATCAACGCCAACGGAAAAGTTGAACTCCCCTATTCATTATCCCCGGCCTGAGCGGCCATCCCATGTCTTTCATGGAATTGTCGCGAAACCTCGACCATCCCGGCGCTATTTATGGGTTGGAATTTCCCTACCGCAACCATGCAGGAAATCCTGTGCAAACCGTGGAAGAAATCGCTGATTTATTCAACGAAGCCATCGCGCGGATCACTCCGCCGCAAAACGTGCATTTGATGGGATATTCCTTTGGCGGTCTGGTCGCATATGAGATGGCTCGGCAACTGCAACTGCGCCACTTGCAGGTGCGCTCGCTGATTTTATTGGATTCTTTCCTCCCATCAGCGGTGCGTCCGCGCAATCCATTGGCGCGTCTCGGCATTCACGCACGTCGCGCATGGCGGCACGGTTTCGGAGCCAAAGCGGTCCGTATGTTCGAAAAAGATGCTTCCTTTGCCAATGGCGCTGCAACGCAAGAATATCGGTCGCTGCGACCAAATGGCGCCGAAATCGACCGTCTGACGCGCCGCGCTTTCGATACCTATAGACCCGGTACATACAAAGGCGATCTCATTTTCATTCACCCCATGGAAATCTCCGAATGGCTTGAATTCTGCATTGTCGATCCATCTGGTGGCTGGCGCAGCACTGCCCTTGGCAACATCCGCAATATCCCGACTCCTGGCAATCATCTCAGCATGTTGCACAAGCTCCATATTGATGATCTGGCACGCATTCTTGATTCATGCTTCTCGAGTTCTGTAGCCACCAACACGGGCCAATATGCGCCCCTCTGAAATTCCCGGGCCTGTTGTGCATCTCTGGGTTTCGCAGACGCTCGCGCAATCCGCTTTGCCGGAGCAAAGCCATTTTTCCGATGAGGAATTAGCCCGCGCAAACGCCTTGAAAAATCTGGCCCAACAATCGCAGCTGCTTTACCGCCGCGCGTTTGTCCGTAATCACGTGGCTCCAGTCTTTGGCTTATCGCCTGAGTCCTGCTCCGTGATTCACCGGCCCACCGGGCAGCCTGTTCTTTCTTGCCGTCATTCCGGCCGCGAAATCTATTTAAGCATTACCACCGCCAACAATTATTTTGCCATCGCCGCCTCTGACGATGCAGCGGTAGGCATCGATCTGGAATCAACTATTCAATTCGATCTTGATTTAGCCCGCAGAATCTTGAGTCCCACCGAGCAGGCTCGCCTGGCCGCTTGTCCGATGGCCGACGCATCGATCTTCTTATCTTCATCCTGGACCCAAAAGGAAGCCTATCTGAAAACCATCGGGACAGGTCTAGTTACTGAACCTGGCTCCATTACCCTTCCAACTTTCAATCTCGCTCAATCCGGCCATTGGCAAGCGATTCCATGCGCACCACAATATCAAACCGCATCATGGGCTCTTCAAAACCACCTGCTCTCCCTGTGCGTCTGCACCACGACATCTCCGCATCTACAGTGCCACACCAATATTCTGAGTAGCGATCGGTGCCTTGCGAACGTGTAGCACCGTCATCCTTAACAAGTAGCAACCCACTCCCTATCTGGTTATCTTTACCGCGGCGGCAATTCCAGTCTCTGGTGCACTTACTATTTTAAATCATGATCAATCGACGCACTTTCCTTGCGGCAACCTTAGCCAGTGGCGCAAGCCTCTGGATGAACAAAAAGCTCCTTTCCCAGCCAACCTCTAATCCTACCGACGACAATGCGCTCCTCGACGATCTCTCGCGTCGCAGCTTCCAATTCTTCTGGGAACAAACCGATCCCAACACTGGCATCGTTCGTGATCGCGCCCGCAGCGATGGCAGCGAATACCCCAAGGAAAAACGCGACGTCGGCACTACCGGCGGAACGGGTTTCGCCCTCACCGCCATGTGCATCGGCGCAGATCGCAACTGGGTTTCTCGCGCGGACGCCAAAGCGCGCGTCCTGGCAACCCTGCGCTCTTTCGCCAACGGTCCGGTCAAAAATGAGCACGGTTGGTGGTACCACTTCATCAACACCAAATCCGGCGAGCGCACCGGCGCCGGCTACGACATTGCCGCCCTCGGCCCCAAGCCCAACGATCATGCCCGCAGGCCTTACAGCGAAATGTCCACCAGCGATTCCACCTGGCTGGTCGCTGGCGCCCTCACCGCACGCCAGTTCTTCAAAGAAGATCCAGAAGTCGTCAAACTCGCGACGCAAATTTACGAGCGTGTCGACTACCAATGGATGTGCGATGGCAAACCCACCCTCTCGCACGGCTGGACTCCCGAAGAAGGCCATATCAAAAATCATTACGACAAATACTGCCAGCTCGCCTGCATGTATCTGCTTGGCATCGCATCGCCCGTTCCCGAGCACGCCATGCCTGCCTCCGACTGGTACGCTTGGGAAAGAAACCCCAACGAATACAAAGGCTATAAATACGTCGGCACATCGGTCCTATGGACCTATCAATGGCCCTTCTGCTGGTTCGACCTGCGCAATCGCCGCGAAGCAAAAGATTCCAAGGTGAACTATTTCGAAAATTCCGCCACCGCCACGCGCGCCCACAAGCAATTCTGCATTGACCTGGCTGAGAAATTCCCCGGCTGTTATAGCGAAAATCTCTGGGGCATCACCAGCTCCGAATCCGCCCATGGCTACAAAGCCTGGGGCGGCCCCCCCGCTCACTCGGCCATCGACGGCTCCGTCGTCCCGTGCGCTTCCGCCGGCTCAATCATGTTCACTCCCGACATCGTCATCCCCGTCATCCGCGAAATGAAAGATCGCTTCGGCGATAAAATCTACGGCCGCTATGGTTTCGTCGACGCCTTCCACCCCACCAACGGCTGGGTATGTCCCGACGTCCTCGCCATTGATATCGGCATCACGCTCCTGGCAATCGAAAACTACCGAACCGGCAACGTCTGGAAATGGTTCATGGCCAACCCCGAACCCCAAAAGGCATTGGAGCTCGCCCAACTCAACCCCGACTCTTAAAATTCGTTGCGGACTAGCTGCTTCAGCGGCTAGCAACCCACGCCAACTCTATCTCCTGCGCCGAATCCCTATCACGCCCGCAGCCAATCCCGCCATCGACACCACTGTTGGTTCAGGAAATCCATTGACCGAAATATTATTAAACGTCAGAGAAGACCCGCTCGTCTGCGTCCAGAAATAAAACCGAAATGTCACTTGCGAGGTGATGTCCTGGAACAGCGCATTCGAAGCCGTATCCTGATTGTCTATATACGTATCCGCCGCCGAAGTAATTGCTCCCGTCTGATCCACCAGCGTTACACTGCCGTCCGGATTGAACGATTCCCACTCCGCGTTTGCCGTGCTGGTCTTGCGATGTCCCTGCACGATATTTTCTTCCGCAATATCGCTGGCGTAATTATCCAGGCTAGAACGTAAGGCAAACCCGCGCGCCAGGTTTGGAGTTCCCGTTGCCTGGGCAATGTCAAACGAGATCGACGTAATGGTCATGACATTGTGAAGCGTCGGGCTTACTGTGAAAGATACGTATGCCCCGTCCGCGACTGCAGTGGCTTCCGATGTGGAATAATTACTGGCGGTACTGCTGATGTTGGGTCCGAGGGTATAGGACGGGCCACTCGCCGCTGAAGGCTGTCCATTAGGTTGCAAGCTGCCATAGTTAGGATTGGTCGTATCTTCGCGGAAAAATTGGATATTCGAATCATCGGTTGACTGATATCCGCTCCCCTGCGGCTGATACGTTGCATCGCCAGAATAGATCAACGCATTGGAAGTCAAACCATTGCCCGCTGGGTTATCAAATGGTGCATTGGCGAAGAGCGGACCGGCAGTGACATTCGCAGCCGTCGAGGTTGGATAAAAATTGGTTGAGCCGATCGGCCCATTGGTCGCGCTGACCGTTCCAGTAGTCCCTTGCGCATTGTAATACGCCAACTGGGCTCGCCCGATACTACCAACCGCAACGACCGCAGCAGCTGCTGCATAGAGTGTCCAAGCTTTCATTTTCTCTCCTCCAGCCAGGGACATGATGTCCGATAAATTCCGCCTGAAATGAAGCATGTAAGCGGTTACATGCCAGTTTTTAATCTACCACCAAAGCGCAATCTGTCAAACTTTAAATGCTGCTATTTGCTGCCATTAAATGGGTGTAGAACGAATTAACCCTCCAACATCCGATAAGCCGATTCTAGGGATGAGACCCTGGAAACCGGGAGCTGGAGGTGTATCCAGTAACCGGATAAATGCTTTCAGGTTATCGGATTATGTCGCGAGCACATCTTAAACGCTTTATTGTCATTACTTTATGTGTCGCCACCTGGCTGTTTTTGGCGATGTCGTTATTGAGCTTTTCGCCATCAGACTGGCCCAGCCATGATGTCTATCCTTATCCGCCGACTCATAATCTCTGCGGTACCGTAGGTGCAGCGGCGGCCTATCTGGGCTTTCTGGTCATCGGACAAGGTATCTATCCGCTGTTCCTCTTCGCCACAGCGGGCCTGTATTGCTTCATCACTCAAAAGACCTTGAGCGATCTATATTTACGCATTGCTGGGGCAGTGCTACTTTGTGTTTCATTCGCAGCTCTATATCACAGTCTTCTCTCGGGTTCTTCCAGCGGATTGCCTGAAGGGTATGGGGGCGTGATTGGGATCGGAATCTCGACCTATTTGCATGATCATTTCAATGTCGTAGGCACGCGGCTGATCCTGCTGACCACGATGGTGCTGGGGGTATTGCTGGCAGCGGACGATCTGGTGCTGATTGTTGGCCGGCTGACAGCCATCGCAATCAATCATGCCCGCGAGCACACGCCTTCCCTGGCGGGCATCGGAAAAATGCCCGGCACTAACCTGCTCAATAAACGGGTTAAGAAAAAGGCGACAGTTGAAAATCTGGACGAAAAAGATGATGGCCCGCTCAAGCCGGCCGTCGTGCTGAAGAAATCCGTGGCAGCCAAGGCTGGGGTGAAAGCAGCGGAGGATGACGAAGAAGTTAAAACACCGATTGCCGAGGCTGCGGTCGAAACTCCAGAAAAAGTTGAAGCTTCCGGCGAGGGAACAGTTGCTGAGCCAGTCGTTGAAACGACAGCAGAAAATGCGGAGAAGGAAGAAACTCAGGCTGAGCAAGCTCCTCCTCCCAAGCGCGATATCATCGTGCGGCTGCCGAGTCAGATCGCTCCACGGCAGGTTTCGCCGCCGCCTCCGACGCCGAAAGAATTGGGCGAATACACGCTGCCCAATTGGGCGTTCCTGGCGGATGCCGAACATGGCTATGCGGAGTCGCAGGAAAAATTCGTGCGCGAGAAAGCTGCCATCCTCGAGCAGGCACTGCGCGAATTTAATATCCTGGCGTCGGTGGTGCAGATCGACACTGGCCCGGTGATCACCATGTACGAAATTTCGCTCGCCCCGGGGATCAAGGTTTCGGCCATCACCGCATTGGCCAACGATATTGCCCGCGCTCTGGCGGCGACCTCAGTGCGTATTGTCGCTCCAGTTCCGGGTAAGCACACCGTTGGTATCGAAGTCCCCAACGCGGAAAAAGAAAAAGTCCGCCTGAAGGAATTGATGCAGTTGGCCCCCGACGCAACCGCCAAGCAGACCATCCCACTGTATCTCGGCAAAGACGCCAGCGGCGAGCCGCTGATCGCCGATCTGGCCGCGATGCCTCACTGCCTCATCGCTGGCACCACCGGCTCGGGAAAATCTGTCTGCATCAACACCATCATCATGTCCATCATGTACAAGCAGCGCCCCGACATGGTGAAGCTGATCTTGGTCGACCCCAAGGTCGTGGAAATGGCGCCGTTCAAAGAGATTCCGCATTTGATGTGCCCGGTCATCAACGACTGCGGCCGCGCCAATAGCGTGCTGGAATGGGCCGTCACCAAGATGGATGAGCGATACGAACTGCTCGCGGAAGCCGGCGTGCGCAATATTGCCGGCTACAACAAGCTGACGCGCGAAGAGATCATGGAGCGCTTCAAGCCTGGCACAGATGAAGAAGCCGCCAAGATTCCCAAGCATCTGCCCTATATCGTGATCATCATCGATGAGCTGGCGGACTTGATGATGACCAGCGGAAAGGAAGTCGAAGCATTCATCGTCCGTTTGGCCCAGAAATCCCGTGCTGTCGGCATTCACCTGATCCTCGCCACGCAGCGCCCGCAGGCGACTGTGGTCACAGGTTTGATCAAATCGAACATGCCCAGCCGAATCGCCTTCCGCGTGCAGGCGAGAATGGATTCGCGCATCGTGCTGGATCAGAACGGAGCCGATCTATTGCTGGGCCAGGGGGATATGCTGTTCCTGCCACCCGGTGCTAATAAACCCATCCGCGCACAAGGCACATACATCGACGACGCCGAGATTCGCAATTCGGTGAAAATGACCAAGGAATTGGCCGAAGCCCAGTACGAGCCGGAGCTGGTGCAGATCAAAGCCAAAGCGGGCCTGGATGGCGAGATGCAGGAGGATGAGCTGTTCGATGATGCCGTGCGGGTAGTGCTCGAAACAAAGCGCGGGTCAGTCTCTCTGCTGCAACGCCGCCTGACCATCGGTTATGGACGTGCGGCCCGCCTGATTGAAATGATGGCCACTGCTGGCATCCTTGGCGATTACAAAGGCACTCAGGCGCGCGAATGCACAATCACTCTCGAAGAATGGGAAGCCATGCAGGCCGCTCAGCAGAAAGATGCCCAGGAAGGCATGACGGTCTAAAAAAACGCGGAACTCTGAACGCAGAACGCTGAAAAAATACTTATGGCTTCGCGCAATCTTTTACGGGCTAGCCGCTTCAGCGGCTAGCAAACGTTGCGAAGAGCAAAGCACCATCTGTATTAATCCATCATTCCGCGTTTTGTGATGACAAATCTGCGTGTATCTGTTACCACAGACAGCTAATGTCTGTTCTTTCGGACATCCCGATTGAGAAATTTCCGCGGCATATTGCCATCATTATGGACGGCAATGGCCGCTGGGCGACCCGGCGGGGGCAGGAGCGGATTCTCGGACATCAGCAGGGAGCGCGCACGGTGAAGAAAATTGTCACCGAAGCGGCTCGGCTGCGCGAGCAATATGGCGGCCCAGATTATTTAACGCTCTATTCCTTCTCCATGGAGAACTGGAAGCGCCCGGCTCAGGAGGTGGAATTTCTCATGCGCATGTATGTCGATTATCTGCGCAGCGAAATTCCCACGATGATGGAGAATAACATTCGCTATCAGCAAATCGGTCGACAAACCGGACTGCCTGAGCCGGTGGTGGAGCAGATGCACCAGGCCATCGAAATCACCGCAAAAAATACCGGATTGACGTTAGTGCTGGCGCTGAATTATGGCTCGCGCGGCGAAATCACCGATGCGGTCAAACAGATCGCGCGCGAGGTGCAAGCGGGCGAGCTATTGCCGGATGCAATTGATGAGCAAACTATTTCCGATCGGCTCTACACTGCTGGCATGCCTGACCCGGATTTGCTGATCCGCACCGCCGGCGAGATGCGTGTCAGTAATTATCTGCTCTGGCAAATCTCGTACGCGGAATTGTACGTATCGGAAACACTCTGGCCGGATTTTTCGGTAGGCGATCTGCACGAAGCGATTCGAGTGTTTGCGGGGAGACAGAGACGATTCGGGGCGCTGGATCAGGCGACGTCTGTGTAAATACAATATTTACAAGACTGCGTCGTGGATTATTTTCCATTTTGCTAAGCAACAAAAAGCGAACAGCGCGGTGTTAGGGCTTCGGCTTGTAACTCCCTACCATGTAGGGTATAATTCGGCATGTGAAATTGACGCTTGCGCAGACCGCCACATTTGCTTCACTTTGGGAGCAGCGGCTCAGCGATGATGATCTGCGGGCTTTAGGCAGCCCGGACATTCAATTTGCGCCAAGCGCGGGTTTTTGAGAAGATGTCCTCGGTCAAGGAGGACACGTATGGTTCGACGTCACGAATTAACCGATTCCCAATGGGCGAAGATTGAGAATCTGTTGCCGGGCAAA
>DASXDR010000018.1:0-25989 GCA_036490535.1 Tepidisphaeraceae bacterium | reverse complement strand
GTTAGAAAGCGAGACGAAAAGGAACATTTTTTTACTAATCAATAGCATGGAAGTCAGGAGAAGAAGGTAAATAACGAGGAAAGAAGGATAGGGACCCTGATGGATTATGGTGGCTGCGGGACCAAACATCAGAAGGCACCAGATGATTATGCTGGCAATGACAACGGCAAGACAAATCACCAGGTGACGACGCCAGGCTGCAAGGGGTTTATAGAAAAGTGAAATGAGCAGCGTGATCCATCCAAGATTCAGGATGCCGATAGAGCGGAAAAGATAAAAAAATTCGTCATTGCGATCCGCGTCGATGGCGTTCTTGTTGAATTGAAACAGAGAAGACCATCCACCTTTAAAAATGGTGGCAAAATTCTGCCCTTTATTTTGAATCACGGTGCTCCAACCAGCCTGTCGGTACGAGTCTCGGATGGCTTGCATAGGAGTGCGTGGGTCTTTCTGGACGATGCCAGCAAGATGCCATTTGATCAGGCGATCGCCGGGTGGATCATAAAATTTTTGATACCAGATCCAGGGGGAATAAACGATCGCGGCGACGAGCACCGCGGGCCAGATTGCTTTCCAGCCCGGCCAGAATCTTGGAAACAATAGCATCAAGCCCATGGGCAGAAGGAAAAAGATTACGCCCGCATGGGAGAGCATGGCCAACGTGATAAAGAGGAAAGCAAGGAGAACCGTGCCGGGGCTGCGCGTGGGTTTGAGTAGAAGCAATGCAAATGCTCCAAGACAAAAGGCAGCGGCACTGAGCTTGGGCCAGACATAGATAGTGTTGAGCCAAAGAAAACCGGTGGGGATAAGGGCGAGGCAGACCCAGACGGATTGACGCACAGAGAGTCCGAGGAAGCGTAGCACGGCCCAAGCGCCACATAGCCACGATGCCTGGAAAAGAACCGCCGCAAGAGGCATGGCAAAAGCCAGGCCTTTATCCCCACCGATGCGTCCGCGGAAAGCGCAAAGCATTTCCACACCAGTTTGCAGAGGTGGCCGATCACTGTTTTGCCACTCGTTGGCAATAATTCGCGCATTATATCCGCCGATCATGAGATCCGCCGCCATAAGATTCAGCGCGTTGTCGCTGGGAAGTGACCAGGCCTCGAGCCTCCGGGCGGCGAGAACGGTGTATTCCATTTTGGTGTGTGTCGAATAAACGATACAGAGATAGGAAAGTGTTGCCAAGCCCACAAGGATCCAGACACAAAGCGCATCCATCCCTCCGAAAATCTTCCAGACCTTGCCTCGATAGCGGAAAAAATGATGCAACATGGAGAAAAAGCCCAGCAGATAGATCGCCCGAACCGCACCTTCCCCTACGAGGTGATTGAAAAGAAAAATATAGAAGGCTATGTAAGCAAACACACTGAATATGGCGAGCGTAGCCAGCGGGACAATCACGTCAGGTATTTTGATGACTTTGCGCAAGAGCGGCAGCATGCTGTAGCCGATTAAGAAGAAGGCCACAACGTGCATGAAAAGATTTTCCAGGATATGTCGCCAGGTCCCCCAGTCGGATGAAATTGATCCAAATTGAAAAAACTGCTGCGGAGTGGGCGTAGGAGTCATCGGTGTGGGTTTATCTATCGTACAATGGTTAGCACGGCAAGCAGTCCGTGCCAGGCAATTTTGAACCCTAAAGCCTAAAGGATTTTGGAATGAAGCGCAAACAGATGAGCCGGTCGATTGCAAAGACAGCCTTGGAGATGCTTGAGAAACGGCAATTGTTTTCGGTGCTGACCGTAGCCCCTTCGGGAGCGCAATATACAGATATTCAGCAGGCCATCGATGCAGCCAGCAGCGGCGACACAATTTCGATAGCGCCGGGGACTTATACTCCTTCACCAATTATCTATCTGGGCAATGAGCAACTTCTATTCGTTCAAAAAGCCCTGACGATTCAAGGAACCGGAAGCTCGCCCGCGGATGTGGTGATCAATGTTCCTGCCGGCATGCCAGCAGGAATGGAGATCGTCACATCCAACGTGACTGTCGAAAACCTCACCCTCAATGGTGGCGATAATGGCGTGCAGGTGCAGGATTACCTGGACGGCAACGTGAACGGCAGCCCGGTTTCGAACATTAATCTAAAAAGTCTGAATGTGAATCCAGAATACACGCAGACAACCGACGCGCATGGAATCGTTTTCGAAAACGCTTCTAGCTCCACGATTGATTCCTGCGTGGTGGGGACCTCCTATGCCAATGGCATTTTCGTCGACAACGGCTCTACGAACGACCTGGTCATGAACAACACCGTTCAGAATACGATCACGCAGCATGCTATTGCGCTGAAGAATTCCAACAATATCACGGTAGTGGGAAACACAGTGAATGCCTCGGGATTTCATGGGATGATGCTGCTCAACAGCAGCGATGACCTCATTGAATACAATCACATTTCCGGGCAAAAATATGATGGCATTACCATCACGAGCGGCTCGGACTATGACCAGATCATCGATAATGTGGTTGCCTCCAACGGATATGCGCAAGACACGACGGCGGGGACAGGGATCTTTTTATACGACGATGCGGATTATGATTTTGTGTATGGCAATTCCATTTCAGGCGAGCCAGAGGGCGGAATGGCCGTGTACAACTCGAGCAATGAACTTATCCAGGCCAATACGATCTGGAACAGCCCAAAGGGCGGTATATTCATTTATAACAGCGACGATTCAACCCTCGCCGAAGGAAACCCGCCAAGCAATAACACGATCATCGGGAATTACATTTATGACATTGTGAATAACGCGGGAATCATTGTGCGCGGCGGACCCAATCCGAGCGGGGTATCGAGCCCCGTGATCAATACCATCGTGGCTGACAATTATGTAGAGGGGAATTCGGCGCAAATGGCGACCGATGGCGGAATTCAATTGCAAACCGCCACGAACGTGCAAGTGTATGGGAATACGTTCAATGGCACGGGTACGCCGGAATATGTTTACGGGGATGTAGCCAACGCGCAGTTTTATTTGAACCGCACGATTAACTATAACCACATTTACAGCTTTCCTCCGGCAACGGTGCAGTGGGATGGTGGAGCGGATATCGGCGGTAATTACTGGTCTGGCTCGCCGTCGACGGCAGCATTCACGGGATTTATTTACGATTCTTCGGGGCGCACCGGCGGCGGATATGTGGACAATTACCCCTTCGCAGACGAAACCCTCGGCCAAACTCCCAGCGTAGCGGTGATGCAGCCCGAAGCAGGAACGATCCTCGCTCCCGGCAGCACGAAGAACATCACTTGGAATTCCCAAGGCGCGACGCTCGTCAATATTTCTTATGCCTCGTCCGAGACTGGCACGGTGAACATCGCAACGAATCAGCCCAATACTGGATCGTATACCTGGGCAATACCTGCCAATTTGCCGGCGGAAACGGATTACGCGATTTCCATCACGCCGGAAAATTCTTCCGGCACGGCCGTGGGAAGCGCTGCCTCAAGCAGCACACTTACCGTGCCCGCTTCGGGATTAATTCTGCTCGCGCCCGGAGCATTATCTCAGACAACCGCCGGCCAAAGCATTCCCGTGGTGTGGAGCCAAACCAACTCGCCAGTGGACATCTCGCTGCAAACAGACAACGGAACAATCACAACGCTCGCCACGCAAGTCACCGGTGATTACGCGATGGTCACGCTGCCCAACGTCAGCAGCGATGATGCGCGAATCATCATCACCAGCGACGATGCCCAAGACAGCAGTGAACCATTTTCGATTCAATCCAGTGCCGCGATTTTAAATATTTCTTCCGGAACCACGCTGACTTCAGGGCAGCAGCAGAACATCGCATGGACCTCACCCGCTGGTGCGGCCAGCGTCACGCTTGCATATACCACCTCCAGCGGCAGCACGACGATCGTAACCGGTATCCCCGATACAGGATCGTACAATTGGCTCGTGCCCGGCGCGCCAGGAAGTTCGACAGTCGAGGCGACATTTTATAATGCAGCCGGCCAAAGCCTCGGCCAAGCTGCCAGTCCGACATTTACCATTACTGCCACTGAGCACACGAGCGGTGGCGGAGGAGGAGGGGGCGGTGGAGGCGGCGGAGGTGGAAGCACGACATCACCTTTGACCGCAGCACTGACCGCAAAATTCTCGGGCAATCTCGTGGGCGGCTCCAAAACCAAGATCAAAGGCACCGTCACCGTGACCAATTCCAGCTCGACGTCATTCAATAGCAGTGTCCCGGTAACAATTTATCTATCCACCAGCAGCAGCGGCCCCGATGGCAGCGCAGCAATTATCAGAAAAACATTGCCGTTAAAATTGAAATCGCACTTAAGCAAAAAGGTCGCACTGACCTTCACGATTCCCGCATCCGAAACACAGGGAAGTTATTACCTCTTCGCTGAAGCCGCTCCATCAGGAGACACCGCTGCCGTTTCCGCCGCGGTCGGGCCAGCAAACATCGCGCCCGCCTTTGTCGATTTCTCGATCTCCAATCTCGCCAGCGCCACTCCCATCGTGCAGGGCAGCAAGAAGAAACCCAAGATTACTTTCGCACTCGCCAACGGCGGAAATGTTGCCGCGGCGGGAAAAGCGACACTCGATCTCTACGCTTCCCCCGATGGCTCAACCGCCGATGAAACCCTGCTCAGCCAGACTTCGGTCAATATTAATTTAAAAGCCAACGGCGGCAGCAAAACATTCTCCGTTGCCCCCATCATCCCGACAGGGACCGTGGCTGCAGAAACATATACCCTGATCGGAACGATCGTCGCCCCGACCGGAGAGAACGAACCCTCCGGCGATTTGACAAACAACACTGTCGCCGGTTCCAGCGTGGCGATTTCATGATGAACGGAATTCCAGGGCGTATCGCGTATTGACTCCAAAATATTCAGCGGCGACGCATAGCACCGCTTACTTTTGCGGGAAATCCGCCGAGATTTCAGGTGAAAAGAAAACCGGGCTCTGAGTATTCAGATACTCCACCAATTCATCGCCTTGCAGCGAGACTTTGCCCGTAGCATGAAAATAACCCGGTATGGGCGATGCCGATGGAGCGATAGAAGATTGGAGTTCCTTCGGACTGGTAATCACCCAAAGTCGATCCGCATAGTTGGCCGCGAAGAAAGCGCGCGCCAGTGCGGAACCCGGCTCAACGAGAACATGCGTAAACCGCCGACGATGCCAATCTGCTATCACTTGACCCAGCGAAGAAACCGCGATCAGTTCTGCCCCCAGAGCGCGCAGTTGCTCCGCCTTGGAGCATGTCATATGGGCCGGATAAGTTGCCACGACCACTGGCGATTCCTTCGCCGATTGCACCAGGCTGCTTTCCAATGGAATCCGTAATTGGCGATCCAGCACATAGCGCGTCAGCGGCCGAAGCGAAGGAGCCTCACGCACCGTCAAGACCGGATTATCCGCAAGCACCGTATTGATGCCGACAGCGATTGCATCACACCGACCCCGCAGCGCATGGACCACTAGCCGGGAATGCTCGTTGCTGATTTGCAGTGTTCGCCCGTTCGGCCCAGCAATTTTCCCATCAACCGTTTGCGCCCATTTCAGCGTGATATAGGGGCGATGGTGGACCGTAGTAGCGATGAACGGCGCAATAAGTTGCTGGCATTCTTTCTCAAGAATACCCGTGACAACTTCAATGCCCGCATCGCGCAACTGAGCTACGCCTTGCCCGTTCACAGATGGATTAGGATCAAGGCACCCGACAATCACCCGCAAGATTTTCGCTTCAATTAACCGCGGAACGCACGGCGGCGTTTGTTTATTCGTGTGGCAGCAGGGTTCTAATGTGACGTAGGCCGTGGCGCCGACAGGCGATTCGGAACAGTTCGCCAAGGCAGTCGGCTCAGCATGAGCGCCGCCGTAGGGTTGTGTATATCCCTGGCCAATGACCCGCCCCTCTTTGACGATCACACACCCCACCGACGGATTCGGTTCGACGCTGCCCCGGCCGCGCTTAGCCAGCTCAATGGCTTGCCGCATCAGCTGCGGATGGTTGGGCAGGCTTGTGGTCATGGATAAAACTATAGACCAACATCATGAAGACGCCCACACACAGCATCGAGTCCGCAACATTAAATACCCACGGATACAAATGCGGCCAGCGCGGGAAAATGTGAATCATGTCCCGCACCTGCCCATACACAATACGGTCGTAGAGATTGCCGAGCACGCCGGCGAGGATCATGCCCAGCAAGACCTGATAAAGCTTTTGCTTGCCACTAGTGGCAAATAGAAAGACCAGGAACGCCACCGCCAGAATGGAAACCGCGATGAAAATGGTGCGTTGTCCCGCGCCCAGGCCAAACACGGCTCCGGGGTTGTTGAGGAATTCAAACTGAAGATAGCCCGGAATAAAGCTCACCTGACGATCTCCCGAGAGATGGGCTAGAGCGACAGCCTTGCTCCACAAATCCAGGCTCAAGCCCACAGCCATCACGCCAAAGAAGCGAAGCAGCGCCGGAAACGATTTAAAATTTTCGGTGGATACAGGCATCGAGGTGTTAGTTGTTACTTGTTAGTGGTTAGTTGTAAAGAGAGCGCGGAATAATTGTTTTGGTCGAAAAATGAATCCTGGCATCGGCGGAAATGGGCGAAGAATTTAACAACTAACAATTAACCACTAACAACTAACCCATCAGATCATGGGCCGGATCATTCCCATTTCCAGCTTGCGGGCGTATTCGATGGAGTATTTTGCCCAGGGCTGGGCTTCGAGGCGCGCGCGGCTGATCGGTTTGGCGGTGCCTTCGCATACGCCATACGTGCCATCATGAATTTTCGCTAATGCGATGTTGATTTCCCGAAGCAGCACGCGGTCCTTTTCCACGAGCCCCAGGGTGAATTCCTGCTCGTAGTTATCCGTGCCCATGTCGGCCATGTGGATGGGGAGATTGGACAAATTCGAGCCGGTCGTCGAACGCAGCGCTTCGCGTTCCATGGAGCTCATGTCACCCAGCAGCTCGCGGCGCTTAGCCAGGAGTAGATTGCGGTAATGGTCCAGATCTTTGCTCAGCAGGCCCGCCTGATTCTTTTTCGGCTTTCCGGAGGTCATGGAAACCTCGCCAATAATTGGCTGCGGAACCGGCCGATCATTTTTGGGAGCGGGCTTGATGGGTTTGGCAGGTTTGACCGGCTTGATCGTCTTAGCGGGAGCGGAGCGAGCTGGCTTAGACGCAGAACGAGCCAGCGCTTTGGCAGGCTTTTTAGCGGTCTTGATGGGTTTTTTACGCGGCGGGGCAGATCGCTTGCTGCTCTTGGATTTGGCCACGAAAATTGTTTCCTTTCCGGATAAAGGGAGAATCACAAGAATAAGCTACAAAATGAGTTCTGTCAAGTTTTACACCAACGTCCTATAGTATGTGCAGAAGGCTATGATCAGCGACATTGTCATCGTCGGAGCGGGCCCCACCGGGCTATTCGGGGCCTTCTATGCCGGCTTTCGCGGCATGTCGGTGAAAATTGTAGATTCGCTCTCCGTCTTGGGCGGCCAACTAGCAACCCTGTATCCCGAAAAATTCATTTATGATGTGCCGGCGTTTCCCAAAGTAAGAGCCAAGGACTTGGTAGCAAATCTGGTGACCCAGGCGATGCAATACAAGCCCGCGCTATCCCTGGGCGAACGCGTGCAACGCTTGGATTATGATCCTGAGCAACGATTGTATTCACTGCATACGGATCGCCAGTCGCACATCACCCGGACCATCCTGATCGCATCTGGAATCGGCTCGTTTCAACCCAAACGTCTGGCACTGGAAAATGCTGGGCAATTCGAGCGCAGCGGCGTGTACTACACCGTTGGCGACGTGGAAGATTTTCGTAACAAGCGATTGTTGATTGTTGGCGGCGGGGACAGCGCCGTGGATTGGGCTAATGCCCTCTGCGATGTGGCACAATCGATTACGTTGATTCATCGCCGGGATACATTTCGCGCCCATGAAAAATCCGTGGAGAAGCTGATGTGCTCCTCGGTGCGCGTGTTGACATTTCACGAGCTAAAAGCCATCGAAGGAAATGATCGCGTGGAGCGAGCAGTAATTTATGACAATCGCAGCCAGGCCGAGCAGACGCTGGAAGTAGATGCGATATTGGTGAACATCGGATTTGAAAGCACTGCCGGCCCCTTGGCACATTGGGAACTGAAACTGCGTGGCGCGGCAATCGAAGTGGATGCAACCATGTGCAGCAACCGTCCGGGCATTTACGCAGCCGGCGACTCCGCATGGTATCCCGCCAAAATAAAACTAATCGCCACCGCGTTCGGCGAAGCCTGCAACGCGATCAATCATGCCAAGCATTTTATTGATCCCAAAGCGCGGGTGTTTCCAGGCCATAGCACGGATGTGATCAAGGGGTAACCTCAAAATGCCAAGCGATTTGCGGGCCCGTTTACTAGCGAGGATCGGGCGAAAATACCGTGTCAGCCTATTGCCCCTGGAGTTTGGGGATTTGAAATTGAATTTCGTGCGGATTGCCGATCCCAATCGTGTGCTGGATGAACTAGCCGATGCCGAAGATCGGCGCGAAAAACGCGAAGGAAAACGGCGCGATGGGGATGAACTGCATTTACCCTACTGGGCGGAGCTATGGGATAGCTCGCTGGCGCTTTCCGAACAATTGGCAGAGCAGAAACACAAGATGCAAGGAAAGTACCTCTTAGATTTAGGCTGCGGCATGGGATTGACCGGCACCGTGGCTGCTGCATTAGGCGCAAAAGTTACCTTCGCGGACTTGGAAAGCGACGCGCTTCTGCTGGCACGCGCCAATGCAATGCAATTTGATCCAAGTGTGCAGGCGATTCGCCTTAACTGGCGGACGGATCGAATCGACCAGAAATTCGATTGGATCATCGGAGCGGACATCATCTATGAAAGAAAACAGTGGGAATTTCTGGAACTGTTTTGGCGAGAGCAGTTGGCCAGGGAAGGAAAAGTTTTAATTGGTGAGCCGAGCCGACCGGGAGCGGATGAGTTCGTCAAATGGATGGAAGACGAAAACTGGCGGGTCGATCTTTCACGCCGAAACATCAAGGGATGCCAGAAAATCATTCGCATTCTGAAAATGCAATTAAACGACGCACCTCATAGTTAGCGGCGCGTGCGCAGCACCCGCGTTCGCCCACTCAACGCGCAAATAAAAAAAGCACCGCTCGTAAGCTGTGCTTTTACGACGATTGAATTCCGCCTGAGCCGTGTGGAACGTTTTTGGCCAAACCCTTTAAATGCAATACGGGGGTCATGAATCGCGGAACAGGGTTAACCATTCCATTTTTCCCGCCATTAGCTTCCCGCTTAAAGCGGGCTTGCTGCTGAGCAGGCGATTATGCCCAAAGGGTTGCTTATCGGTTCAGCGAATTTTGCTCCATCACGTACACTGCAGAAACATCAAACGTCACTGGAGAATAATATCGGCAAATACCGGGCCGGCAAATTGAAAAATTCATTTTTTATCTGACACTTTTCATTTGCATTTGGCAAAACGATAGAATGCGGCCATGCCGTCCATCAACACCACGCAGCTCCTACAAATGGCTTTGGCGGCGCATGGACACGGGCAATTGGCAGATGCGGAAAAAATGTACCGTCAAGTTATCGCAGCGGATGCTAGGCAGGCGGATGCGCTGCATCTATTGGGCGTTCTGCTGCACCAAACCAGGCGCAGCCATGATGGAATTGCTTCGATCCAGCAGGCGATTGCGCTCAATGGGAAAGCGCCCATGTATTGGGCCAATCTGGCAATCATTTTTCATGCAACCGGCCAAGTCGCCGAGACCGCCGAGGCACTGCGGAATGTATGTCTGTTAGATTACAAAAATATTGATGTGCGGCTTAGTTTGGCGGCGCTGCTTCCTCTGTCTTTCGCCCTTCACGCCCTGCATTACGTGACAGAAGATCCGGCGGAGTTGTATCAAGAGCATCGGCGCTGGGCAGAACTAATAGAAAGCAGGGTTACGCAGTGCGCGGTCGAGCGAGATAGAAATCCCAAAAGGCGTTTGCGCGTGGGATATATTTCGCCGGATTTTCGGCAGCACAGCGTGAGTTTTTTTATCGAGCCGGTGCTGGCGGGACACAATCGCAGGGCTTTTGAAGTTTACTGTTATGCCAATCTCCCCAGGGCAGATGAAGTTACGCGGCGCCTGCGCAGCGAGGCGGATCATTGGCGATCAACTCACGGCATGTCAGATGAAGAATTTGTTGCGCTGGTCGACAGAGACAAGATCGACATCCTGATTGACCTGGCGGTGCACACGCAGGCAAATCGATTAGCAGCGATGGCGTGCAAGCCAGCGCCGCTGCAAGGCACCTGGCTTGGATACGCTTCAACAACCGGATTAAAGGCGATTGATTTTCGCATCACCGATGCATGGATTGATCCGCCGGGCAGAAACGATGCATATCACAGCGAGAAACTCGTCCGGCTTCCGCAAACGCAATGGGCATATCGCCCTCCTGCCGGCGTGCCGGATGTGACCCCCCTGCCGGCGCTAAACAATGGATTTATCACTTTTGGCTTGGCGACGAACCTGGCCAAGATCAATCCCGCTTCAATCGCAATGTGGTGCAATGTGATGCGAGAATTGCCGGGCTGCAAATTGATAATTAAAGGCAGTGGAACTGAAAATACGGGCACACGGGATTACTTTTTGCGACAATTCGAGCAAGCCGGAATTGGGCGCGAGCGGATCGGATGGGAGCCAGAAGTCTTGCTGAGAGAATATTTTGATTTTTTCTCGCGGATTGATTTGATCATGGATACATTTCCGTTTGCGGGAGGGACGACGAGTTGCCATGCGTTGTACATGGGGGTGCCGGTGGTAACACTCCGTGGGGAAACTTCGGTATCGCGCGTGGGATCGAGTTTGCTGCATAACCTGGATCTGGGAGAGTTGGTCGCGGATACACCAGAAGCGTTTGTGGCAATATCCAAAACGCTCGCGGCCGATGTAGATCGGCTCAGCGGGCTTCGTGCAGATTTGCGGTCGCGCATGCGACGCTCGCCAATTATGGAAGAATCCGCCTTTATAAATAACCTCGAATCGGCGTATCGCGCACTTTGGGAGGAATGGTGCGCGGCAGGCTGATGCAGCACGGTAGTTATTACCGGCCTCAAAGCGCGTTCAACTCTTTTGTCTACATAAAAATGCCGATAGGATTGAAGTTCTGTTCGCCCGTAAACACAATTCGGTACTGGCGAATAGAATGAGATGAAGAGCACGTTAAAATCGCCGCACTGTTCACGATTGCCCGCCTGGACGTGCTGGGGGCTGGCGGCGGTTTGTGTAGCCATCGTGGCGTTCCTGCGGCTGTCACCAGCCACTACCCACATCGTACCTATCGCGTTCAGTATTCCGTTGATTGCAGCGGTATGGTGCAACGATAAGCGGCTGGTATGGGCAATGGCCGCATGCTTTGCAGTAATCAGTATGGTGCGAGCCTTTGTTGTATCGCCCGATCCAAGCATTGGCTCATATCGATTTCTAACCGCGGGAATGCTGCTGTTTGATGTGGCAGCGATTGCTGCTGGTGTGCATCTGCTGATCAATGCACGGCGTAATGTCCATGCAACGTCCCAGTCCCTCGACTTGGCCAACATGGGATTGGAAAAGCAAAATCAGCAATTAGAGGAGCTCAATCAGCAATTTGTCCGGCGCGAAGCCGCGCTGCAAACGCTCTTGGCGGCTACGCGGTGGGATGTGGATCATGGCTCAGGAAATCAGGTGATTTCCAAAATTGCCGCGGCGGTTATTCCGTTGATGGGCGGAGATGTGTCGGCGTCGGCGGTGGTGCAACGCGACGGGCACTGGTTACGGGCAATTGGCTATTCGGGATTTGCAACAGATGCGCTGGAGCAAACGGCTTGGCCTTTAAAAAATTCGTTCGCGCTGAGCGTGATGGAACGCGGCCAAACCGACTTTATTGAGAATCTAAGTAAAAGGCCTGAAGTGATTGCGCCAATGGCTGCGGGCCAACCATCGATCCGTTCGTTGATTTCCACGCCCCTACGATTGGGAGGGCAGATCAACGGGGCAATTGAAGCGTACAGCCGAACCGAGCGGAAATGGACGGCTGAGGACATCAAGATCATGGAATGGCTGGCGGCGCAGACATCGCTGGCGATGGAAATCGTGCTGCTGCAACGCGAACTCGAGCAGCGGCGCCGCGACGCGGTCGGTGAATCCGTCCGCAAGACGCGCTTTCTCGTGGCGATCTCCCACGATGTGCGCACGCCGGCCAATGCAATTAATCTGCTGTCGGAATTAATGGTGCGCAGCTCCGAGGATCCTGAGAAAGCAGGTGATATGCGTCGCCTGGCTTTGGAGATGCGGCAGAGCGCCGATGCGCTGACGGAACTGATCGGCGACGTGCTGGATGTGAGCAGTTTCGATTCGGGACAGGTGCAACTGGATGTCTTGGAATTTCCGCTCGATGCGCTGCTGGATCGCGAAGTGGCACGTCTGCGGCCCCTGGCGGAAATCAAGCCCCTCGATTTACGTTGTCAGCTTGCCGGTGAAAGTGTCTGGCTTCGCACCGATCGCACGAAACTATCGCGCGTGGTGACCAATCTCATTGCCAATGCAATTAAATTTACCCCCTCGGGTCATGTGGAAGTGAAACGAGAAACTCGCCCCGATGGAGCGATAGAAATTCACGTCACCGACACCGGAGTCGGAATCGCCCAGGATAATTTGGAACACATTTTCGATGAATTTTTCCAGCTCACCAATCCTGCTCGCGATCGCTCCAAAGGGACCGGTCTCGGGCTGGCTATTGGTAAACGCCTGGCCTCGGCGCTGGGTTGCGAACTCGGCGTGCGCAGCGAGCCAGGAAAAGGCGCGAAATTTACCATTACGATTCCGGCGCGCCTGGTAAGCAAATCGGCGGCTGTGAGAACGACCTCAACCGCTCAATTGTCCGCCAAACCACTCGAGGGAATCCCCATTCTTCTCGTGGAAGATCACGATCCCACACGGCGCGCGACAGCACGTCTGCTGGCCGGATTTGGCGCGAAGGTGATCCAGGCTGAAACTGGCACCGCAGCGATGCAAATGCTCCGCGAAGAATCGCCCGAGGTGCTGCTTCTGGACCTGATGCTGCCAGATGTGGACGGTTCAGAAGTGCTGAAGTTTTTAAAACAATCGCCCAATCAATCCCTGCGGCAAATCTACGCCGTCTCAGGCGATGTCAGTCCTGAAAGAGCGGACCAGGTCAAAATGCTCGGAGCCGACGATCTGATCCCCAAGCCCGTGAATATCGAAACCCTGGTGCGAAGAATAACGACACGAGCAGCGTGAGCGGTTACGAACCTCGCCGCTGCAGCAGCTATACCCGCAATAACGGATATTCCAATCAGCTCGCTGCTTACACATCGTGCTCGAGTTCTTCTTTATCAGCGACGGTCGGAGCGTGGTATCCCCCAAATGCGACCCAGATTCCGCCGACGAGATTCCAGAGAATTTGCACTATGCGAATGGACATGGTGAGGGCGACGGCCTGCCCGACGGTGGCGCCTTGTTTCTGAAGCAACAGCACCGCAAAGAATTCCATAACGCCGGCGCCTTGGGGGCTGATCGGAATAGCTCCGACCAGGACCACTACGGGAACGACGACGAAGTAATACATCGGGAGAATTGGCAGGCCGAAAGCCATCCCGGCCAGCATTGCTGAAATTACGACGGTAATATGAACCGGCAGCGTGATTACCAAAGCCCACAAAATTAATCCATGCCGCTGACGATAGATTTCCAGGACATCCAGGACGTGGCGGATATGTTCCTGGGCAGGGAGCCTGGCAATCAGCGAATCAAAGCGGCGGCGAAGATTCGGGTGAAAAATGATGTAAAACCCAACAAACGCGGCCGTCAGAATCGCCGCAGAAGCGATGGCCACCTGCATGCATTTGCGAGCTGCGGGATCCGTTGCGGTGCCATGCAGGGCAAAGTTGGCATATTGCCGCGCTGCCATAGCCCCGCCGAGCATGACCAGGGCCAGCAGGCCGATCACGCGATCGAAGAGAACGCTCACAACAGCGCGTGTACGATGCGGCGTGAGGCGGGAGACATACACTGCTTTTAGTACATCACCGCCAGTCGAGCCGGGGAGAAAAGTATTATAGAAATTTCCCACCATGTAGAGGACGAATGTTTTGTAATAAGAGATATGAATGTCCAGCGCGCGCATCAAGCGCATCCAACGATAGGAGCAGAGGAGGATTGTGATAGGAAAGATGCCAACGCAGGCAAACAGCAGCGCGGGCCGCGCCTGCTGGATCATGGAAATCAGGCCAGTCTGCACGCGCGGATGAGGTACCTGAAGCTGATAGTTTTTGAGCCGGTCAGGCGAAATCCACTGGCCAGCGCCGTTGAGGGTTTGCACCAGCACTTTGAGGACTTCCGGGTGATGCAGATTGTCGGTTAGATCGAGGCCAAGCATCTTGGCGACGGGGCCGTTTTTTAATTCGACGGTCTTACGATCTGGCTCATTGACCAACCGGTCATTCCCAACCCGCACCACGCGATGGGTTTGATAATCGATCACATCGTATTGCCCGTTTTTGGCGGCCAGGACGACTTCATCGTGCGGGACATTATTCTGATCGAGCACCAGCGCATGATCGCGCAGTGAAAGATTAGCCACGACCCACCAGACACCGACAATGGCGATGGTCCAGCGGAGGACAAAGAGAGACCATTTTTTTACAGATGAGTTCATGAATGCGGAGGGATTGTGCTATCGGAAACGGTTCGGATCAATGGGTTATTAGAAATGGCAACCCCACCCTAGGCTGGGGCTAACCGATCAGACCACAGTGTGCTTGCGCAAGAGTTCCATAATTTTTTGTACGCTCTGTTCCACGCTGAGTTGATCGGTATGCAATACCAGGTCGGGATTAGCAGGTTCTTCAAACGTGGCGGAAACGCCTGGGAATTGGGTGATTTCGCCGCGCTCAGCCATCGTGTAGGCGCCGCTGCGGTCGCGCTGTTTGCAGATTTCCATCGGAGCGGTCACGAAGATTTCGAGGAAGCGATCGGGGCCAACGGTTTGGCGGGCTTTTTGGCGGACGGCTTCGTGGGGGGCGACGAAGGCGCAGATGCAGATTAGCCCGGCATCGTTCATCAGCTTGGCGACTTCGGCGCTGCGGCGGAGGTTTTCGGAGCGGTCGTCGGCGGAGAAGCCCAGATCGCGGCCGAGGCCCTGTCGCATGTTTTGGCCATAGAGCACTGAGGCGGAATGGCCGGCGTCGAAGAGGGCTTTTTCCAAAGCAAAGGCGATGCGCGATTTACCTGAGCCGGTCAGGCCGGTGATCAGGATGGTGACGGGTTTCTGGTTGAAACGTTTTTCGCGCTCGGCGGAATCGATAAGAGTGTGGCGCTCCTTGGTTGGTGTGGATGTGGGAGATTGGCCCCAATGATCGCCGGCGCCGCGGGTTTCGCCTTTTTCCAGAATCATCCCGGCGCCAACAGTGTTGTTGGTCAACCGGTCGATGATGATGAATGCGCCAGTTGCCCGGTTGGATTTGTAGGCGTCATAGCAGATGGGCTGCGTGAGGCCGAGTTGCACGTGGGCGACTTCATTGAGCGCAAGCTGGTTGACCGGGCGTTTTTCGAGCGTGTTCACATCAACGCCATAGCGAAATTCCACGATCTCAGCCGAGACGGTGCGCGTGGTCTGCTTGAGCCAATAAGTGCGGCCCGGCACAAACGGCTTTTCGCTCATCCAGACCACCATCGCTTCGATGTCGCTCGAGACATGCGGCTGATTGCCATCAAGCACCAGCATATCGCCACGGCTGATGTCGATTTCGTCGGTGAGCGTGACGGTCACAGCTTGCGGACCAAACGCTTCGGTGAGCTCGCCGTCATAAGTAACGATGGATTTGACCTTACTTCGTTTACCCGACGGAAGCGCGACGACGGAATCTCCCTTGCGCACAATCCCCGAGGCAACCGTCCCGGCAAAGCCGCGGAAATCGAGGTTCGGCCGCAGCACGTATTGCACCGGAAAGCGCAGGTCGGAGAGGTTAATGTCCGAGGCGATGTGCACCGATTCGAGATGGTTCAGCAGCGGCGGGCCCTGGTACCAGGGCATGGTGCCAGTTTTATCGACGACGTTATCCCCTTTAAGAGCCGACATCGGAATGAACTGCACATCGGGAATCGCCAGCTTTGCGATGAAGCCGGTGTATTCGGCTTTGATTTTTTCGAAGGCTTCCTGCGAATAGCCAACGAGGTCCATTTTGTTGATCGCGACGACGACATGCTTGATGCCAAGCAAGGAGACGATGAAGGAATGGCGACGGGTTTGCGTCATCACGCCATGCCGTGCGTCGATGAGAATGATGGCGAGCTGACAAGTAGAAGCGCCGGTGGCCATGTTGCGCGTGTACTGCTCATGGCCAGGCGTGTCCGCGATGATGAATTTGCGTTTATCAGTTGAGAAGTAGCGATAAGCAACATCGATCGTGATGCCCTGTTCACGTTCTGCTTTAAGCCCATCGGTGAGCAGAGCCAGATCAATATCGCCACCGGTAGTGCTGAATTTAGCGCTGTCTTTTTTTACCGCTGCTAACTGATCTTCGTAGATCATTTTCGAATCGTGCAGCAAGCGGCCAATGAGGGTCGATTTGCCGTCATCGACGCTGCCGCAGGTGAGGAAACGCAGAAGTTCCTTGCGCTGATTGCGATCCAGATAGGTATCGATATCTTCAGCTTGCAACGTCGACATCAGAAATACCCCTCACGTTTTTTCTGTTCCATGCTCCCCGCTTCGTCATGATCAATCATGCGGCCCTGCCGCTCGGAGACCTTGGCGAGCAACATCTCTTCAATAATCTCCGGCAAAGTGGTTGCGCCGCTCTCGATGGCGCCGGTCAGCGGATAGCAACCCAGCGTACGGAAACGGATGCGTTTCATCTCGGGTTTTTCGCCAGGATGCAACCGCATGCGATTGTCATCCACCATGATCATCGCGCCATCACGATAGACCACGGGTCGCTCGGCAGCGAAATACAACGGAACAATGGGGATTTTTTCCAGATGGATATATTGCCAGACATCCAGCTCAGTCCAATTGCTCAGCGGGAAGACGCGGATGGATTCGCCTTTGTTAATTTTGCCATTGTAGATATTCCACAATTCCGGCCGCTGGTTTTTAGGATCCCACTGATGCAGCTTGTCACGGAACGAATAGACGCGCTCCTTGGCGCGGGATTTTTCCTCATCGCGGCGAGCGCCGCCAAAGGCAGCATCGAAGCCGTGCTTGTTGAGAGCTTGTTTGAGCCCTTCGGTTTTCATGACGTCCGTGTGTTTTTTGCTGCCCGAATCAAAGGGGTTGATGCCATCCTTCACCCCCTGCTCGTTGATATGGACGATTAAGTTGAAGCCATTATCCCGGCAGAACTGGTCGCGAAACTGCGTCATCGCCTGGAATTTCCAGGTCGTATCCACATGCAACAACGGAAATGGCAATCGCCCCGGATAAAACGCCTTCTGCGCAAGGCGCACCATCACCGAGGAATCCTTGCCAATGGAATAGAGCATCACCGGGTTGGCAAACTCCGCGGCGACTTCACGAATAATGTGAATGCTCTCGGCTTCGAGCTGTTTTAGATGAGTGAGACTATACCCTTGCACGCCTCGATATTAGCCCATGAATGGGCAGGAGAACAGGCGTGCAGATCACACGGCGAGGCCACGGCTTTTAACGAAATCGTAATATTAGGCGGCGCATCAATTATGTCGACGCCGCTTAAAGAATAGGACAGCAATGGATCCTAGAACACCCATGCTTGCCGGTTCCGGTACCGGAGTTTCCGTAACGTTAAGCGTGCCGATGTCGGTAGAATCGAAGGCCACGGCAGGATTCTCACCATCGCCGGCGAGGTCGGCAGCAGTCCAGGTGCCGCCGTTGTCCAGCGAGAAGCGATAGGTATACGCGTAAGTGCCCGGCGTGGAGATGGTGATATTACCGGTGTATTCATCGGCAATGCCGAGCTGCTGGTCGTAAGTTACGGGTAGCCAGGTCCAGGTCGAATAGCGCGGATCCGAGCCGATGGCGCCGTAGCCAAGTTGGGCAACGACATTGCTCGCCGGGCCGGCGGCTTCGGTGAGATTATTTTTGTAGATCGACCCAAAAATCAGTGGCGTCGTGCTGCCAGCGGTCATGGTGATGGTGGCGGGCGTGACCAGCGTCGCGACGTCACCTTGCTGCCAGACGGGGACGCCATTCACCCAAACAGGTAGCGCAGAAGCGAATCCAAAGCTTACAGAGGAAATGCACGTTAATGCCAACAGAGCTAGACCGGTATGGATTTTCATATTCCTCAAAACATCCAATGCGATTGCCGAAGCGACAAATGGTTTTGCACGAATTTGCCAAGCGAGAAATGGTTCTCGGACGCAATCGCTGCCAAGTGCGCAAAAGCGTGTCGCCTGTGCGGACAGTTCCGGCTAAGGCAGTTCCGAGAATAACTGCTGGATCGATTTATTCAGACGTGGATGAATCAGGTCTGGCGCAAGCACACAGAATGGCTCCAGCACAAAACGCCGCTCGTGCATGCGCGGGTGCGGCAACTGCAGATCTGCCGCATCGGATTGCACCTGGTCATACATCAGCAAATCGAGGTCAATAATCCGTGGCGCATTTCTCACGCTCCGCTTACGCCCTATCTGCAGCTCAATATTCAACAATCCATCTAACAGTTCTCGTGGCGTCAGCTCGGTTTGCAGATGTAAAACCCCATTCAAAAACGCTGGCGACCCCGCCGGCGAATCCACCGCGGGATACTCCAGAATTGGCGAAACCCGTTTCATCTGTCCTAGAGAATTCAGAGCCGCGGCCGCTTTCTGAATATTCGCGGACCGGTCTCCAAGGTTAGATCCAAATGCGATATAGGCGTCGTGGAACATAAGTTAATTAAGTACAGGATGAAAACTAAGCGGTTGCGTGAGCTCCCTCCCCTTGTACTCATGGGGAGGGCCGGGGCGGGGGTTTGTATTCCCCTTGTCCCTTGCCGCCTTGTCCCTTGTCCCTAATTCCTATTCTGCATTCATTTTATCCTACCATTGCCCCATCCTCGCTAATCTGTACACTGTTCCGTCCCTATGGCCAAGGCTAGAGCAATCGTCAAGCGCCGCAAAGCGGTGCGAAATATCAAGAAGATCACCAAGACCATGCAGATGATCGCCACGGCGAAGTTCCAGAAATCGCTGCGTCGGGCCACGGGGACCAAGCCCTACACCCAAAAAGTACGCGAACTGGTGCAGGAACTGGCAGCATCCATTGGCGATATCGAGCATCCCCTGCTCCGCCGTCCCACTGATGCCGACCGCAAACGCCGGATTGCCCTGATCGTGCTCACCAGCAATCGCGGTCTTGCTGGGGCATATAACGGCAGCGTCCTCCGCGCCGCCAATGCATTCCTCAAACAGCAGGCTGCCGATGGAATTTCCGTCGATCTTTATGTCGGCGGCAAAAAAGGGGCGAGCTATTTCAATTTCCAGAAGCGCCCCATCAGCCAGCGCCTCGACCTGGGTGATGCCCCAAAATTCGAAGATGTCGAAAAGGTCGCCAACGAAGTAATGGACAAATTCATCAAGGGCGAAATCGATGCGGTCTACGTCGCCTACATGAATTTCGTCTCTGCCAGCAACCAAAAGCCTGAAGTGCTGAACCTTCTTCCCTTGGCCGGCGTGAAAGCCGAAGGAAAATCCGCTGCCACTCAGGTGCAAACGGTTTACGAATTCTCTCCTTCTGCCAAGGAACTGCTCGACGAGCTTTTGCCGCAAACTGTCAAATCCGCGCTATTCCAGGCCTTTCTTGACGCCACCACCAGCGAGCACGTCGCCCGCATGGTCGCGATGAAGAGCGCCACCGATAACGCAGACAAGATGGTCAAGAGCCTCACCATGCAATACAACCGCGCCCGCCAGAGCCAGATCACCACCGAGCTCTCGGAAATCATGGGCGGCGTCGAAGCGATGAAAGCCTGAAAAACTGAACTCTGAACGTAGAACGCTGGACGCTGAAAAAAGACCAGCAGTGTTCAAGCTTACGGTACATTCTTCAGCGTACATCGTTCGCAGTTCGGCGTTCTTTTCCCTTGTTCCTTGCCTCTCCTCCATCTATATTTACCGCCATGAGTTCGGCATCTTCGAATCGGCGGCGGAATTCGGTCTCGCGAAGACAACTCTTTTGTGAGTCGTTGGAACCACGAAGGCTTCTGACAGCCATTTACGTCTCCACCAGCAACGGCAATCTATACACGGTCGACACCGGGTCCGGCGCAGCAACCCTGTTGGGCAATATGGGCACTGGAGTCGACCAGATCGCCAATTCCACATCGCTGCTCACCAATATGTACGCCACGGACGGCGATCTTTACGAAATCAACCAGACCACCGCCGCTGCCACGGATATTGGCCCCGTGGGTGTAAATGTTACATCCCTGGGAATGGACACTTCAGGCGACATTTACGGTGCGACCACCTCACTCTATTCCTTGAACCCCACTACCGGAGCCGGGGCATTCGTGGGAAATCTCAATCTCCCCGACCAGGTCGATCCCAACACCAACAACGTCTACGCCGACACCATCAGCGAAGATTTGTCTTTCGGAGTCGATGGAAGGCTCTATCTCACCGCACACATACACGATGAAACCGCTGGCGATCAATTTTTCTCTGTGAATACCTCCACCGGCGCAGCAACCAAGATCGGAGACACCGGATTCACCGACGTGGTCGGCCTGGCGCTTGGGCAGGATAATGTGATGTATGGGGTGACCACCTCGGGCAACGTTATCTCCATAAACACCTCAACGGGTGTAGGTACACTAGCAACGACGATCAGCGGGATCACAGGGACTATCACCGACGCTGCTTCGTTTATTCAACAGACTGGACCCACCTCAACGGCGCCTGCTGTCTCCTTCACCAGCACCAATTTCACTACGAATCTCAATAGCTCCGATGCAGTGGTCACTGTGCAAGTCACCGGCCACAGTCCCTCGTCGGCGTTCAGTGTCTCTTACAATACCATTGATGGAACCGCGATTGCGGGGACTGATTATGTTGCTGAATCCGGCTCGCTTACATTTCCCATCGGCGCCACTTCTGAACAAATCCTGATTCCCATCCTCAACAGCCAGACCCTGGGTGGGAACAAAAGTTTCGATATTGAGCTCACCGATCCCTATACCGATCAGGGCACCGGGAGCGGATCAACACCTCCCTACGTGCTGGTTTCGCCGGATACCGCAGAAGTGACGATCCAGAATGTAAACTCTGCTTTTGAAATTTCTCCCGGAACGGTCAGTGTCAACAGCAGTCAAGGCAGTGCCACGGTCGTCGTGCAACGCCTCGGTGTCACCAGCGACGAAGAAACCGTGGATTTCTCCACTGTGTATCAAACCACCAGCACCATCGGCGCGCAGGCTATCCCCGGAACGGATTACAGCACCGTGCTGACCACGTTAACATTTCAGCCCGGTCAAACCTCTCAAGCCGTGACTATCCCCGTGCTGAATAACCCTGATACGACTGTGGGCACTTCAGAAAATGTGCTTCTTCAATTGAGCAATGCCCAGATCGTCCCGCCGACTACCGGATCGGCCACGGCGCAGAATTTATTTTTCCTTGGCGCGGCTAATTCGTCGCTGGCTTCGGGCACGGGCTTATTGACCATCAACAATGTCAACTCCATCGCCCCAACCGTGCAAAGCATTACCCTCAATCATGTGGGCAAACGCATCACCAGCCTGACCGTACTATTCAACAAACCCGTATCCCAGGCATCAGCAGAGGCGCTGAGCAGCTACGGCCTTTTCAGCCGCAATCATGACGGCCCCTATGCCACCGGCCCGCGCTCTCCAATTAAACTGAAAACCGCCTCATATGATGCTTCCGGTGACTCCGTAACAATCACTCCCAGGAAATCGCTTGCGGAAAATAAAGTTTACCAATTCGTCGCCTACGCCAGCGATGGCGTCACCGACACCAGCGGCAACGCTCTCCAGGGCAACGGCGATACCACATCCAGCAATTACTCCGCCTTCTTCGGCCTGGGGAATCATCTGAATTATGTCGACGCCGACGGCGATAAAATCACTCTAAAACTCTCCGGCCCGGGATTGCTCGATCTGCGCCGCGCCTTTGATGGCGATGCCTCCAGCCTGATCCTGGATGACACCACGCCCGACAGTGTTCTCAGCGGCAAAGTCGTCAAAGGAAAATATGGCGACGGATTGGCCACCATCGACTTGGTCGGCCCAACCGGCGGTGTAAACGACGAGCTCACCAAGCCGCCGTTTATTATTGTGATGCTGGATTAGAGGCTTTTAAAGATGTCTGCGAAAAATTTGGTTCTTCGGGGTGCCTCAGAAATGGCATTGGGGAATTTGAGGGGTTGTAAGTCTATTAGGGGCGGGTGCGTTTTGGGATAGGGGAATCCTGCAGTGGCGCTGCGGGCCAGATCATGCGCGATATTTTGGAAAGGGCTATCTGATCCTCAGCGGGATTGGGTGTTAACTGGTGTGCTTTCTTGCGGTATTATGGGTGCGGGTTAATCAAGGAAGGAAATAATGCGAAGCGCAAATCAGAATCGGCACATCCGTAATTCAGGTTTATTAATATTAATGGCCACGCTCGGCGGCATGGCATGGGGCGATCCGCCGCCGCTGAACACTGCGGCCGGCGTGAACCCGGCCGACTTTCGCTACACCACCTTCGCGTCGGGCCTGAATTTTCCGGTAGGCATGCAGCAATTGTCCGATGGCTCCATCCTTGTGGGGACGAGCAATCCCCTGCCTAATCAAACCTATTACAATTCCACCGGCTCGCTGCTTCGCTTTACGGATTCGAATCACGATGGCGTGGCGGACAACGCGGCAGGCACGGTGGTTTACAGTGGCCTGCCCGGAGTAATTAGCTCCGTCACCGTGGCGGGAAATTTAGTTTTCGTCACCAGTAGCGCTGCCAACCCGACTATTTCCGTTCTGCAAATGTCCTCGCCAACTTCCTACACCCTGCTCGGCACTGAACAATTCTCTTTTCCGAATCAGCCTGACGGAAATGATTGGGAGCATACTACTTATGTATCCATCTCACAGCCGACGCCGGGCAGTCCGGGGAGTTACGATCTCTATTTCAACATCGGGTCTCAGGCAGACAATGTCTCTACACCCCCCACTGCCACCGTTGGCGCCAGCGGAGTATTCAATGCCACGCTGCATGGCGCCTCGATTTACCGGCTGACCATCAATGAATCATCGTCAACGCCGACGTTCTCCAACATGACGCAAATCGCCCAGGGGTTGCGCAATTCCGCTGGCCTGGCATTTCAACCCAGCACGGGAAATCTTTATCTCGACGATAATGGAATCGATAACGGAGTTAATGATCCCACTTACACGAATACACAAAAAGAATATAGCGCTGATGAAATGAACATGATTCCTGCCAATCAGGTCGGTACGACCGTGCCGGATTTTGGCTTTGCCCATAGCGTGATTCTTGAAAGCGATGGGTCACAAGTTGGAGACGGCCTGGGGGTGCAACCTTTGCAAACCTTTCGCGCGACTGCCAATGGCGCGCAAACCGAAGGGCCTAATGAAATCGCATTTGCCCCCTCATCTTTCCCGGCTGGGTTGAACAATGGAATATTTGTTACGTTCAGCGGAAATGGCTACTCCGGCACGGACAATGACCAGAATGCCTTGGTTTACTACGATCCGACAACGAACCAATATTTCCATTTTATCGAATCAGGGCAGGATGGCCTTGGCCATATTGATGGGGTTCTTTCGACGGATGATGGCCTGTTTTTGAGCGACATGGCTACTGACGGATCACTCTACGATGAGAATCCTACGCCTAGTGGCGCAATCTATGAGTTGGTCGCTATTCCCGAGCCGGGCTTCCTGACGGGTTTGATTGGCGCGGCGATGTTGTTGCGGCGTCGGCCGAAACGCCAGTGAATAAAACTAGTTTAGAAGCTGTCCGAAAATTATGAAGTTGGGATGAAAATCGGGCTGAGGACGGCCCGGCTCAGTGATGCGGGGACAAATTCGGTTTTCAGATAGCTCTCAGCGCCCATCTGAGTTGAACCAAGTGACCCGCTTAAAACAAAACGGCCGACCCGCATCTTGCTGGGCCGGCCGTCAGAGCCAGCGATTCCTTTCGCACCTTCCATGTCTGCCAGGGCCGGTTTCCCGATTACAACCGTCCCTTAAGGAAAGAGTGGATTATGCAAAGGTTTACCTATTTTGTAAAGCCATATTGTGGTTCACGAGAGGTTATCCACAATTGGTGGGGGAGGAGAAGAGGGATGAAGGTGGAAGGATGAAGGATGAAATCTATTAAAACATCTGCAACTGATCGCGCTCAAAGCTGAATTTGCTTTGGGGTTGGTCGATGGGGATTTTGTATTCGCCCGACCAACAGGCGGTGCAATATTGATCTGCAGGGTATTTCATGCACGAAAGCAAACCTTCCAGCGAGAGATACGCGAGGCTGTCCACTTCCAGAAATTCGCGCACCTGCTCGACCGTGCGATTGTGCGCGATCAATTCCGCGCTGGTGGGAAAATCGATGCCATAAAAACAAGGATGCCGAATCGGCGGGCAACTGACCCGCAAATGGATTTCTTTTGCACCGGCGTTGCGGATGGCGCGCATCTTCGAGCGCGTGGTCGTGCCGCGCACGATGGAATCTTCGACAATCACGATTCGCTTGCCAGCCACAACATCCGGAATGATGTTTAACTTCGCAGCGACCGCTTTATCGCGCGCTGCCTGCCCCGGCAAAATAAACGTGCGGCCCACGAAACGATTGGGCACAATTCCTTCTTCAAACGGAATCTGCGATTGCCGGGCAAATCCCAATGCCGCTGAGCGCCCCGAGTCCGGCATAGGCATCACGTAATCCGCTTGCACCGGCGCTTCGATTGCTAACTGCTTGCCAATCTCCTGCCGGACGATATGCACGGTTTGCGAAAAAACTTTGCTCGCTGGATTGGCGAAATAAACGTGTTCAAAAACACAGCGTGCCTGCTGCGGTGCGGGCTGCGAAAATCGACGGCTATGAATACCGCTGTCGTCGATTCGGACGATCTCGCCTGGCTCAATCTCGCGCTCGAGCGTGGCGCCAATTGCATCAAACGCGCAGGTCTCCGAAGCAACACACCAATGGCCCTGCGCTGTTTTCCCCAGCACCAGCGGGCGAATCCCCCAGGGATCGCGCACGGCTTCGATGCGATTCGGAAATAGAAACAGCAGGCTGAAAGCGCCTTGCAAATGCTTGAGCACGTGCGGCAGCGGATCGTGCTTTTCCACATGGCTCGGCTTAGCGAGCAAATGCACGATGATTTCCGTATCCGTCGTGGATTGAAAAATATGCCCATGTTCTTCGTAGGCTTTGCGAAGCATGGCGGCGTTGATGAGATTGCCATTATGAGCCACCGCCACCGGCCCCATGAGATATTGCCGCATCAGCGGCTGGGCGTTGCACAGTTTGCTGGAGCCGGTTGTCGAATAACGCACATGCCCGATCGCCCCGTGGCCCTGCAATTCTTCGCGCATCAGGCGCGACGAAAAAACCTGACTGACCAGGCCCATGCCAGCATGCCCGCGAAGATCGGAACCATCGCTGACGGCGATGCCAGCCGATTCCTGCCCGCGATGTTGCTGCGCAAAAAGGCCCTGGTAGGTAATCTGCGCCGCTTCAGGCGTACCCCATACGCCGAACAGGCCGCACTTTTCTTTCTTTTCGTAATCTTCCAGAATTTCAAGCGGGATGGACAACGAAGGCTCCGTGGCAAAGGTGTATTCTAGCGGATTGGGGTGGCGGGGAAAAGATGGGGGATTTTTGCTCTAGAGCGGCGAGCACAAAGTCCTCGCGCCAGGCCCAGGACTTAGGTATTGTGCCTTTCTTTACGTCAAGGAGGCCATATGCCAAGCAGGGAAGCATTTACGCAGCGAGAGCGGCGGGCGATCATTAAACACTTTG
>DASXDR010000015.1:0-25449 GCA_036490535.1 Tepidisphaeraceae bacterium | reverse complement strand
TTGTGCCCAGCAGCGGATTCGCCCGTCCGCTTGCACTGTTCGCTTAACGGGTTGCTGTATTGTCCTCTCGATCCATTCATCTTTAATCATCACTCGGTCGGGGCGATTACGAATCGAGAGAAAATAATTCGTGAATTTCATCCTCTTATACTCACAACTATTTGGGTCCCAATTTTGATGAAGCCGGCCACATTCTGAATTCTCGCAGGAATGTAATCAAATCAGCGACGGCGGCGTCGAAGATTTTTTTGCCTTTCTCGACAGTGGCTAATGTCGGTAATCCCGTCGCGCCGCCAGCGGTCCGGCGAGCAAAGCGGGAGAACCAGGTGGCTTTGCCGGTTTTGGTCCACTGCGAGTCCAGGACAGGCAGGCGATCGATTGCATCGGGCATATTTACCAATCGCGGATGCAAATGCAGCATAAGCGAGGTTTCGTATTCGCAGGCGTGGTTGATGGCGGCTTGTTTCGTGCCCAGGGCGGCGGGCGTGATTGCATCCCGACAAAGACCCCACCAGTTGGCGAGGATTAGATAGGTGGCGTCCGCTTGATCGTCTTCGTTGCAGAAATCGGTGAGCGCTTGTGAGATCGGGGCGAAATTGCCGCCATGGCCGTTGAGGAAAAGTTGGCGGGTGAAACCTGCTTTCAGTAATGAGCGGGCCACGGAGCGAATCATTTGAGAATAAAGCTCGCCACTGACGCTGATCGTGCCAGGGAAATCCAGGTGATGATCGGAGCTGCCCAGCCAGAGCGTGGGGAGCAGCAGACACTCCTGCGGCATTTTTTGCTCGGCGGCGCGGGCAATGGCTTCCACCTGGAGGGTATCCGTGAAGACTGGCAAATGATGCCCATGCTGCTCCAACGAACCCAGGGAGATGATGACCGGGGTGTTCTTATCGATTGCCGCGATGGTGGGCCAATTATGTTCTTGGTAGTGCATGGAACAGCATCATACCGCATGGCAGCGATACGGGCTGTTCGCAACAGCATCTCCACATTCGCAATGTGTGCATATCTCTGCTGATTTGCGTGGCTTGCGCAACACAACCAACAACTTATCCACATGCCATTCAGATTTTCGTTGATTGGCAATTTTCTTAAATTATCCGCCTGAAGGTTTGGTGTTCTTTAAGTCGATAGCAACTTGGAATGGCCTCTAGTTCCACCACCACCGCCGACGAGCTTGCGCGCCAGATGGCCGAGGCGCAGCTGCAGTTGGACCAGTTGAAACGGCAGGTATTGGAATCACAACGATTGGCGACGATTGGGACGATCTCCGCGGTCATTGCTCATGAATTTAATAATTTGCTGACGCCAATTGTTTCTTATTCGCAATATGCCTTGAAATCGGCAGAGTCCGATAAACCGGACATGGTCATGATCGCCAAGGCGCTAAACAAAGCTTTCGGCGCTGCGACCAAGGCAGGCAAAATCTGCCAATCCATGCTTTCGCTGGCGCGCGGCGAAGATTCATTTGGCGCGGTGAGCGTGCAGGAATTAATCGACCAAACCTTGCTGGTCATGGCGCGCGATCCGCAGAAAGATGCGATTGCCCTGCGTGTGCAGGTTCAACCGGAAACAAACGTTAAAGGGGATGCGATTCAGTTGGAGCAGGTGCTGCTGAATCTTTTGATCAATGCGCGGCAGGCCATGTTGGGCCGCGGCGGTTCGCTCACCATTAAAGCGGCTCCCGTGGAGAATTCCCCCGAAGTGAAAATCCAGATCATTGATACTGGTAGTGGGATAGCGGAGAAAAATATCTTGAAAATTTTTGATCCATTCTTCACCACTAAGGGGACGGCGAAAAAAGGGGAAGCCAAAGGGACTGGGTTGGGATTGGCCATTTGCAAGCAGATCATCGAGCATCACACCGGGCGAATCGAAGTGCAATCCGAAGTGAATAAGGGGACGACGTTCACGCTTTATTTGCCGGCTGCTGATTAGAGTGAGCGGGTTCAACCGGGACGAAGTTTCGTCCCGGCTATTGGTGTTCGCATGTGGGGGTTTTATTTACCCAACTGATTTACCAGCGCATCGAAAAACGCGCGTGGCACTTTACGTCCGTTGGCGACGCCGAGCCGGATATCTGCTTTGGTGCTTCCATGAAAATCCGAGCCGCCGGTTTTTAGCAGTTGGTATTTATCCGCGAGGCGGGTGAGTTTTTCGATTACGTCCGTGTTGTGATCGGAATGAATCACTTCGATGCCGGCCAGGCCCATGTCCATTAAATCCTTAACCAGCCGTTCCAATTGCGCGTCGTTTTGCAGCCGCAATTGCACGGGATGCGCGAGGATTGGCAAACCCTTCGCTTCACGGATTCGCTCGAATGCCTGGCGAGGCGTCAGCCGCTCCTTATCAAAATACGCAGGGGCACCCTGGCCGATGTATTTATCGAACGCCTGCTTGACGGAGTTCACGTAACCTTTGCGAAAGAGAATCGCTGCCAGTTGCGGGCGACCCAGCACTACGCCTTTCGCCTCGGCTTCCCATTCCTCCATCGTGACTGCGACGCCCATCTCATTTAATTTCGCCACGATGCGAGGATTGCGATTATCTCTGCCGGCAAGCAATTCTTCGGTCAGATTTTTCAATGCTGGCAGCTGCGGATCGATTCCGTAGCCGAGGATGTGCATTGTGCCGGGGCGAGGAAATTCAGCGGAGATTTCGATGCCGGGCAGAAAATCGATGCCCAGAGTTTTCGCTGCCGCCTGTGCTTCAGCAATGCCGCCGATCGTATCGTGATCGGTGAGCGCCAGCGCGCTTAAACCGGAATCTTTCGCCAGTTGCACGACCTGCGCGGGCGCAAATGTGCCATCGGAAGCAGTGGAATGACAATGGAGGTCGACGAAATCAGACATGAGAATTAACCACAGATAAACACAGAAAGAAAAAAAGGATGAAAGCGGAAGGATGCCTTCGACGCGGCTCAGGCCGGGGAAGGATGAAAAAAGAGCTGCAACTACACATTTATTTCCATCCTTAGTATTTATCTGTGTTCATCTGTGGTTCCATTTTTTTAATGCCCCGTCTTCTTCAAATAATCTTCTGACGATAGCAATCCATCGAGCTTATCCGTGGTTTTGATTTTGATCATCCAGCCGTCGCCGTAGGGATCGCGATTGACCAGGCCGGGGTCGGTGTTGAGCTTGTCATTGACGGCGGTGACGGTCCCGCTGACGCCGGAGTAAAGATCGCTGGTGGCTTTGACGGATTCGACTTCACCGAAGCGGGCGTTGGCGGAGATTTTTTCGCCGACCCTGGGCAGGCTGACGAATGTGATGTCGGTCAGGTCATTGGCAGCGATATCGGTGATGCCGATGGTGACGGTATCGCCGTCGGCTTTGTGCCATTCGTGAGACTCCAGATAACGGCGATCGGTGGGAACACTCATAAAAATCCTTGTTTGTTAGTTGTTAGTGGTTAATTGATAGTTGTGAAAAATCAATCCAATACTAACAACAACTAACGACTATCTACTAACAACTAACCTGCCTTGGCGGGGCGCTTGTAAAACGGCACTGGAACTATTTTCGCGGGATTCATTGTACCTTTCAAATCCACCTGCACCTCGTTGCCGACGGCCGCATCATTTGCATCAATGTAAGCCAATGCGATGCTCTTTTGCACAGTCGGGCCAAATGTGCCGCTGGTGACGGTGCCGATGGCGCGATTATCTCGCAATACCGACGCTTCCGCGCGGGCGATGCGGCGGCCTTCCAATTCCAGTCCGACTAATTTTCGCTTCGGCCCTGCTGCTGCAATCTCGCGCAGCTTTTCTACCCCGATAAACTGTTTATTCAAATCCACTGCCCAGGCCAATCCCGCTGACAGCGGATCGATGTTTTCATTTAATTCATGTCCATACAAAGGCAGGGCTGCTTCCAATCGCAGCGTGTCGCGCGCTCCAAGGCCCGCTGGCTTGATCGTCGCCTCTTCTTTTTCAAAATTCGACGCCAGGAAATTCATCGCCATCCCCGCAGCCTTGGCGGGCAAAATCACCTCGACGCCGTCTTCGCCGGTGTATCCGGAGCGAAAGACCGTGAAATTCATCAGCATGAAACTATCGCTGACGAACGAATAGCGCTTGAGGGATTTCACATCCACGGGCAATACGCCAGCGATTTTGTCGATGACCTTTGGTCCCTGGATCGCCACCATGGCAGTGGCCGTGGTCTGGTCCGACATATCCATGTCGAAATTTCCGCTGCGTCGCTGCTCGCCAAACCAGGCGAGTAATTTTTCACGGTTGCTGGCGTTACAAACGATCAGCCATTTCTTGGAATCGCGCGACACAATAATGTCATCCAGGATCCCGCCATTTTCATTGCACACCAGCGAATAACGGCTCTGGCCGACTTTCTGCTCGCTTACATTGCGAGTTAAAATGCGATTCAAAAATGGGACAACATCTTTCCCCGTAAAATATAGCCGTCCCATGTGCGAGACATCGAAGATTGAAGCGGACTTGCGCGTATGCTCATGCTCTTCGGTAATCGAGCGATAGAGCAGGGGCATTTCCCAGCCGGCAAAATCGACCATCTTCGCGCCGGCTTTCATATGGAAATCGTAAAACGGGGTTCTTTTAAGCATGGAGGGCACGGACGCTAAACGCCATGGGATCGTTGGTCAAGCAATAAATGTTAGTTGTTAGTGGTTACATCAATGTTAGTTGTTAATGGTTAATGGTTAGTGGTTAGTTGTTCCGGTTTCAACAACTAACCACTATCTAGAATCAACTAACAAAAGAGATAAAGCGCAAAGCTTTCCTGCTTTGACATGATCCTGTCTTGTCAGTGAGGCGTTCAAGGGGTATTATTCCGGTTGAGAATTTAGCGGAAGTTGTCATCTATGTTACTAGTGGTATCCGCTGAATTTTTTGAGATGGAGTGGATTTAAGTGGATCGCTCCTCTCTGGCAGAGAAGCTTTTTACGCGGAAGACTTCGCCAGAAATAAAAAAGCGAAGTAACCAACGTGGCATATAGCGGAGTTCATTTCGTACAGGTCCTGTTCACGATGCTGCTGGCATTGCTTGCAGTGTGCGCGTGGATGATCGGCCTGTTGCGCTGGGGCAATCGGAGAATGCACCGTCTGTTTTTGCAGCCGGCCTATTCCAGCGCGGCGATTAACGTTGCCCAATTCAACGCGAGGCGAAAATATTTGCGCCCCGCGGCTTCAAGAGCTCCACCCGGTTTGATGGATAGTCGACTACTATCACCTTTGCGCTTTCTGGGCTAATTAAGCGCTCGGGCCGGTCTTGCTACGTTTGTCTTTTCCGCCATCAGCTTCCCTGTGGTTGTAATTATCCACGAGGCAACAGGTGAAGCGCCATGGAATATCTCCTCTATGTAATTTGTGCTATCGCGGGATTGATCGTGGGCGGGATCGGGGTTTTCGCGTTTATCCAAATGGCCGGGCGGAATGCCATCACGCAGGCCAACGCCGAAGTCGAAACCATCCGTGCCAACGCCCGCAAGGAAGCTGAAAATAAGGCCAAGGAACTGGAGCTGAGCGCCCGCGAAGAGCGGCAGCGGCTGAAAACCGAGGCTGATAAGGAAGCCGAATCGCAACGAAATGAGCTTCGCAATCTGGAGCAGCGATTGAGCAAGCGTGAAGACACGCTGGATCGCAAGCTCGATACGCTCAGCGTGAAAGAAAAAAATCTGGACGATCTCGAGCGTCGACTAAAAGCGCGCGAGCAGAAAGTGCAATCGCAGGAAAAAGAACTGGACGAGATTCTGGCTGAGCAGCGCAATCGTTTGCTGCAGGTAACCAACATGAATTTCGAGCAGGCGCGCGACCTGCTGCTCAAGCGTCTCGAGGATGAGCTGCGCGGCGAGTGCGGCGCGCTGATCCAGAAGATGACTGAGCAGGCGCAGGAAGAAGCCAAGGAAAAGAGCCGCCAGATAATCCTGCAGGCCATTCAGCGCTATGCCTCGGATCAGACGAGCGATCACACGGTTTCGTCGGTGACGATTCCGTCGGATGATATGAAGGGCCGAGTGATCGGCCGCGAGGGTCGGAACATTCGCTCGTTTGAAAAAGCGACCGGCGTGGATGTCATTATTGACGATACGCCGGGCGTGGTGGTTGTCAGCTGCTTCGACCCCGTGCGCCGCGAAATCGCTCGGCTTTCGCTGGAGCGCCTGGTGCAGGATGGGCGAATTCATCCGGCACGCATTGAAGAAATCGTGGCTAGCACGAGTAAAGAAGTTGAGGAAGAACTGGTCAAACTGGGCCGCGATGCGGTGCAGGAAGCCAATCTTCCTAACATTCCCAAGCCGATCATTCCCATGCTGGGCCGGCTCGGCTATCGCACCAGCTATGGCCAGAATGTGCTCAAACACAGCCTGGAAGTCGCTTACATTTCGCAGGTGATCGCCGACGAACTCGGGCTTGATGGCACGCTCGCCCGCCGCGCGGGTTTATTGCATGACATCGGCAAAGCGATGGACCATGAAATCGAAGGCGGCCATCCCCAGATCGGGATGGAATTCCTGCGTAAGTTCAATGAGCCGGAAGCGGTGTTGAATGCTGCGCTGGCCCACCATGGCGATGTGCCCGCGACCACGCCGTACACCCCAATCGTCATGGCCGCCGACGCCATTAGCGCTGCCCGCCCGGGAGCTCGCCGCGAGAGTCTGGAACGCTATGTTAAACGCCTGCAGGAATTGGAAGATTTGGCCAAAACCTTCGAGGGTGTTCGCCAGGCCTATGCGATTCAAGCTGGCCGCGAGGTGCGCGTGATCGTGGATGCCAGAGCGGTTGATGACAAAATCAGCGCCAAGATTGCCCGTGATATCGCCAAGAAAATCGAATCGGATTTGACGTATCCCGGCGAGATTAAGGTAACCCTGATTCGCGAGGTGCGCTCGGTGGAATACGCGCGATAAACGGGTCGAACGGTTGATGATGCGGCACAGGAGAGCCGGGGCGTCCTCGCCCTGGAATTCGGGCCGAGGACGGCCTGGCTCTACTTGTAAACCACGTTCATCCTTTTTCCTGTGATATTGGTGCAATTCTCGCAACTTTTGGTTCTTTGCGGGTTGTTGATTCAGATATGGCCAACAACTCCCCCTCTCGGTTGATAGCAACCTTCGCTTTGGCGTTATGTACCGCGACTGCCATGGCGCAGGAGCAACCCGCGAAATTGCCGTCCGAACCCATCATCGTTGTCAGCGGCAATGGCGAAATCGACGTCGCGCCGGACCGTGCTGTCGTATCGCTGGGCGCTGTGGCCCAGGATAAAGATGCGGCTGTCGCGCAGCAGAAGGTGAATAAGGTTGTCCAGAAATCGCTCGATGCGATCAGCGATTTGGGAATCAAAAAGGAAAAAATCCAAAGCCAGCGCATCACGCTGCAGCCGGTCTATCAGCAGTCCGACGAAAGCATGCCGCGACGTGGTCCAAAAATCGTCGGTTATGAAGCGTCTAATCAATTGCAGATTACGCTTGAAGATTTATCGCAGATCGGGCCTGTGATCGATGCTGGGGTGAAAGCGGGCGCGGACCAGGTCCAGGGCGTCGATTTCTCGCTTCAGGATGAAACCGACGCCACGCAGGCGGCCCTGGAAAACGCGGTCTCCCAGGCCAAAATCAAAGCGCTAGCCATCGCCAGGGCGGCCGATGTTTCTCTGGGAAAGGTTGCCGAAATTGATGAAGGGAACGTGCAGCGGATATTTCCCAATGTGCCTCGCATGATGCACATGGCCGCCGCCGCGGAAGTCGCCACGCCCGTCCAGCCGGGCCAGATTCAGATCAGCGCCAGCGTGACCATCACATACAAAATTAAATAGGCGCCCCGATAGTCTCGCGCAGTTCCACACCGGCGGTGGCACGCTCGACCGAGCTTGTCGAAGTCTTCAGTGCCACTGCGAACAGTCCAGCTATTTCAGTCCCGGCTTGCGCAAATGCCAGTCGGTTGTCTTCTCGTACATCCGCGCCACGCGCAATAATTTTTCTTCGCCAAACGCTGGCCCGAGTAATTGCAACCCGATCGGCAGCGGCTTTTCCCCGCTCGTAAACCCACACGGCAGTGAAATCCCCGCAATCCCCGCAATATTGCATGTCACGGTAAATACATCTTCCAAATACATCGCCAGTGGATTGGCGCTCTTCTCCCCCACCTTAAATGGCGGCGACGGCACGGTCGGGCATGCGATCACGTCGCACTGCTTGAATGCCTGATCAAAATCATTGCGGATCAATCGCCGCAGTTTTAACGCGCGCACGTAATACGCATCGTAATATCCGCTCGAGAGCGCATACGCTCCGATCATGATGCGCCGTTTCACTTCCGGCCCGAATCCCTCGGCGCGGCTTTTGGAAAAAAGCTCCAGAATATCTTTCACCGGCTCCTTGGTGCGATGCCCGAAATGCACGCCGTCATAACGCGCCAGATTGCTCGACGCCTCGCAGGGAGCGATCACGTAATACGCAGCGATGCCGTACTCCGTATGTGGCAGCGAAACATCGATAATCTCGGCACCCATCTGGCGATATTTCTCGATCGCCGCATCGACGGCTGCGCGAATCTCCGGGGTTGTTCCTTCAATGCGATGCTCCTTCGCCACGCCGATCCGTAAACCCTTCACCGGCGCATCCAGTTCCTTCAGATAATCCGGCACCGGCTCGGGCGCGCACGTTGAATCCTTGGCATCTGCCCCGGCCATAATTTGCAGCAACAACGCCGCATCTGAAACCGTCTGTGCAAAAGGCCCGATCTGATCCAGCGACGATGCGAAAGCCACCAATCCCCAGCGGCTCACGCGCCCATAAGTCGGCTTGAGCCCCACGATTCCGCAGAAACTCGCCGGCTGGCGAATCGATCCGCCGGTATCCGAGCCGATGGACGCAAAGCACAAATCCGCCGCCATCGCCGCCGCCGATCCACCCGAGCTACCGCCAGCCACGCATTCCAGATTCCACGGATTGCGCGTTACTCGAAACGCGCTATTCTCTGTGCTCGATCCCATCGCAAATTCATCCAGATTGGTCTTGCCGAGAAAAACCGCTCCCGCTTCTTCGAGCTTTTTCACTGCCGTCGCATCATAGGGGGCGCGAAAATTCTCCAGCATTTTCGATGAGCAGGTCGTCGTTCCGTAGCTCGTGCAAAGATTATCCTTGATCGCAATCGGCACCCCCGCCAGCGGGCCGGTGCGCTTCCCCGCATCCACTTCGGCCGCCATCTCCAAGGCTCGCTCCGCCCAGACACTGTTATACGCCTGAATCTTCGGATCGAGTTTCTCAATCCGCTGCAATATTGCGCGCGTCAACTCTGTCGAAGAAATCTTCTTCGCCGCAATCGCATCGCGAGCCTGGATCAATGTTGCAAATTCCATCATTCAACTCATCTTGAAGACATCGCGCTGATCGCGATCAATCGCATAAATGCGCACGGGCCATTCTTTAACCATCGTATCGCGTTCATGCCGCATCCCATTTTTAATCGCGACGCGCTGTGATGCCAAATTCTCCGGCTTGATCACTGAAATCAATCGGTCGAATCCTAAAACATCCATACCATAATCGCGACTGGCCCGTGCCGCCTCAGTTGCAAAGCCTTGGCCCCATGCCCGCTTTGTCAGGATATATCCAACTTCAACTTCTTTTTGACCATCCAGATCCCAGCTGAGCAACCCGCAGCGCCCCACGAATTGGTTGGTTCGCTTTTCGAACGTTGCCCACAGACTGAAACATGCATTTCTTTCCCGGGCACGGAGTAATTGCGGCACCCTCTCGAGCGTCTCGTCGGACCAGGCATATTTCTCGTCGATCAATGCGCACTGCAATATTCGTTCAATTTGCTCCATTGGTAGTGGAGTGCCCGGGCCGACATGTTTGACGACCTCGGGATCAGTATAAAGCTCCACTAACAAGGGCAAATCGTGGGGCGTAAATTGCCTTAAAATCAACCGCTCAGTTTCCATCACAATAGCCATCGGCCCCACCTCGGAAATCTGTGTTAGCCAGCTGAATCCTCATCCCCGCCAATGACCTTCGGCACCGCGAAAAACGCTCCGTCTCGCTCGGGGGCATTCTGCAACACTTTTCCCAATGGCAGACTTGGCGTCACCACGTCATCCCTTAGCACATTGGTCAGCGTCAGGGCATGGGCCATCGGCTCGACATTGCTTACATCGAGCTTGTCCATCATCGCGACATATTCCAGGATGGATTCGAGTTGCGGAGCTAAGCGCTCGATCTCCGCGTCGCTCAGCGCCAGCCGCGCCAATTTGGCGACGTGGCGAACATCCTCTGCGCTAATCTTCTGGTGCGCCATGGCAGCGCACTCTAAAGGCTTGTGCGTTCAGCGGCAAGACTTATCGTCAGGCTCAAATATAGCCGGGACTCAACGAGTCCCGGAAGTACGAATTTCAGTGATCGTTGGCCCCCAGCTTTTTGAAGAAGTGGTTAGTCCTCAATTGTCACCGGCAGATATTTTACTCCCCAGCGCATTGCCATTTCGTGAGAGGGGAAATAAACATCCAGCCGATTTCCGCGGATCGCGTTGCCGGTATCAATCACCGGCACCATCATCCCGCCGTGATATCCCGGAATGCTCAAATGCGTGCCGAATGGCAATCGATCCACATCTGCTGCCACGAATTTTCCGCCATTGTAGTGAACGCTATAACCCGACGCGGTAATGCCATGGGCATGTGGGCCGCAACATTTTTTGCACGGGCAATATGCGGTCACTGCCATCCACACCACCCGCCGACCCGCCTGAATGGACGTTTTGACCGCCTTATGGCTGGGCTCGTCATGGCGGAGATCATAGATCAGCTCGGTTTTGGAGGTATGAGACGGAATCACGTGTCGGAGGGCCGGCGCATTGCCAGCCGGCGGGTTAACGGGCCAATAAGCCGCCCCGACACCGCTGGTGATAAGCACCATCAGGGCCGCCGTGCCAGCCCGCACGCAGCGTCGAAGAACGAAGATGGTTCGGTTTCTTGCCGGGAGCATGGTGGTACTCTCCACCCGCTAACCTTCAGGTCCGTAAGGCTCCGCAACGGATTTTCAATCAAAAATTCAAGGACCTCCCCGTCCTTGGGCGATTTGTATCCGTTGCACTTTAATATCGGCGGGGAAAGTATGTCAAATAACATGCCGTGATATTTACCCATTACGGCTGAGTCCGATAATCCCGGGCCTATTTACCCAGGCGGCCTACTGATTAAACTCCTGAGTATGGCTACCGAAGAAGAAATGAAAAAAGCTCTGAAGACTTTCAAAAAACGACTTAAATTGACCCAACTCGATGATGATTCGCGCCTCGGGCATTCGCCGCTGACCGGCGCTAAATCGCAGATTGTTTCAATTCAAGCGCCGGCGGGATTTGGCAAAGAAGTTTGGGAGCAACTCGCCGATGCAGGGTTTCTCAAGCGCGATGGGATTGGTTTTTATAGTCTCGTGCCGGGGAAATAATTCCAGTGCGGTCGCTGCGCACCCGCCGCAAAATATTACATGCAAATATTTAGCGGCGTGTCCGAAGGACTGCGCTGAGACGGATTTGTTGCAGACATTTCACCTTGCCCCCTTCCCACCTTCTTACTATTCTCACCCTTCTCACAACCTAAGGAGTGCCCATGGCCATCCGCGTTACCGTCTGGAACGAATTCCGCCACGAAAAGAAAAACGACACCGTTAAAAAGGTCTATCCCAATGGCATCCACGAAGCGATCGCATCGCATCTGCGCAAAAGTAAAGATTTAGAAGTCCGCACCGCCACGCAGGATCAGGAAGAGAATGGCCTGACCGAAGATGTTTTGAAAAATACCGATGTGCTCACCTGGTGGGGACACATGGCCCACTCGGAAATCACCGACCTATGCGTCGAGCGAGTTTATTCTGCCGTGATGCGCGGGATGGGCCTGATCGTTTTGCACTCCGGCCATTTCTCGCGCCCCTTCATCAAACTGATGGGCACCAGCTGCAACCTCAAATGGCGCGAACATCCCGAAGAACGCGAAATCCTCTGGGTTACTCGCCCGGGCCATCCGATTCTCGAAGGCATCGACGATCATTTCATTCTCGATCACGAAGAAATGTACGGCGAATTTTTCGACATCCCCGAACCCGACGAGACCATATTGGTCAGCTCTTTCACCGGCGGCGAAGTCTTCCGCTCCGGCTGCACCTTCCTCCGCGGCGCCGGCAAAATCTTCTATTTCCGCCCCGGCCACGAAACGTTCCCCACCTATCACAACGCCAATGTTCTAAAAGTTATCGAAAACGCCTGCCGCTGGGCGAAGTCAACCCCCCCACCGACGCCGCATTCCTTCGGCAATCGCCCCATGGGCTGGATCGAGAAAAAATCGTGAAGCCTTGTTGCTTTCACACGCTGATAGAGCCGGACCGTCCCCGTCCCGGTCCGGGGCGACGACGCCCCGCTCTACCAGCAGGTGAAACCTACGCCTTTATTTCACTTCTAAAATCGTCCGCTCCCGCGCCGCCGGCACAGTAGGCCGAAAGTCCCTACAGCCAAGATAGCAAAAGATCCAGGCTCGGGGACAGGAGACCATTCAACAGCGTAGTAACCTTCATAGGTTCCAAAGGCGAGCCCAAAAATGTTGCCATTGGCATCGATTGAATCGGCGTACGAGTCTTGCCATTGAGTGGGCGAAGGGAGCAATAGCTGCAAGTTGACGGCCGAAGCAGCTGTTCCGGTCCAAAGAAGCGCGTTCTCATAATTTCCTGCACTGCTGAAAGAGCCTGATCCCACCTGTTCTGCGCCATTGGTTGCCTCGGCAGCCGAAGATTTAAATCCAAGGTTAGTGGGATTCAAATCGATTACCGATGCGGCCGTGCCGGTCCAAAGCAGGGCGTGGTATTCACCTGTGCTGTCATCTTGCCCAACGCCAACTTGCTGGTTCCCGGCGGTGCCGAAGGCTTGCGAAGTGGTAAATCCGGTGGGGTTCAGGTCAACCACCGAAGCAGCTGTGCCGGACCAGAGCAGAGCATGATCTTTGTTCTGCATACTGCTGCTATAACCGTAACCTACTTGTTGGTTTCCCGAGATACCAACAGCAGTTGAGTTGGTAAATCCAGCAGGATTCAGGTCAACCGCTGATGCGGCGGTTCCGGACCAGAGCAGAGCATTACTACCGCTCCCTCCCATGGTACCGCCGCCTACCTGTTGGTTCCCGTCAATGCCATAGGCGATCGAGCCCAGAAATCCAGCAGGATTTAAGTTAACCGCGGATGCAGCCGTACCGGACCAGAGCATAGCTTGATAATAATCAGAGCTGCCCAAGGCGTAGCCTACCTGCTGGACACCGTCAGTGGCTTTTAGATAGGAGGCGGTAAATCCGGCAGGGTTCACATCTGTTGTGGAACCATCAGAGGCAGACCATATCAAAGCATAGCCGCCAATCCTGGAGCTTCCGCCATAGCCGACTGCCTGGCCGTTTGCGATCGTCACTGCAGTGCCAGCATTCGTGATCGGATACAGAATAGAACCGGTATAGGTCACTGCTTTCGCTGGCTGTAACGACACCCCCATAACGAATAGCGCTACGGCAATCGTGGAGAGGTTCGCGCGCCGACCAAAGAACGAAGGCATTCTGGCGCCTCCCTTCATGGTATAAGAATTCGCATTCGAGACATTCAAAAAGAATTTCTCCCCTCGTGTCATAAAAATCGACGTAAACATAAAGCCTCCATCGCGCCGCATCATTGATTCGGCGCGTGCTGAATCGATCCTGATTCAGGATCGAATCTGACATTAAATGGAATGAGAAGCTGGCCGATCACATCAAGATTGATCGGCAGCTACCGACTGCGAGCGCCATGTGGGAGTGACTCCTTTTCAAGTGCGTCGCATTTTTGCTGGCGAGTTGCAAGTGGGAGGCTGGGTATGAAATAGGATATATAATTGCGGAATAAAGATACTGAAAACAGCCTTGCCATTGATATCCGCCTCAAAATACGACTAATCCAAGGTGCGTTGGCGAACATATCTATGCAGCCAAAAGCGTTGGCCTGCAAAACCAATGTGTATTCTATGTCACGTTTTTAGAAACACAATATTTTTTTAATAAGAAGTCCACAATATCTGTGGTTTTTGTGCTTGCCTACAGGCTATAACTTATTGCTAAATCTCGTGTAACAATTGTTTCAATGCCATCAACGTAATTACACGATCTCACCATTTTACTTCACTTCCAAAATCGTCCGCTCGCGCGCCGCTCGCGCTAGGGTCAATTCCTGCTCATTAGCAGGTTTGGCTCGCAATCTCCCCGCATACACTGCCCATCCCTGAAACCCCGCTGTCATCAGGTTCGCCTGGATATGATAAAGCCCACCCTCCGCCTCCAAACGCACCCCCGGCAATTTTGGATCAATGGTTTTAGAAACCAGGATCGCTTCCCCTTCCGTATTCTTCATTGCTGACATAAAAAACGGCAGGATAAAATCCGCTGATACGGGAATTGGCAACTTGAAATAAATCACCCCATACGCTGAATCGCCGCTCGGGCTAAGCCAAACCTGATGCGCGCGACGTGAATCCAATTTCAATGGCTGGGCGACCCACCCCACCGGCGGATCAACCCGCGCATGCACGCTGGGCCATTCCACGAACGCAATATTCTTCTCCAACTGCGCCGCCGGAGTTTTGGGGGCGTGATAGCTCTGCTGGCATCCAGCCAAAAAAGAAGCCGCGATGCTAACAAACGCAGCAGCGCGGCCTAACTTTCGATCTAAAAACATCTGTCTTATTTCTTGGCAGCCGGAGCAGGTCCCGCCTTCTGGAACGAATACGTGCCACCGAACTTCTTGCTGAAGCGTTCCACGCGGCCGGCGGTATCCACGAACTTCTGCTTACCCGTAAAAAACGGATGGCAGCTCGAGCAGATATCGACGTTGATCCTCTTCAGCGTTGAACGCGTCTCAAACGTATTCCCGCAAGCGCAGTGGACCGAGCAATTTTGATATTTTGGATGAATCTTCGTTTTCATGGCGGGGAGATAATAGTCACAACGCATGCCTCGGGCAAGCCAGGCACCTCTCGCACGAAGTCAACTCTCCGCCTATTTAGCGGCGTGTCCAAAGGACCGCGTTGAACAGCGTACCCCAACGCGGCGCTCCGCACGCGCCGCTAAATAAAAAACATAGTTATTTTGTTCGCAATTTGTTAGGATATGCGACAATGGATCTTCGCGCGAAACTCGCCATCCTCGCCGATGCCGCAAAGTACGATGCCTCCTGCGCTTCCAGCGGTTCCCAACGTAAAAACAACGGCTCGCAACTCGGGAACACTAACAAAATCGGCATCTGCCACAGTTACACCCCCGATGGCCGATGCGTCTCGCTCCTCAAAATCCTGCTGACCAACCACTGCATTTACGATTGCCAGTATTGCGTCAACCGCGTTACCAGCGACGTTCCTCGGGCCGCGTTTACCCCGGAAGAAGTGGTGTACCTCACGCTAGAATTCTATCGCCGCAATTACATCGAGGGCCTCTTTCTCAGCTCTGGGATCATCCAAAGTCCCGACCACACGATGGAACGCGTTATTGCCGTGGCCAAATCCCTGCGCGAAGAACACCAATACAACGGCTACATCCACCTCAAGGCCGCACCCGGCGCATCCCCCGATTTGCTCCGCCAGGCCGGACTCTATGCCGACCGCCTGAGCTGCAACATCGAACTCCCCACCGCCGCCGATTTGTGCCAACTCGCCCCCGAAAAGAAGCTCGATGCTGTTGAGCAAAGTATGTCAACCATTCGCGATCGTTGGATCGAATCGCGCTGCGAGACTAAGCGCTCCAGCCATGCTCCAAAATTCGCGCCCGCTGGCCAGAGCACGCAGATGATTGTCGGGGCGACGCCAACCCCTGATGCGACCATCCTGCAAACCTCAAGCAATCTCTACTCCCGTCATCATCTTCGCCGTGTTTATTATTCTGCTTACAGTCCGATTCCCTTTGCTGATACGCGCCTGCCCGCCAAAGCTCCGCCGCTGGTGCGCGAGCATCGGCTTTATCAAGCCGATTGGCTCCTGCGCTTCTACCGTTTTTCCGTTAACGAATTGACTACCCCGAGCAATCTTAATTTAGATTTGGAAATCGATCCCAAACTTGCCTGGGCTTTGCGGCATCGCGAATGGTTTCCGGTTGATCTGAACAAAGCTTCGCGCACGCAATTGCTCCGCGTGCCGGGATTAGGCGTGCGCAATGTTGAGCGGATTATTTCCGTCCGCCGTTTTCATCAAATTCGGCTCGAAGATCTGCAAAAGCTCCGCGTGCCTTTTAAAAAAGTTCGGCCATTCGTGATCTGCCAGGATCACAATCCCGACGCCCTGCGCATCGATTCGCCCAACCTGCGCCAGCGCGTGATTAAGCCTGAGCAACAGCTCGAGCTGTTCGAGAGCATGGCGACCGCTCGGACGGGAGAAATATGAACCGCCTGGTCGAAGCGAAAATTCTCCCCACCTTCGAAAGCTGGCGCGGAACTTCTCGCTCATTGCTGCAACAGCAAATCGAACCCGCGCAAATCCTCTGGAACGACGGCTCGATGCCGATGCTTCCCATCGCTGACCAGACCGCACACGAGCCGTTCTTCGATAGCCGGAACTCAACGAGTCCCGGAATTCCCCCCGTCCCCCGCGAATTCATTACCCAAGCCCAAACCGTCTCCTACCACCGCGACCCAGTGCGTTGGCCCCTTCTCTACCGCATCCTCTTCCGCCTAACCCACAACGAAAAAAATCTCCTCCAAATCACCACCGATGATGACGTGCATCAGTTTTACGAAATGGAAAAAAACGTTCGCCGTGATTTGCACAAGATGCACGCCTTCGTCCGCTTTCGGCGAGTCAGCGAGAACGGCCAGGATCGCTACATCGCATTTCATCGCCCCGATCATCTGATCATGCCTGCTGCTGCCCCGTGGTTCGCCAAGCGGTTTGCGAACATGCACTGGACGATTCTCACGCCGGATGCTTCAGCCACGTGGGACACTGAAGACTTAACCCTCGGCCCCGGCGCCGCTCGCTCGCCTGTCTCCGAAGACGACCTCGAAGATCTCTGGCGAACTTATTACGCCAGCATTTTCAATCCCGCGCGCGTCAAAGTGAAAGCAATGAAAAAAGAAATGGCAGTGCGGCATTGGCCCACCTTGCCTGAAACCGAACTAATTCCCCGCCTCCTTCGCAGCGCCCGCACCCGGGTGCATTCCATGGTCGAATCGTCCGCTCCAGCACCCGGCATCGGCGTCAGCGCCCTGGAATTCATGCCCCGCACGACCGAACTGCCCGTGCTGCGCGAGGCGATCCACCAATGCCACGGATGCGAGCTCTATTGCCATGCGACTCAACCCGTTTTCGGACGAGGGCCTGAGAATGCAGCACTGATGTTTGTCGGCGAACAGCCAGGTGATCAGGAAGATCTGGCCGGCCTGCCCTTCGTTGGTCCGGCAGGCCAACTTTTCGACGAAGCCTTAGCTACCGTCGGCATCGATCGCTCCGCGTGCTACGTCACCAATTCGGTAAAACATTTCCGTTTTGAAGTGCGCGGCAAACGCCGCATCCACTCCAAACCCTCCGCGCGCCACGTTGCTGCGTGCAAACCCTGGCTTCAGGCAGAAATAAATATTGTCAAACCGCGCATGGTTGTTGTGCTGGGGAGCACGGCCGCTGCCGCCATCCTCGGACCCACTATTCGTATTCTCCGTGATCGTGGCCAGGTTTTTCGCGATAACCCCATCGCCCCGTGGATCATGCCGACCATCCATCCCTCGGCCCTCTTGCGCATGCCCGACCCGGATCAGCGCGCGCTCGCCCACGAGCAATTCCTGGCTGATTTGCGTACCGCTGCTGGCGAATTATTTCGACGATCCCCCTGATGCCCCGTTCCCCGGCCTGCGCTAATCGTGACTAACCTATTTTCCCACCCATCTTTGCCGTTTCCTTCTTCCCATCCGGCACGCGAAACGCCTGCTGGCAGTGCTGGCATTTCACCAACTTCCCCCGTACGTCGTCGGGGACCGATAATACCTTGCGGCAACGGAGATTCGGACAAATCATCGAGACTGGCATAATGTTCCTCATCTCCATTATCGACCCGATTGCCAAACCTCTTGACTACCAAATACACCCTGCATCGCCGGTGACAAATCCTCGACTTTTAACGCGGGATCGTTCTTAAAAGGCGTATAGAGCGGGTCGCCCACCATGGAAATCATCCAACTGATGGTCGGCTCGGTCCGCCAATACACCTCGGCCAACGGCAATTTTCCTGTCATCAAGAGCGGAAAAAATTCATTCGCAGGCGGAAATGCGATCAGATAAGGCTCATCGCAAGGCCCCAGCGTCGCATCCATGCCATCGTGGATCAGCCCCACACACCAGTTTCCCGGAAAGCTATGCAGCGTATTCATCGTGTAGCTGGCGATGTGATACCCGACTGAGCCCGGTGCAAAATCAAATGCTGGCACGTATCGATCCGGGCTGTACCACCCTACATACAGCGCCACGTTTTTAATGTGATCATTCGCCGGCCGGGTAATCAACGCCGCCTTGTCATCGTACATCATCTGCAAATGCGTCTTGTCGCGCACGATCTGCATGAGATAGCGCAATTGCAAATCGCACACCGCATAACCGTCGGTTGTGCCGCCGGAGGATTTTGCATCGATCACTACCAAGCCGTTTAATCCCGTCTTCTCGACTGCAATCGAATCATCAATGATTCGCTTGGCCAGGTCAGGCGTCGGCGCATCGATCCGCATCGTCATGTACATGTGAGGCGCCCCGGCTATCGGTGAATCAAACCGGAATGGATTGGGCAGCCATCTCCCGCGCGGATAGTAATCAAGCATCACCAGCGGCAGTTCATTATCCACCGCTGATCCGGATTCGCTCGTCTGCAAATATCCCACCTGGCCCTCGAGGATATTGGCGTATTCCAGCAATCCAAAATATTCGCCGACCAATCGTCGATATTCCTGCCGGGCGTTGACATCGAAAGGCTTTTCCTTGAGTTGCGCGACCGATTGCTTGGCGCGCTGATATTCTTCTACTGTCCGTTTGGCGCGCTGGCCCGCGGGCGTATTGCTGAAATTGAATGTCATCCCCGCATGGTCCGTGAGGGGGCCAAGTCCAACCAGCGGAATATACGCCGCGATAAATTTCCCGAAATCCGCTTTCTTTTTTGCCGGGTCTTTTTCGGTATTCAGCGCGATCTGTATCGCCACCCCCGCTGCATCGGCGCGTCGCGCCAGTTGCGGAATGGTTCCTCCACTCATGCGCGGCTGAAAGCTCGGATCCAGGCTGGTAGCCAGGCTCTCCACCGCCACCACGTTTGGCTCCAATTTGGGCACGATCCGCTTGAGCGTACGCTGCAAATCATCAACCTCGCGCTGCGTCTCGGGCGTAGCGGGCTGCCCGCTGATCCGAATCGGCACGCCGTAAAATGTCACCAGGCATTTAATCTTGTTCTCGAGATGATGATGCCGCAAAAACGCTCGCACTCCGGGAACAAAAATCCGCTCGTAATCATCAAACGAAATCGTCTCCCCCGCCGGCAAATTCAGCGCACAAATATTCCCCTCCGGCACCCCGCGCACCTGACAGTAATGCCGAACCAGCAATCCCCCCTCAAGCGAATTCGCATTCGCGACCAACAGCAATTCATCGGGTGCTAATGCCCACGCCTGGCCCACCCCCACTAACGCAACAACCAAAACAATCCACCACTTCATCGCACGCCGACTTTCTACACCCTCTCATCTCCCACTGATCTATCCATCATCTCAAACAAAGCCCACGGATAGCGATCCGTGGGCTTTTTCGCGTTCTCAAAAATCCCTTCAAACTCTTCTTGTTTTCTTACCCTTCACACAGCTTTAGGTCCTCTGCACTCCGTTTCCCGTCTTCGCCGCTGCTTCTGCTTGCGGGAGGAACTGTGCCTGCGCCTGCTCGATCATATTCACCAGCGCCTTGATCTCAGCCAGCGATTCACTGCTGCCCCAGAGCAGCACCCAATCGACATGCCAATTGCAGCGCTCGAAGGAGCATCCTTCCAGGTGATAGCGCGCCCCATCACGGAGTACCAGCGTGCATGCGGTGAACTTGCAGCGGATAAACGCCTGCCCGCTGATATACACCGTCTGATTCGTAAACGTTTCGCCATCATGCTTGGTCAGCAGCATATTCCAGACCTTTCATCTATATTTGCAGTTGCAAAGCGGCATGGTCGCTTCAGCGACCACATTACCACCGCTCAACCTTAACCTGCGACAACACTTTCCGCCAGCTTGTCCCTATTCGTCGGTTCTATGCTATCGCTACTTCAGCGGGGGCGAAATTTAATCCGTCACTTCCACCTTTTGCTGCACTCCATTTTCGCGCGTGGGCCAGACCCACTTGCAGTAAATCCACACCAGCACCCCGATCCAGAGTACGAGCATCACGCTCGAAACCAGCAGCAATTTCTTATTTGGCTTTAGTCCAATGGGCTGTTCACTCATGTTGCCTCTATCTTATACCCCGAATCAAACGCGTCTTTGAAATTATAAACATCCCGAAAATCTTCGACGGTATCCTGCTCCGTCCGCTGCATGTGCCCGCCATCAATCAGAGCGAAGACAATCCGCCCAAAATCATAGGTGGAATTGATATTCCATCGCCGCAAGACCATGCCCGCCAGCATTCCCCATTGCATCAGTGCATATTCGCGTATTCCCTGGCATAGCTGCTGCCCCGTCACATGCCGATTTTCGGAGATGTCTTCGCGCGGGCCATGCGTCTTATTTACCGTGTAAGACAACCCCTTCTGCACAAATTCAAATGCCTCCACCGGGTAAATCCCCAGCTCAGTGGCGATATCGTGCAAAGTTTTGCCTTCATCCTCTTCCGGCGGCATGTCTCTATCTTCCGCCCAGCCCGGATACAGCGTCAAGGGATGAAAATCAGAAGGCAGAATGGGGACCAACCCAATCTTCCGGCTACTGACTTCTCCATTGACCAATCTGCATTTACAGATATACCTCACTCCCTTCTTGTCCCTTCCCCCGCCTTCCCTATAATGCCGGTCCGTTTTTCGTTTGCGGAGTTTGATACCAATGGCCAAAGTTCTGCGTGCCTGCACCTTAAGCGTTCTCCTGGCGGCTGTTGGGTGCGTCAATGATCCGCTTCCGTTCTCACCGCTTACTGCTCAACAGCAGGAACGCCAATTAGCTGGCGAAATCCCTCCTTCTGCCCCCCTTCCCTTGCCGACGACCATGGCGAGCCAGTACGCCCCATTTGCCCCTCCGCGCACTCCCGGTCAGACTCAACCTGGCACAGGGCCTAACTATTCCGAAGCACCGGTGGTCAAGAAGACCCTCCAGGAGCTGATTCAGCAATCAGTAATTAATTCGCACATAGTCAAAGTTGCGGGCTATGACCCCGCCATCGCTGAAACGCGCATCATCGAAGCTCAGGCGCATTTCGATCCTACGTTCTTCAGTAATACGCAATACGATCGGCATGACATTCCGACGGGCGGCGAAGAGATCACCTTGCCGCAAAATCCGTTTGCCACGCCGCCGCCGATTTTTTACACGACCAAGACGCGTACGATGCAGGAACAGGTTGGCATCCGCCAGCAATTGGAATCAGGTGGACAGGCTGAGTTCCGCTGGGAAGGAACGCTAACCGACCAGAATCCGCAAACCACTATCCAGAATCCGCTCTATACCAGCGAATTGATTCTGGAAATTACCCAGCCATTGCTGCGCGACTTCGGCGCCGAAGTGAACCGCGCCCGCATCGTGCTGGAGCGGAACAACACCAAGGTGTCCGTTCTCGACTATCGATTAGCTCTCGAGAAGAACACCTGGACGATCGAGGAAACCTATTGGCAACTCGAGCAGGCGCGGCGCGATGTGGAAGCGTATGAGCAATTGCTGGCCAGCACGCAGGAAAGCGCCCGCATCCTCGGCACGCGCTACACACAGGATGCGACCCGCGAAGGTATTTCACAAACCTTGACCGCATTGAACCAGCGGCAGGGATTGTTGGTCCGTGCCAAAGCGCACATGGCTGATCTTTCCGATCTGCTTAAAAGCCTGGTAAATGATCCTGATCTGCCGGTTTCCTCCGAGCTGCTGATCATGCCAGAGAGCGCGCCAACGCTGGATCACATTGATTTTGATGTGGACGATCAGGTGCGCACCGCGATGGATAGCCGGGCTGATTTGGCTGAAGCGCAATTAAAGATTGATAACGCGTCGGAGATTCTGAAAGTGGCGCAGAACAATCTGCTGCCGCAATTGAATTTCGTGGGACGATTTTCCTACATCGGCGGCGATGTTGATATCACCTCGGCGATTGATAATGAGTGGGATTTCGATCACGTGAATTATCGTGCCGGGCTGCAATTGGAAGTGCCCATTGGCAATCGCGAAGCATCAGCGATTTATCAGCGTTCCATCCTCCAGCGTGAGCAGGCCATCGAAACATATCGCCAGACCATCAGCGATGGCATGAAGGAAGTGAAGACCGCGATCCGCGACGTGGAAACTTCCTGGCAGGAAATCGTCGATACCCGGCGAGCCGTATTCGCCGCCGAGGATGCCTTAGCCGCCAACCAGGCGCGCGAAGAATCCAACCAGATCCTCACCCCCGAATTTTTGCAATTGAAACTGGATCGCCAAAGCGACCTGGCCAACGCGCGCATCGCCTACGACTCTGCCGTCGCCAATTACAACGTCGCCCTGGCCACCTTGGAACGCACCAAGGGCACTTTGCTGCGCTACGACAACATCGTCCTGCAGGAAGATCGCTGGCCCTATGGGAAATCGGTGCGCGTGAAGTAACGAGACGACTGCTTTCCTCCAACACTTCAGGCCAGCCGTCTACACTCAATGGTTGCGCGCTAAAAAGTACGCACTAGCCTGATTAGGGCAATTGCTATTCGTTCACATATTGCTATGAATATATCTGCATTTTGATGCGCGGTCGGGCGCAAGATTAATCAGTTCGTTTGTGGCGCCCGAATTTTTAAATTTCACTTTTTTAATACCTGGAAGATCTTACAGATCTCAAAGGTGGAGCGTCGTCCTATGCGCTTTCTTTTTAGAGCAAGGTGCCGTACGCGTATTTTGGCGATCAGCCTCGCCGTGCTAACCAGCGGTTGCACCACCTTCAAGGAAAATTATTACGTGGGCATGTTCGATCCAACCGAGCACGCCAAGGCAGGCGCCACGACACGGGCCACGGTCCTGTCTAATCGGGATAGGCCGCTGCCCACGCAGCTCTATCGTTACAGAATTGATGGCACGTCCCTTTTATCTGATACGCGCTTTGAAGCGGGACTATACGACGCTCGCGCGGTGGACCAATTGTTTGGGGAAGTGAAGGATAACAGCCCAAGCGCTTCTACGAGTTCCTCCGCAGGCAATCCATCAGCACCAGGAAATGATGCTGCATTTTATGTGGATTTCCGGAGCCCCCCGCCTGCGACAACGCAGCCCCAGCCGACAATTAATGTCAGCCATGCAAAGATGGCCATGGATATCAGTCCCGTGAGCGTTGTTGTCAGTGCGGCCTTGAATCTAACAAGCCTGCATGCCAACAAAATTATTGTTACCGTCGATGCGAAATCAACGCTGAAGAGCGTCCAGATTGTCGGGATTGATACCATTACCTGCGCCAATTCAACTGCATCTCCGCTCGGAAATATCGCGGCTGGCACCATCACCGGCGCTATGGATTGGAAGCTACCGGGCGTGCTTAGCATCGCAGGCGGACATGCGGTTATTGTTTCATCAAACGCGGCGTTACAAAACGGCGTGTGGACTGGGACCGCAAAGTTTTCTCAAGTGACTGGATCAAATCTCTGCTGTACGGGTGGCAATTTTCAAATTCACGGCGGCACCGTGCACTCGAGTCTTCAATCCGTCGAGGCAGACGGATCATTGGTGACTTTCGATCAGCCGCCTGATGATTTGCAACTTAATGGTTCAGGCGTGTTATCAATCTACGCTGTTGACGCGAGTGTAAGCGGCAGCACGACATTCTCATCGATGACGGCAAAACTTATAGATGGATATCTGGATATATCCACGAAGTCCACCGACAACACCAAATTGATGATCGGAGGAAAATCGCTCGCTGATGTGATAAGTGAGAACTCTTCTTGGACCAAGGATAGTTCTACAGGCATGCTATCTCAAACGTTCGCTTCCACGTCGCTGAATTTGGATGCGGCACGTGCCGTCAATAATGCAGCAACCGGCGGAGAAGCAATTAAAATTGCAGCAAATCAACTTCAATCCGATAGCCTCGTAATAACACCGGGCAGCGGGGCCGGACATTTAACAAATGCCGGTGGCGAACAGCAATCCACTGCAATAACAACTAATACAACCGTGACGCCCGAAGCGGCGGATCCGAACCGTCACACCTGGACCCGCTACGGCCCGGAGGGAACAGCAGTAGCCCAGACGGATAGCGAGCGGATGGTGGTCTTCATGAGCAGCGATCCGCGCGCAATCACTGATAAGATTAGTGCCTTCGTAAAGTCACAACAAACCCAGCAAACTGTTGCAGCGATCCTATCCCAGCCCAAGCAGCATAGCGCAGCGGATGCGCAAGCGCGCATTAATTCCGCATTAGCGGTCGCTGATCAACTAATCAGTACGCTCCAAAGCTCTTCCAACGTGGACTTGGATACTTTGGTGACGCAATTCATCGACAGCTTCGACACCGGGAAATAATTAACAGGTGGAAATCTTTATGAAACTGACACGACATCTACTTATCGGTTTGGCGCTCTTAACCGGAGGGTGCGCCAGCCTGACAATTCACATTGATCAGTATCTAGGTGAACAAAATCTAGGCGGTGATGCACAACTGGCAGAAGCCGTTGGGGGCGCAGAATATGTACGTCAAGCTGCGCAAGAATATGTTGACCGCCTCTCGATCAAACCCCCCAAAAATAATCCTTTCCCTAAGGAACAGCAGGAAGTTAAGGAATCAATTCAACGTGTTGTCGATGATTATAGCGAAGAGAATATCGATCAAATCAAAAAGGATCTTAGTGGGCTCTCGCCAGTTGATAAAAGCGGCAAGAAAAGTATTGATTACATCGTTAAGCAACGACAGCTAGCGGTAGCATTAGTGCGATATGGCCAGCTTTGTGTTTCAACAGGCCAGCGCATCGGAATACCAGCCGCTGCTCTGGACAGTTTTTGGTTTTGGCATCAATCCGGCCGCCAATCCGTTATTACAGGTATTTCGTTAGAAGCAACGGGCGCAAAAATTCGCAACTTAGCAGCAAATGTACTGGATCAACAGCAATATAGTGGTTTAGCGAGTGTGCTCGAATCTATCAATCACGGAATGGTCGAGAATTGTGTAATCGATGGCAGCAAGCGTGATCTAGCAACCGCTATGAATAACGAGTGGAATGAAATTAACCATGTCCAAGCATTCGGGATCGGGAAAACGGACTACGTATTTGT
>DASXDR010000025.1:0-13155 GCA_036490535.1 Tepidisphaeraceae bacterium | reverse complement strand
CTATCATCAACGGCGGAATTTTGGCCATTACCTCTGACTTGGCAGTAAATAGTGGTACTGGCGGCGTCAGCTTCGGCGGCGGAGTGCTGCAATTCAACAACTATAGCAGCAGTTTGAATTTCTCATCGGTTTCGAGCCTTAATCTTGGCGCTGCTACGGGCGGCGCCTCAACCCTGACCGGCACTATAAGTGGTTCCTATGGCTTAACTTATTCTGGTCCTGGCACGCTTATTCTTGCCGGAGCCAATAGCTATCAAGGTAATACATCTGTCTCCGCCGGCACACTTGAATATGACATTACCAGTGGCTCGGTTTCCGTCGGCTCCAGTGCGACTGTTACCATCGATTCTGGTGCGGCGCTTGTCGCCGATGGCACTGTTGATCCTTTCAGTTATACCTCGGGCGGTGCGACCTACCGAGTAGGTATTATCAACAACAGCACTGTGGGCGGTGCTGGATTTTCTGTTACTAATGGAACTAAGTCTATTGGAACCCTTACCGGCAGCGGAGCTACGACGGTGGGTACGGCGACCACCAGCGCCACGCTGGATGCAGCTACATTTGCGCAGAATTCGGTAAGCCTTGTGAATAGTAGTGTGCTGCAGGTTCGCAAGCGCTCTGGCAGTGAGCCGCAGATTAATACGGTTACCTCGCTGTCGATTGACTCTACCAGCACATTGAAGCTGCGGGATAACGCGCTGGTTGTAGATTACGGAAGTAGCGGAACGGATCCGGCAACTACAATCCAAAGTTTGATTACGTCTGGTAGCAATGGTGGAGTATGGAATGGGCCCGGTATAACCGGCGCTTCCCGAACGGCAACTTCGCTTGGATATGCCGACATCAATAATGGTGAGGATGTCCGAGTTTCTGGGAATTGGCTTGGACAAGCCGTAGATACTTATAGTGTCGTTGTCGCATTCACGTGGCTGGGCGATTTAAATCTGGATGGGGTAGTTGATTCCACGGACTTGGGCCTTATGGGCCTTCCGGGCACAGCTGATTGGTATCACGGTGATCTGAATTATGATGGCAAGGTAAACGCAGACGATTGGTCTCTGTTTGAGTTGGGAGCAGAATTTTATAGTATTTATGGTGCTTGGCCTGATGACACTACTTCTAGTGACGATGCCGTGATGGGCAGCGCGATTTTGTCCAGCGCCGAGGCCGAATTCAGCGGGGAGACGAACGACGAAATTAAATCTCAGTTGGAAAGCCAGATGGCGCCGGCGATGTCGGTGGTTGCGCTGCCGGAACCGATAGGGAATATTGTGATCATTGGAATTTCAACTCTTCTTGTGCGGCGCCGCAACCGACATCCCAGCGCACAACGGCCGGCCATTTGACGATTCCAAGGTTTGCTCGCGGGTTTGGTAGGTTTTTGGAAAGTTGCGGAGAGAGAATCTTTGCATTTCCCTTCCCTGTTGCTTGGCTGCGGCAACACCTATAATGCATCCGTGAGCACAGCAACTGCACCGGATTACGCGCTGCCGGCTATTGGCGGCAAACATCATTTTTTGTTTCGAAGGCTTCATTCCCTGAGCGGGATTGCCTTTGGCCTGTATGTGATGGTGCATCTGCTTGTGAATGCAAGCCTTATACAGGGGACGCACCCAACGGATATTTATAAAATCCAGGTGCAGAAGATTCATTCGCTGCCGTTTTTGATGGGGGTGGAGTGGGCGCTGATTTTCGCACCGATTATCTATCACACGATTTACGGGTTGTGGATTACGTTTACCGGCCAGCCGAATGTGGGCAGCTATCCGTATGCGAAGAATATTTTTTACTTTTTTCAGCGGCTCTCCGCCCTGCTGCTGGTATTTTTGCTGGCGTTTCACGTGCTGTCGATGAAGGGCGTTTTCGGGGCGAGCAGCCCGCTGACGTTTGATGAGCATGAGCCGACGGCAACAGCGATCCGATCGATCACCACGTATGGATTTGTGTCGTATGTGGTTTATCCGCTGTTTATCCTTTGTGCGTGTTATCACCTGGCCAATGGGTTCTGGACGGCAGCGATTACGTGGGGACTGACGGTAAGCAAGGCTAGTCAGCGACGGTGGGGTTGGGTTTGCCTGCTGATATTTTTGTTTACGTTTGCGTGCGGGATGCTGGCACTGGTGGCGGCGTGGACGCATAAGGGGGGAATCACATGAGTAAGCAGCTCATTGAGCTTTACGCGGATGGCGCGGAAAAACTATCCATGGCGGTGCGCGGATTGGCAGCAGAAGACCTGACCGCCAAGCCATCCGAGCCCACAGCCGGCAAATGGTCGATTCAGGAATTGCTATCGCACCTGGCGGATTCTGAGGGCGTATTTGCGGATCGGATCAAGCGAGTGATTGCGGAAGAGAATCCGCAGCTATTGGCGTTTGATGAAAATCGCTGGGCGGAGCATCTGGCATATTCGCATCGCGATAGTGCCGATTCGCTGGCGATGGTGGCGGGGGTTCGCAAGGAAATCACAGCGATTTTGCGACATGCGGGAGATTCAGTCTGGCAGCGCAGCGGCATTCACAGCGCCGCAGGCAAGATGACGCTAACCCAGATCGTGGAAAAAGCGATTGCGCACCTGGATCACCATATGGAATTCGTGCACGCCAAGCGGCGGGCGATGGGGAAGGAAATGTGGTAGCGAGTTTGTTCCCGTAAATGATTGCTATAGTCATTAACGCAATATTTTTTCATTCAAGCAGCTCAATCATTTTTAGGATTCACGTCTACATTTGATCGCAAGAGTGTCGATCCCCCCGCAGAAGACAGGCTGAAGCTGGCAACATGGCCATCGGCCATGAGTGCATTGGCGACTTTGTTTTGTAGATGTCGGAATCGGATATTGCCGTAATTTGTATCGCCATCGGTATTGATGAAAGCGGAATTGTTGGAAGGATACGGAAGCAGGCTCACGGGCTGGCTGCCATTAATACCAGGGTCCAGCTGGTCATCGGCGTAGTGATCGGTGAGATAGGTTCCTCGATATAGCTGTCCATTATCAAGGGCAAACGCGCAAACCGAGGTGGACCATCGCCCTGGAGTATTGTCCGAAGGCGAGCTTTTGACCGATGCATCAAAAATGAGCGCGATGTCCGATGATCGCTTGATATCGGTAACCTTGTAGGGCGTCAAATATTGAACCTGAGATGTTACGAGATAATCGACTGTTCCGGAATCGGGCATAAGACGTGGATGAGCGGAGTAATGGCATAGCAGGTCGGATTCCACGGTGGGCAAGAGAGTTACTTCCGGACATACGAATATTCCGCGGCCCCCGAGGTGGCTCATATCAATCTTCGCCAAATGCTCGTAGTCCGCTGCGCGCGTTGTTTTAAGCTCGTTAGTGAGCAACGTAGTCCAATCTGCGTTGGCGCCATTATTATCCTCTTCGTGCAAAAACCCCCATGGCAGGCTACCTCCGCTTGTGGAAGTGTAAATAGCCAACGACTGCCCTATCGATCGCAGATTGGCCATGCACTTTAATTTATTGGCTTCGGCCCGCGACACGGAAAGAGCGGGTATAAGAATACCGACAAGAATTGCGATGATACCAATTGCCACCAATAGTTCTACCAGCGTTGATCCGCATGGAATCTCGGAAGACCTGGTTGTTGAATCTTCACTCGTTTCGACTGGATAAAACTCTCCTCGATAATGCTTAGATGTTGTTTCTGCCTCATTTGTTTCCGCTAGAGCTACTGAAGCAACCAGGGAAGGGGTCAGCGCCCGCTTGGAGACAATTATTCTCTGTGCGGATATTTGCGAGCTTCTCGCCGATCTTGTGGGCGCGCCAATGGCTATTGAAAGCAGCTTTAGTGAAAACGGCCACGCAAGGCCTACGAGAAATACACTACCTCCTATATACCAAAAAACGGTTTGCCAGAATCCGTTAAGCCATGAATGATGTACCGGCGACGAACCAGCCAATTGGGAAACCGCTAGAAACACACCAATAATCAATCCCGCAATTAACCATCGCAGATCATTCCTAGGGATCAGGTTGCCACTTTTCATAATCAGTTCCTTGTCGGGGCCATAAGGTCTTGCTGGACATGTTGCTGGCTGGCGCTCGCTAAATAATTTTGAAGGTTGGATAGAAATCCTTGGTGCGGATTTATTTTGATCTTAATTTCTTCAAGTACCTGCTTTGCCTCGGCAGTTCGCCCTAATTCCGCCAGTGCCTCGAACTTGTAAAGTAGTCCACCATTCATTGTCGTTGAGTGATCACACGCAATGCGTGCATCCGCCAATGCAGCCGCAGGATCCTTCAGCCCGTAGAGCAGGACTTGCGCTCGCATGAGATGGAGCTGCGCCAGTTGCTCGCTTGAAAAATGTGCTGGTTCGGCCAGACATTGGTCGGCGGCGCGCTTTGCCTCGTCGATACGATTCTGGATACTCAATCCACAGATGTAAGACAAACGCGCTGGCGCAGCTTGCAAAGTCAACCCCAGCCGGCGTGCAACGTTCAGCGCAAGGTCAGCTCGGTCTTCCAATGCTTTGCCGTCTAGGATCTTTTGCAGACATTCGTCATCACCCATCAAGGATTGCAGAAGAGTATAATTATCAGCGTAGGTTTGGTGCTGGATATCGATTGCCTTTGCTCTTGTAACACCTGCCCGCATCCATGCCGCCGCAGCGCAGAAATCCCGCCGTGCGCTCAATTCAACACTGATTCGGAAAATATCTGCAACTTTCAAATCGCTTGTCTCGACTTCTTTCTGCAGCACCCGCATCTGTTGTTCAGATAGCACTCGACGTATTGGACTGCTTTCCCATTGCCGGGCCCACTGTAGCAAGGCTTTGTCGTTCGGGGATAATTTCTGAAGTTCTGCTGAAAGCCTATGATGATCAGCTTGTTGCACTGCTTCATACGGGTTGATCGGTTGAACTGGAAGGGCGCCCCACACAAGGCCTAAAAACGCTGTGGCTATCATCGCGCAGAGTGTTCCGGCAATGGCCATCCGCGCCGATCGATGCGTTTTGTAAAACCATTTCCACATTCGGACTCATCCATAAAATACTAAAATGATTCCCCATTGCTGGCAAAATCGTATGTCTCGGCGTTTAGACGCTGCTTTGGATAGAAGGCGGATTAGTGCGAGCCGTTACTTGCCAGATTAAGCCCAGGAAAGCGATCAAACCGATACCTGCGGAAATGACCAGCGTGGTCCAATTGATAGGCGAGGACGAGCCGCTGTTTCCAAAACATCCACAGCTTATGCTCAAGCCATGAATAATCGCTGAGGCGTTTGCAAATGTAAAAATTGCGCCGAGCACCACCGCCACGACCAGCGAGCCGCCCACGAACACGCCTACGAGTAAGTTAATCGCGATAATGAGTTCCAGCCACGGCAAAACACTCGCGATCAATATACCCATCTTGGGCTGCACTAATTGGTAGCCGTAGACATTATCGAGAAAAGCTTGTGGCTCTCGCAGTTTGGGAATGGAGCTAAGCAGGAAAACAATTCCCAGAATCAGTCTTGCCGCGCGCGACAGTTGTCGCATATTCATAAATGTGCCTCGAAATAACTGCATGATTCAATCTTTACGCGCAACAACGTCCTGCCCAGAAGAGGATTGTGACTGCTCCCAACCCATCCACCCAGGTCTAAACAGAACAAGATTGGTATACCCATCTTCCGCCAGCGCCTTAGCTACCGCATCGCTATAGGGACATGAGGTACTTTGGCAGTACACCACGATTGGACTATCGTGTCGTACTGATGTTAACACCGCACGGAAACTCTCCGGCGGCATTCCAATAGGAATATTTAGGGCACCAGGAATATGGCCACTTTTGTAGTCTTCTGGTAGTCTAGCATCTACAAATGTAACGTGCTGGGATAACAGTTGGTGCGCCTGACCAACATCGATCTTAGTAAGAAAGCTCGAGAACTTCTGCCGCATAACAGTCTGCAAGGTACCGTTATCTCCAAGCATTCCGCCAGAACTGAAAAACTGATAGCTTAAACCGATCGCCGACGCCATCACGAGAAGCCCGATCGATTCACCCGCCAGTTGGCGAAGGGTGATTTTGCCGCTTTGCTTCATCAGGAACTTAATCAAGCAAGCTGCTCCTATCAATGGAATCAAGTACATCAGAGTTTGTGATATTTGTGCCCATCTCATCGCCCTTACCTCCTTGAGTTGAATCGGATGCGCCGAAACAATCAGACCGACGCCTCGCCAGCGGCCAGCCAACTGCTCTGGCCCAATCTCCTGAGGTTTGTTCGGCGCATCAAAAAGAAGAAGACGCCCGTCTGGCCTCGATTGAACAAGCACCCAATGGTTATAGTCCGGCGAATCAATGTCTGCCCTTACGTTAATAATGACTGGCCAGGAGATGTTCGCAAGGGTAGCACTAGATAACTCATCGAAAGGCATTGCGTAGAGCCCGTGGTCCTCGATAATTTTTGTCAAATCAGCTAAGGAGCTTCCCTTTGCGGAACTCATGTATCGGGGCTTTATTAAATCGTCCCAATTCACTTTCTTTCCGAGAAGTCTCATTGCAGCATATGTGGAATTGATCCCACAGGTATTGCCATCGTTACTATTGGCATCGCAGACATTCTGACAATTTAGAATTACCGACGCCACCAGTAATAGCTTAAATATAAGCCTGCGGTATGGCATTTTGCGTCCTCAATTAACTCTACCTTGATGCCTATGTCGACGCATGAATGCCCGTAAACTCACGAAAGCCCCAGTGCATGCACAGACAGCAATTGTCCATAGCAGCCAGGTTTGCCAATTCTCCGCCGCGGCAGCAACAGGCGGTGCTGGTTCGTTTGCTATCGCGTTTTCTTCCGCTGCCAATTGATCGACACTGCTCACTACCGCCTGGTCGACTACGGGCACGAACTTGCCGTTTTCCAGTTTCCATCGCGTATTCGGTAGATCAACATCCATCACCGCATAATCCGGCGGAGCAACCATCACAAAGGCGCCCATCTTGGCGAAGTCAGGATGGAAAGTTATAGCGAATCGCGTAAAGTCGTTTATTTTCCCGTAGTCCTTATCGTCATGATAAAAGTGTTGGGTGATCTGTGCGGCTTCTGCAACGGGTAGACCTTCGACGGTTTCAAATTTCACGTTTGCCACTGTCAGATCAAAGCCCTTTTCATGGCCCAATCGACGAACCTCGATTCGGCGTGGCTGGCATCCTTGCTGGAGATCCAGCCAGGCAGTAAAAGACTCGCCAGCGTCGGTACAACTTATTACCCACGTGGCATGACCATCGATTAATTGAGAATCAGGATGTAAATGCGTATCGCTGGCCGTTGCGAAAATCTCGGGCAGATTTTTGTCGCGTCGTCCTCTGATCCAACCATCCAGCGCCTCGCCGCCGACTAGCGCCAGTGATCGAGCATTAGCCAATAACTCCGCAGGTGTCATCTTATTTATTTTGGCGGATTGTTGATCGACACTACCTTTTTTGTCTCCAATCGACTGAACAAGCCTAAGCCACTTATCACCGAGGATGATATTTCGCCATAAGTCGTCCGCTGGATCTAGCGGCACCTGTGATGTCGTTGGTCTTACATCAATAAAATCAAGCCGATTTACATCGCAGCGGTAAAACACCTTAATAGTCGTCACGCCATATTTATCTACGAGTTGTGGATTTTGCTGTCTGAAATCAATTTTCTGGCCATTCACAGTGTCATTTAATCGCACTTTAGCGGTATAGGAGACGTGCAAAAATGGACTAATTGACGAGTTATACCGCTCGATTAAATCGTGAACCGTTGGCGGCTGAATTGCCGCCAACGTGTCCGCAGAACATACCATCAGTATTACACAGAATAGAAATAAATACTGAACGAGAAAACGAACCATATTATTTTGGCCTATTTTCATAAAATGAAACCACAGTTGCACTTTGTGGGGTCGAGCAACATTGGATTAGATCTCACTATTCAATTGCAAATGCGAGTCGGGATGAACATAAGACCGTGAAAACTATGTGCCACAGGCCTTAGGGCAACTTCCATCGTCGGCTTCTGGACAAATATCTTGAACGGTTCCGCATCCACTCTGCAATTCAGAGCTGAGTCCATTCCCTCCCCACTGCAGCCATGGAGAATAGAGCGTAGTGTGCGATCCGCAGCCGGAATCGCCTGGACAAGCCGAGGTTTGCGTCTCGCAATCGCAACCATTGCCGCCCGTTACGGATGCCAATTGGGTTTTATCGATTGAGTGTGGCGCGGCGGCATAACCGACGCCAAATACCAGCAGTGCCGCCGCGGGCAGGCCAGCCAAAATACGTTTTGAGATAAACATTCTTATACAACCATTCGTACTCTGCTTCATAGGGTTCTCCTTTTTCGGATTGAAATCCTTTTAAAATCAATAATGATCAATCCATCAGTATTGATATAACTCTGATTAATCCACGATCCGACGTGGATTTTTAATGTCTTTTTTTTAAAATTAATCTACGCAGGCCGCGAATAACCAAACCCAAAGCATTATCGAATTGATCACTGACAATCCAGCCGTTCTATATAAGCAATTATTTCGGTACGAGCGATCCTCGTATTACTACACCGCTTAAAACATTCGTAATCACCGCCATGATTCCGAAGCTCCTCATGATGTCTCCCTGATAGAGAAAGAATTGACCAATGAGGATTATACTATCTACCAACGCAAACGCAAGAATAAAATAGACATTTGTAGAATTTTTTTTACATAGTGAAGTTCGGCATATTGCAGGTAAAGCGATAGCATGACTATCGCCATTATTCTACTCCTGTTGTGTTCCAACCCCGAGCGATTATCGATCGCCAAGAATATCAATCCCAAGATGTTGCGCGCTTGGCATTGACAGAGAAATAGCCAGAATAGGCCTAAAATCCTGGTGGTAAAACCAGATACCGAAGGTTTCTGACTTATGGCAGCAGCGAAAAAACGTGTAATTGTGATTGGTGGCGGATTGGCGGGGTTGGCTTGTACGATCAAGCTGGCTGAGGAAGGCATCGGGGTGGATTTGATTTCGATGGTGCCGGTGAAGCGCAGCCATAGTGTGTGCGCGCAGGGTGGGATTAATGCATGCAATGATATTGCGCGCCAGCAGGGGTACAGCGAGTGGGTTCATTTTGATGAGACGGCGTTGGGAGGAGATTTTCTGGCGGATCAGCCGCCGTTATTGGAGATGACCAATTGGGCGCCGCGCATTATTGATTTGCTGACGCGGATGGGAGTGCCTTTTAACCGCACCGAAGAAGGACATCGCTCTTTGCGTCTGTTCGGGGGCAGTCTATACAAACGCACTTTCTTCGCCGGCGCGACCACCGGCCAGCAATTGCTTTATGCGCTGGATGAACAAACTCGCCGATGGGAATCCGAAGGCCGCGTTACAAAGCACGAATTCTGGGAATTCCTCTGGCCTGTCATTCACGACGGCTCCTGCGTTGGCATTGTCGCCCAGGACATGCGCACCATGCAGATCAAAGCCTTCCGCTCTGATGCGGTGGTGATGGCCACCGGCGGATGCGGCATGATCTTCGGCAAATCTACGATGTCGGTAATCTGCACGGGCGGGGCAGCCTCGCGCTGTTATCAGGCCGGTGCGAAATATGGCAATCCGGAAATGATCCAGGTGCATCCCACCGCGATCCCCGGCGAAGATAAATGCCGGCTCATTTCAGAATCGGCGCGAGGCGAGGGCGGAAGAGTCTGGGTCCCGCGCACGCCACACGATACGCGCGAGCCAAACAGCATTCCGGAGAATGAGCGGTATTACTTTTTGGAGGAGCGCTATCCGAAATACGGAAATATCGTACCGCGAGATATCGCCACGCGCGAGATATTCCAGGTGTGCCAGGAGGGACTGGGCGTGGGCGGGGGGAATATGGTCTATCTGGATTTGCGCGATGAGGTGAAGCGCATCGGCCGCAAGGCCATTCTGGATAAGCTTGAGGGCATCCTGGAGATTTACGAAAAATTTGTGGGGACTGATCCGCTGAATGAACCGATGCGAATTTTCCCGGCGGTGCATTATTCCATGGGTGGGTTGTGGGCGGGATTTACCAAGGATGAAAAGACCGGGGGTCTCAAAGCCGGCGATCCCAAGAACATGATGACCAGCATCCCGGGATTGTATGCGATGGGAGAAGTGAGTTTTGCGTATCATGGGGCGAATCGGCTGGGGGCCAATTCTTTGCTGTCATGCATTTTTGATGGCCTCTTCGGCGGCTCCTGTGTGAAGAATTATATCTACGCCGAAACCACACCAGCTTCTGCCGATCTTCCGAGCGAACCATTCGATGCGGTAGTGAAGCAGGAGCAGGATCGCATGCAAAATTTGCTCACCAATCAGGGTGATGAGAATCCGTATCTACTCTGGCAGGAAATGGGCAAGGTCATGACCGAAACGTGCACCGTGGTGCGCGAGAATGATAAGTTGCAGAATTCGCTGGATCTGTGTCAGCAGTGGAAAGAGCGCTATAAGAAGATCAAGCTGAGCGACACGGGGATGTGGACGAATCAGAATCTGTCATTCGCCCGAGCGGTGCGCGACATGATCATCCTGTCCGAAGCAGTGCTCAAAGGCGCACTCTTAAGAAATGAAAGCCGCGGGGCGCACTTCAAGCCAGCATTTCCGGAGCGGGATGATACGAATTTCCTCAAGAGCACGATTGTCACATACAACGCGGCGGAGAATACGGCGGAGATTAGTTATGGCACGGTGGATACGAGCCTGGTAGTGCCGCGGGCGCGGACGTATGGGAAAAAGGGATAATTCGAAGAGCAATGCAGAATGAAAAGACAGGGACAAGGCGGCAAGGGACAAGGGAATACACCCCCACCCCTGCCCTCCCCAGTTCGACTGCGCTCACCGCTGGCCTGAGTACAAGGGGAGGGAGGCAATGGAGTCTTCTGATTTTCATTCTGCATTCTTAACCTGGCATATCTTTGGATTGATCGGGATTTTGGTGTTGGCGGCGGGGCTGCGGTTGCATCAATTGGGCGAGCAGGGTCTTTGGTATGACGAGCTTGAGTCTGTCGAAGCAGCGGTGGGCCGGTGCACGCAGCACGATGTGCTGCCGCGCGATCAACTGCTGACGCATGTGCCGATCCTGACCTCAATGAAAACCATGTTGCCTGTCTGGGAAGCGATCGGAAACACGGTCAGACGCGATCATCCACCCCTCTATTTTCTGGGGTTGCGATTCTGGATGGATGCATTTGGGGACAGTGATTTTACCATCCGTTTTCTCTCGCTGGTCTTTTCGCTTCTGGCGATTGTGTTTTTTTTCGATGCGGTCAGGCACGCACACAATGAAAGAATTGCCCTGGCGGCATGCCTGATCATGGCGCTGGCGACGCCGCAAATTCGCTATACGCAAGAAGCGCGGCAATACACCATGGGGATGATGCTGGAACTGATTGGGCTGTGCGCGATTATTCGCATGGAACGATTTGGCGTTACCCGGGCGCGGTTGTGGGCCTTGGGAATTTCAGTTTTTGCGATGATGGTGACGCATTATTTCTGCTTTCCCATCTGCCTGGCCATGGGACTGTATTGCCTGGTAGTGTTTCGCGGAGCGGAGCGGCGGCGCGTCATCGAGCTTTTTATTGCAACCGCGATTATTTTTGCCTGCGTGTGGGGACCTTTTTTCTGGTATCAGCGCGCACAGTTCCAGCATTCAGAATATTACTGGGCCAATGATTTAACGCCCGGTCACTACGGACGGATTTTTTTCTATTCGGCATTGGCTCCGCTGCGGCTGATCCTTGAGCCTCGCCAGAGCGATCAGAAATTTGCGATCTTGTCGGCGGTGATTTTTGTGATTCCGTTTTTTCTTTTTCGGCGAAATCCGCGCATGCTGCTCTGGGGGTTGCTGGTTCTTTTGCCGGTGCTATTTTTTGATGTTCTGGATCTCAAACGCGGGGAATTGAACATTGCCCAGGTACGATATTTAATTTTTTCCAGTCCGGCGGTCTTTGCGATATTTGCTTCGCTTCTGGCAAACCAGCGGCTCGCGATCTTGCGCTGGGCGCTGCCTACCATCGCCTGCTTCGGCGCGGCGATCTCCGTGCCGATAGGATATTTTCAAAAGATGGACCCCAAACCGGTGGCGGCGTATCTCGACACGCAACTCCGCGGGGATGAACCAGTGGTTTTCGCGGGCGGCTCGTGGGGCCCTTATTACACGGGGCTGCCCTATCTGGGGATCGCGCGATATTCACAAAAATTTCCCAGACCCATCGCGTTTCTGGATGGCCCCGCCACGCCTGAGCTGGTACGCCAGTTACGCAAATATCCACGTATCTGGGTGATGTTCGCCGGCACGGAGGGAGTCGAGGGATATTTGCCTGGCGCGGTGATGGATAGCGATAAGCGATTTTTCCTGGTGGGATGGCTCCGTTCATTTCATTGGCCGCCTGCTCCGACTAGTTTGAAACACAGAAAATCATGAAGCGCTCTGGACTGATATTGCTGGCGATCCTCCTCTTGGCGATTGGCCTGCGCTGGTGGCATATTGGCAAAGCCAGCTTCTGGTACGACGAATTTGGCAGTCTGGAAGTTTCATCGGCTCACGATCTGGAACATTTCAAGCTGCCCCGTCAGAGAATCCTGCATGATCCGCCCGATTTGATTTCGCTTTCAGAAGCGGCGCCGATCTGGAAAATCTGGACGCATCTAACGCTGGACATGCATCCGCCGCTGTTTTTTATGATACTGCGTTTTTGGCGGGATATGTTTGGCACGTCGGAAGTCATGGCGCGAACATTAACAGCGCTAGCAGGAATTGCGGGGGTGGTATGCATTTATGATGTGGCGAGATTGGCGCACAACCGCAGGGCAGGATTGTGGGCGGCGCTGATCTTCGCTGTGGCGGGGCCGCAGGTACTGTATGCGCAGGAAACACGCGGCTATACGTTCGCGGTATTGTGGGGGCTTTGCATGCTGGATGCGATCGTGTGGATCGCAAAGCTCGGGCCGAATTGGCGGCGCCTGCTGGCGCTGGGCGCGGCAGAGCTGGCGATCATGTTGACGCATTACATTGGTATTCCACTGTCCGTCGCGCTGGGGTTATACACTTTGATCTGCATGCGCGGGCCAGCACGCTGGAAATCCGCGGGAACGATGATTGTTTCAGCACTGATTTTCTGCGCGATCTGGGGCAAATTTATTATCGCGCAGCG
>DASXDR010000170.1:0-8117 GCA_036490535.1 Tepidisphaeraceae bacterium | reverse complement strand
CCGTAATTCATATACCGCGTTGTCGTATTTTAGGGCGGCAGCTCGGGGGTCGATGCTAATACTGTTCCTAGGGCGGCACTCCCAATCGAGGAACAGGTCATGGTTCCGTTCGAGACACCGAACAAGTTGATCGGGCCAAGTGGTCTCATCGTTCAAGATCATCGGGATGAAACCTCGGTATCTCTGCCGCGCCCGCCCGGCACGGCCAGTAAGACATCTCTACGCGTGAGCCGGATCATAAGCCTCGTCTGGATAGGGCAGTCCGCCGTTCACGGCAAGCAGAAAGTCAAGGAATTGCGCGATGTCCTCGATTAGCTCCTGCTGAGTGCCGATCTCCGCATCGGTGAAATGATGGATCGCATTGCCGCGCTGCTGGATGCGACGGAGGAACAATTCGTATTCGGCGTTTCCCTTTGCAGAATACAACGCGATGAGCCGGTCAAATCCGATATCGCCGGGCGGCTTGACCTTGCCGTCTTTGTGTTTCAAAGCGGCAGCATCGACGCGATAGTCCTCCCACCATACCGAAAAGAATAGCTTGAGAATGCCTTCGCAAAGACTTCTCAACGTGACGTAACCCAAAATGAGCCTTGCTTCACCTTCTTGCGCCGGGAATGGCTTGACGTAGTCGGAGAGTGTGTTGGCAAACGAGACCTGTCGGTCCAGTCTCGCAGCGGCGAGGAGCTTTGCCGCATCTGCCGGTGCCCAGCCATGGGCAACCCGCCAAAATGTCTCCATGGCTTCAGTCACCCTGATTATTCGTTCGATGATCGGCTCCATGGATGTACCTTCGGCCTGCCTCTGAGAATGCGCCGGTTACGGCTGGCAATTATCGCAAAGCGCCTTCATCTTCTTGCGAACATTTTTCCACTCTGTGGAATTCCATTCGACGATTTTAAGGTTGTCGCGAAAACCGTCGAGCACCGCCACGAGATTTTCCAGAAAGAGAGTCGCGTTGATAGTGAGTGACGCAGGCGCGGCATCGAAGAGAGGAGCGTTCTTCTTGCGGGTGATTTTCCATCCGCCGGTCGTCTCGGCTTGGTGAAGGATGCCGCATCGAACATTTTTATAGAACCGCGCAAAGTGACCTCTGAAGATGCTGAACTGTGGACGGCTGTCGAAGAAATAGCAAAATGCCGCCTCGCTCTTACTGCTGCTGTTTTCCCAACCTTGGACAAACGATTCCAGCGACTCAATCATCAGGCACGAAATCGCCATAATCGTGAAACCGTGCATCTCTTTTCCGGGCGCTGGAGTCACCGGGTCAATATAGCGTTCGGTGAAACGGCGATGCAAAGCCTCCGCGATGGTCGCCCGGTCCTGCGTGGAGCGGGCGGTCTTGTAATCAGCAACCGTGAAATTCGAGGCGAGTTCGGTTTGGTCCGCAAGTTGGGGCGTCAAAACATTTCCCTCCCCTTCTGTTGTAAGGTGTGATAAAGGACATTATTACACGTTTCCCGATAGGGCACGCAGCATGACCCACCATTCCGAAATCACCCGCTTCAAGGAACCGCCCTCGCTGGCCGGGCTGGCTGCAAACCTCCCTGCCGTGTTTCTTCCGAACCTAAGGGCGGCGGAGCGGTTCTTCGGGTTCTTCACCGCCCATATCCGCAACAAGAACACGCGCCGGGCATACTATAAAGCGGCCTGCCGGTTTTCAGACTGGTGCGAGGGCAGGGGGTTGCTCGATCTCGCCCACGTAAAGCCGCCGCACGTCGCCGGGTATATCGAGGAGCTTTCCGCTGCCAAGCCTGAAGGGCGTGGGCTTTCCAAGCCGACCGTGAAGCAACATCTCGCGGCGCTGCGGATGCTGTTCGACTGGCTGGTGATCGGCCACGTCCTCGATATCAATCCGGCGCATGCCGTCCGTGGCCCGAAATATTCGCAGAAGAAAGGGCGCACGCCGATACTGGACCGGGACGAAGCGCGGGCGCTCATCGCAACTATCAATACGGCCTCAATCACCGGCCTGCGTGACCGGGCGCTCATCGCCGTCATGATTTACACCTTCGCCCGCGTCGGCGCGGCGCTGCAAATGAGAGTGGGCGATTATTTCAGCCAAGGGCGGCGCGGATGGGTGCGCCTGCATGAGAAGGGCGGCAAGGAACATGAAGCGCCCTGCGTTCCGAAACTGGAAGCGTACCTCGATGAATACATCGCGGCGGCGGGCATCGGGAGCGATACAGAGGGGCCGCTGTTTCGCACGACGGGCCGCTCGACCGGCACAAAACACCGGCTGACGCAACAGGACGCCTACCGGCTGATACAACGCCATGCAAAGCGGGCGGGCATTAGAACCCGCGTCGGCAATCATTCCATGCGGGCCACTGGCATAACTGATTACCTGAAAAGCGACGGCTCACTATCCGAAGCCCGGAAGATGGCGAACCATGCCGATACGCGCACAACGCAGCTTTATGACCGGCGCGGCGATTCCGCATCACTCGATGAATACAGTAAGGTGGGGATTTGATGTCTTCGCGCGATCCGATCAACATTTTGTACTACCCCGATTTTTTCGTGGACTACAGCACCCTCATCAAAGCCATTCTGCTCTTCGATGAACTCCATTTCATGGACCGACCTTCCATGATGTTCGGCAAAATGGGAGGGCCACAATTCGGCACTATCGGCGCGGCGTCTCCCCTGCGTTCTTATGAGGACTCTTTCCGGGAAGAAGGCATCCCTTTTTACGTCCACGCTGCCCCAAACGGCCCGATTGACGATGAACGTTACGACCAGATAAAAGCCGATGTAAACGACCTCGAATATCTCCGACGGTTTCAGAACGGTCTTGAAAGTTCGCCTACGTTTCGCGGCCTTCAGGTTGCCCGTGGAAATTATGGAGAGTTCGGTAATCAGGATGACGTTGCGGCTAAGATCATCGGCGTTAACATTTCGTCCATTCTCGATACCCATGAAAGCCCGATGGCTCTTTTTGAAGACCCCCAGATACGTCCCATTGACCTTTCACTTCCGTTGGGCTGCGCCAAATATCTAATCAGCCAAGCCGTCGTCTGTTCAGCCAAATTGAACTTCGCTCTCGACGCTGGTGCAAAACAGGGTTTCTTCCCTCTCGCCGATGCTGCACCCTACGGCAACTTGCTGGGGACAAAGTACGCGCGTGCCATCGGCACGCTTCAACATGCGAAGGCACCGCTTCAACTGACGGATATCAGCTTCGCCATTTTCGATGAGCTAATACCGGGTGAGAAGATTAAGGCCATCTCCCTCGGCCAAGCTGTTGACTATCGCAAGAAATCTTCGGCGGCGCGAGAAGCATTCCTCGAACACCTCAACATGATTCAGGCAATGCAGGCAATGATCGGGCCGGATGGGGATTATGCCGGTGCGATTGAAAAGCTAATTGACACTGAAATCAAACCAGCCGTACAGACTTTCAAGAACAAGCTTCGGACGATAGATGAGTCTCTGTTTGGAGCGGTCGCCAAGGGCGTAGTAGGCGCTGCGGGGGGCGGCTCCGCTGTGTTCACGTTATTCGGTGATCTCTCGTGGCCGAAAATCATTGGCCTTGCGGGCACCGCAGCGGCTTACATGGCGAAGGCGACGATAGACGCCCTCCTTGCGGAACGGGCCGCAAAGCGCGAATGCAGCATCTCCTATATTCTCTCCCTCGACTAATAGGCTAGGGGCGTCCGCTCACCGTCGATTTCGACAGCGTTTCCGCTTTTTCGCCCGTTCATCATTTTGTCGAGAGTTCCCCGCGCCGGATGCGCCGCAAAGCCTTGGTAATAGGGCAGAGGGCTTTCGCACTATCGACGAAATGCTTCATTTTGTCGAGAGACAACCGGAAAAAGCCGTCGGGAGGAATTTTAGCCTGGGATTTGAGAGTGGTCATGCACGATAGAGCACACCCTATTATGCAGGTTGTCCACGGCTCCACACGTCCCGGATTGGCGCGGGATTCAGGGACGCTGAAACGAGGCCACCCTATTTTGCACGCTTCAGGCGGTCAGCGAATTGCTGGCGCACCAAGCACTGGCCCGGCCACGGTATAATTGCAGGCCAAGGTGATAAAAAGCCCATGCGCCTTCGATTTCGGTTAACCTGCTCTCCGCTCATCGCCCTTATGGGCTGTGCGCCCGGCCTTGTGGCTCAGCAGTATTGCGTCAGTGGCACGGCCACCTCAGGTGACAGTTTCTTCAGAGTCGGCGATCCCGTTGCGATCACGGCGATGGTCACTCCCGGCACGGTCTCATGCACAACCTCGCCCCTTACTAACGGCTTCAATGGCTCTTCGACCACCTGCACTGGCTCCGATACTATTAACATGACGAGCGGATCACAGAGCTGGACGGTTCCTTATATAAACCCATTCTTCAATGGTAGTTACATCCAAGCATACGGGGAAACGGATTTACCCGACCCGACGATAGGCTATCTCGGCGGCGGTTTTACTATTATCGCTTTTCAAGGGCAAACCGCACTCGCATCACCGCCACAACAGCCCGGCGCTTCAGCAATTGTAGGAGTGTTTTTTTACCTGTTCTACCCTGTCAATCTGCTGGCGAATGGCACTTTGCCGTCCACCATACCAACCCCAGCCGCTGTTAACTCGGCGGCCTCGACATACATACAATTTGCGGTCTCTGATGTCAGCGATGACATCGCGAATGATACCGCCTCCTTTTCCTATGCCGGGCAGATTTGCGCGGGTACCTGTGCCTCGGCAATCAACACCGCCTTATCTGGCCCTACCCTCGCCGCCGGGAACACCCTGATCAACGCCACCTTCACGCCCGCAAGCGGCTATTCACTCGCTCAAGCCGCTCAAGTCTGCGGTTTTGTCAACTTTGATTGGCAACAGGTCATTACTTCTTTGCCAAGTCCAAGCCCGTATAAACAAGTAGGTAATCCTACACCATTGACAGCACCGCCTCCGTTTCTTGATCCGCCGCCGAGGGGATACACTTTTGAATTGACAGCAGACAATAGCTATCCGCTGTTTTATGATCCTGCTACTCAGTTAGTTGGTCCTGATTTATTCCAAGAAGATACGTACACTCTGTACTTTTCCGATCGCCCGGGTGATTCCTGTTTATTTGGTGGCCTCGGCCTAGCTTGCGGGGGTTTGACTGCACCCGCTGGCAAACAGCTGGCGTTTACGACACATTTGGTGGGAATTATGGCTGGCTGTACCGCGCCTGTCCCCATCACCTGTGTGCAGGATACAGGTATAGGATTCAGTTGGGCAAGCACATTTAATTGGACGTCTGGTGGTGTTTCGACCACCAAGAATACTTCGCCCTCGCCCCCCGATCCAGGGGGAGGTACAGGCGGTATTACCATCACAAATGTCAACACTATTACTACTTATAATTACCCAAGAAGTAATACCTCACCGCCGCTGACGCTGTTGGTAGGGCAGGTGTCTGTGGTGGCGTCTGGCCTAGCCTATAGCCGTGTCAGTCAGACCTTTAACGGAACGGTAACCATCACAAACATCAGCGGCAACACAATCGCCGGTCCATTCCAGATTGTTTTCGATTCACTGACAGCCGGTGTGACGTTGACGAATGCGACCAGCAAGTTTGGCGGGTGGTCGTACGTTACAGTTCCAACCGTGGAGAACCTTGCACCGCGCCAGTCGGCCTCTGCGGCTGTACAGTTTAGAAATCCATCGAACGGGACGATCAACTTCGCGCCTGTGCCTTATTCTGGGAGCTTTAACTAAAATGCGCCAACGTGCATCGCTCCTCGTCGCATCAGTCCTTTGCTTCGGGTCATTGGCGTCGGCTGACATTTACGACGTGACTGTCGATACTTCCTCCATTTCCGGCACGGCGGGATCACTGGATTTCAACTTCAACCCCGGTCCGTTGGTAAGCCAATTTGCATCGCTGCAACTGCTCAATTTCACATCGGATGGAACGCTGGCCGGTGCCTGTCCCTGCGGTACAGGCGATGTCAGCGGTCAGCTTCCGGCAACGGTAACGCTCGATAACGGTACCGGCTTCAACGACTACTTCGACGGCTTCACGTTCGGCACGACGCTTTCCTTCGATATGAGCCTTTACGGGCCTGCGTTGAGTACGCCGGACGGGATTTCTACTTCGGGCAGCACATTCGCATTCAGCATGTTCTACGACACCGCAGGGACAATCCCGGCTCTTACGACCGATACAACCGATGGGTTTGCGTTCACGGTGGATGTGAACCTCGACGGCTCAACAACCGTGACTAACTATTCGGCGCAGACTATTGTGGCACCACAGACAATCGCCACGCCGGAACCCAATCTGTCGTTAGTAACAACCGTCCTGACAATTGCATTGCTGGTGTTTCATCTGCGGCGACGTGTGCGAAGTTAAAAATGGTCACTCCCTCCATTGGTCGAAAAGTGTTACGGTAAGCGATGGTGGTGTGTTCTTCTGAGGAACTGAGGAGCCGCTAAAATGGCGACTGCCTTTTGACCATATGGCTTGCACGGGTCGGTGAACCGTGGTTTCATGGGTTCGAAGTACAATCGAGAACGGTGATCGCTCATGTCCACTGTAAAGAGAATGGGGCTGGTAATAGCAATAGCCTATTCGCTCAGTGTGGCCCAAGCAGACGCGCAAAGCGTCAAAACATGTGTTGGTGCGGAGGTGCTCTCGATCAAGGAGTCCCCCGAATCTCGCTATAGCGATGATCAAACGAAAACCATTGAGGTAACGGCTTCGGAGAGCACGGAGAAGGCGGTAACGATTGTTGCTCGCGGCCCTGTTCTTGGTTCAATGGATTGGAGCGTCGTGGAGACCAATTTAGCTTGTACTCAGCATGGAATTTTGCTTACGGCGAACATTACACGTTCCGCCGGATTTACCGGCAGCACACTCAAGAACACCCCATGGATACCAAGAATTAATGTTGTAGTCATGCTCCGCCAGCCCGATATGCTGTTCGAAGTAAGATGGCGCATGCGCCTGACGACTGGCGAAGAATTGACCCCCGCGCAGCCCCCGGCGTATCCAGAACAGATATATCCGATTACGATGGCGAAAATAATTACCCGCCCTCAATGAGAAATCACCCCGCCGACTTCCTCCGCAAGTAACGCTTCCTCTTCAAACGGCGTCGTGGTCGGAATGTCGATGGCGGTCGGTTTGGCGTTGTCGCTGCGGATGAGGATAGCCCGTTCCACCCGCCGACCGGCAAACGGTCAAGGAATACATCTAACGTGCCGTCGCCGCGTTCGACGGCAATCCCGCCCTCAAGCCGGCGAAAGCGTTTCCCCACGCGATGGGCTATGTAGATCGTGCGCCTCTTCTCTGTGTCCGCGAATTGCTGGCGCGCCCTGACACTGACCCGGCACACGAAATGCTTCATTTTGTCGAGTGTGAAGCGGAGGAGAGCGAACAAACGGCGAAATTGCTAGACTTGGAACTGACGCTCGAATCTGGGTCCGACTGAACGAAATCGGAACCGGCGGAGCTTTTGGCGGCGTGCGAGCATGATCAGTAACCAACCTTTCAGTACCGAGCCTCTGCCGAAAGTGACACGGCATGTTGGGAGTACCCCAACGGAACGATTCCTGAAGACGCTGTGTGATCATTCCTTTTTATCTCTGTGGAGTTATCCGAACGTCTTTCGTGACCAGAAAGCCGGGAAGGGCGGTGATGGAAAGGAGTTGTGCGATGTTCTCGTTGTATTTGGCGACGACATCCTGATCTTTAGTGATAAGAGCTGCGAATTTCCTTCGACGGGAGATATCGCGCTCGACTGGTCCCGCTGGTATCGACGAGCCGTTAAGTCGTCCGCTGATCAGGCATGGGGGGCGGAACGCTGGATACGAGAGCACCCGGACCGAATATTTGTGGATCGAGCTTGCACGCAGCCCTTTCCCCTCGATCTGCCCAGCCCTGACAAAATTCGATTTCATCACATCGTGGTGGCGCACAATATTTCTGATCGGTGCCGCGAATATTTCTCGGGTGGGAGTGGCACGCTGATGTTTGACAGCGATGTGACACCAGCTAGTGTCCTGAGTTAGAAATTCGTTCACAAAGTCGTTGAATCTTACCGAGGATAAGTTCTGCATCGGCCGTCCAGATGAAGGGCTTCGGGGTCTCGTTGTTGCAGTTGAGGTAATCCTGAATCGCCTTTTCCAGGCTCGT
>DASXDR010000164.1:0-7713 GCA_036490535.1 Tepidisphaeraceae bacterium | reverse complement strand
CCTGTTCAAAGTGTTTGATGATTGCCCGCCGCTCTCGCTGCGTAAATGCTTCCCTGCTTGGCATATGGCCTCCTTGACGTAAAGAAAGGCACAATACCTAAGTCCTGGGCCTGGCGCGAGGACTTTGTGCTCGCCGCTCTAGTTTATCGAAGCAGTAGAGGGCTGGACCAGCTGATATTATTTCAAAACGTTGTGTTTTGTTTGAGGCCTGGTCTTGGATTACTGGAATAGGTGGAGATGCGTTTGTAGCAAATTCGGACTTTTCGGAAGAATTAAGAAGTTTGCAACCTAAATAGATCGTAACCATTATACATGCCATCGAAAAACTTATCTGCATAAATTTTGTCATATGTGTCATCTTACTATTTCTCTTTTTTTGAACAAAACCGAAATAGGCATAGGGGAGTAAACTTTCGCTCCTTAATGCGTTACAGTCGACCCACGCGTGTCTCGCCAGCTCGACATCCTCGCTCTCGAACCATTCTACGGCGGTTGCCGGCGCTTGATGATGGATACCATCGTCCGCCACAGCCGGCACCGATGGACCGTGCTGAAATTGCCCGCCCGGCGCATGGAGCGCCGCCTGACCGCCGCCGCCCATTGGTTTGCCGAAATCCTCGCTCGCCGCGGTATTGGCAAAATCGACGCTGTATTCGCCAGCGATGCGCTGAATCTAGCCGACCTCAGGCGTCTGGTTCCGGCGCTCGCCGAGAAACCATCAGTGGTCTATTTCCATGCCCATCAGCTTCCCGCCCAGCAAACCAGACAGGAATCTCCGCTTGATCTGATCAATCTGCACAGCGCCTCTGCCGCAAAGGAAATCTGGTTCAACTCTGCGTATCACGTGAAAAGTTTCGTCGCAGCAGCAGGGGGTCTTATCCGCCGACATGCCGAGCTCGCGATGCGAAATCCTCTCCCCGCCTTGATGGGAAAAGCTCACGTCATCCCCCCACCCGTCGATCTGGCATTCGTGCATGAGATGATGCAGAACCAGCACATCACGCGCAAACGCCGTACAATTTTTCTCTGCACCGACGGAGCAAACAACGCCTTGCTCAACACGGCCTTCCGCACGCTGGACCGTCGCGGCGAATCATACAATTTGATTCTAGTTGGCTCCGCCGCCCATCTCGACCCCGAATTTCCCAAGCGCACCATCAGCGAAAACGACGAAGAAGCCCAAGTCCTCGGCCTGCTAGAAGCGGGCATCATTGTGTCCGGCAGCCTGGACGCCACCGCCGACCATCATGTGGTCCGCGCCCTCTCCGCCGGCTGCTGGCCCATCGTCCCCAATGCCGCGGTCTATCCGGAAATCATTCCCGATATCATCCAGCCCAATTGTCTCTACGATCTCACCGCCGACGGCCTGGTCAGCCGGCTTTTAGACGCCTGGCACCTCGGCCGCCCCGAAGGATTCGAGCCAGATGTCCTAAAAGTCCTCGACAGTTTCGACGCGATCCGCCGTTGCAAAGACATTGATCAGCGCCTTGTCCAGTTGGTCGGATAAATTGCTCAAGGATGACGACGGGAACGAATCAGCATCCAGCACCCCGTAACGACCGCGCCGATCGTGAGAATAAAGATAATCGTGATCGAAGTATAAACCTTGATCATCCTGGCAAATCGTCGGTCCCGAAACATGGCCGAGAAGGATAGGCATCCAGCCAAGTATTCGCAACGATGGCATTCGTGCATCACGAAAGCCGGATTTAATCCCCCCACCACGTCCCATAATGATGGTTATGTTAAGTTGCGCATCCCAAGATCAATCCGATCGCAAACCGACGACGCCGATGGCCCCGCCAAAACCGCTGCTGATCACCACGCTTCTTTGAATGGGTCGCTTGGAAACAACACGACAAATAGCCAACTTCTCATGCGCTATCGCGTCAGCCGTACAAATGTTTGGCAGCACCACACCCCGCTGATGCATCATGCAACTCAGCACCAGCGACACCAATCCCGATGCTCCCAACGAATGCCCCAAGGCTGCCTTGTGAGAATACACGTTGCGGCAGGGGGATAATGAACATAAAACAGAACTTATCGCAGCAAGCTCCGCAGCATCATTTGCTACGGTTCCTGTGCCATGCGCATGAATTAAATCTCGTGCATCCGGACCCACAACGCATTTGAGAACTTTAGCTAGTGTCGCGGCCGTCGGATCACTCCCCGTAATATGAAATGCATCTCCCGCCAACCCGATGCGCTCGATCGTCGCGATCCCCCTACCTTGAGCGGACTGGGATGATTCGAGGCAAACCGCAGCCGCACATTGGCTGACGTGAAACCCGCGACGATACACATCAAACGGCCTGCACGGCTCGCCCGCCTTCGCCAAAACTCCGAGTCGATCAAAACATGCCAAAAACAGGGGGTGTAAAGAAGATTCCGCCGCCACCACCAGCGCTCGCTCAACTTCCCCGCTGCGAATCATCATCACCGCGCGAATCAATGCATGCAGCGCACTGGCGCACGCAGCTGAATACGTCAGCCGAATGCACCGCCCTGCTCCCAATTTTTCTGCCACGGTCGCTGCCAGGTCGCCCAGCCCCAAACGCGTACCCCAGGGATAAGCAGCAGGGCGGTCCGCTTGCAGATTATCGATTTGCTCGATCCACGATTCAATATCCCCCTTGCTGGTGCCAGCAATGATCGCGGATGGTACCGCCCAATCTTCCCATCCCGCTTGTCCCAAAGCCTCTCGGGCAGCAGCCAGTGCTAATTGATTGACATTTCCCCCCTGCCCATCCGCAAATTTCGCCCGGCTATCGCACGTGATAAATTTCCCCTCCAGCAGCGACTGAAAAGTCTCTTCGCAATTCCCTCCCAGAGGAGTAATCAAACCCGTGCCCGTAATCGCAATCATGTCACTTGTCACTGGTTACTAGCTTTGTTGAAAATCTTTTGTATAGCCGAGACTTAACAAGTCCCGGAAATCTTCGGGATTTACTGCAGTCGTTGACCACCGGCTAATTCAGCGCATGAGAGGTTTTCAACAAAGCCAAGTGAGATCATTCCTTGAACGGCGGTCGCCGATTCAACCCCAGAATATCCAGCATCGCTTTATCCTGATCATAATCCTGCGATGCCGCCGATCGCGTCAGCATAATCCGCTCATCGCTCGAAAAGATCGAATTCGCCCCGGCCATGAAACACATCGCCTGATCACTGAGCGACATGTTTGACCGCCCTGCCGACAGCCGCACCATCGACCCAGGCATGACAATCCTCGCCGTCGCGATCACGCGCACGGTTTCCCAAACCGGCACCTCCGCATTTTTTTCCATCGGCGTTCCCGCCACCTTCGACAGAATATTGATCGGCACGCTCTCCGGGTGCGGATTCATATTCGCCAGCGACTCCAGCATCGAAATCCGATCCCCCCTGCTTTCTCCCAGCCCAAGAATTCCCCCGCAGCAAACCGTGATATTGGTCTTACGAACATTTTCCAGCGTCTGCAGCCGATCCGCAAAAGTCCGCGTCGTGATAATCGTCTCGTAATACTCCGGCGAGGTGTCGATGTTGTGGTTGTACGCATACAACCCCGCCGCTTCGAGCTGTTTCGCCTGCGACTCCGTCAGCATCCCCAGCGTGCAGCAAACCTCCAGCCCGGTATCCGTGATGGATTTCACCATATCCAGTACGCGATCAAACTGCTCCCCATCCTTCACCTGGCGCCACGCCGCGCCCATACATAAGCGCGTCACGCCGGTAGTCTTTGCCTTAGCGGCAATCTCCATCACGCGCTGCTTTTCCATCAGTGGCGAAGCGGAAATTTCTGTTTCGTAATGCGCCGATTGGGAGCAGTATTTACAGTCTTCGGGGCAGCCTCCGGTCTTGATCGAAACCAATCGGCACACCTGCACCTCGCCGGGATCATGAAACTGTCGATGCACGGTGGCAGCGCGATAGATCAGTTCCATCAACGGCATGTCGTAAACGGCGGCGATCTCTTCGCGCGTCCAGTCATACCGAAGCGCCGCACTCGAACCAATTTCGCTCTGCACATCAATCGACACTGGGTATCCCTTCCAAATTCAACATTGTTACCCACGCGGATCTTTACTCTATTTCGGCGGCAGTTGCGGAACAGCAAATAGATCAGGAACCGACACGCTCGCTCGACTCACAATCCGACGCGTGGACGGATCATACGAAAAACAAGTGATCGTCCCGGTCTGATTATTCAAGATGAACGCACCTTCGGATCCATCAGCAAGTAGCGAGGTGCATACCTGATATCCTTTACCTATCACGGTCGTGGCAGCCGAGGCCGGCGCGGGCGGAAAAAATAGATTCACCGCCGCCAGGATCAGGGCGCTGCCACACAAAACCACTACAGTCAGATTCTTTTTTGTCATGGTATTCTCCGGCAATGATTAAAAACGCCGTCCACCATAAGGATTATTAGGGATCGATGCCGGAGGCGGAGCAGCGCGATCCAAGTCCATCGGCGGCATCACATCCAGAGCATTGCGGCCGTTATAACTCACCGCAGCCATCTGGCCCGTATTTTCATCAATGATACAGACAACGCCCGTCTGCCCATTGGGCAGCTCCAGCGGCGCAAGCATATAACTGCTCACTCGCCGTTGCGGCTGCATCTGCGCCTTGGCCACATCTCCGTGCGTATAACGCCCCACAAAATTCGCCAGCAGCAATCCGTTCACCGCTACCAGCACCCAAACCAATGGCGATCTCATATTTGTGCTCCTATCCGCAGCGCCATGAATGCAATCGCGACAAAGCAGCACTCATCGGCGCCGTCAAATGTCGTTCAGATTAATCCAGGTGGCTGCGCTTGGCATCCTTGAAAAGTCCTACGACGCATACGCCCCCCAGGAAAACTAAAAGCATCCACACCAAGGCCGTGCCCCCGTTGAGCGTGACGTTTTTTCCATACCCTTCCAGCCGCGCATCGACCACTTCATGTTGCGCATCCTGCTGCGACGCCGAAGCAGTCTGCGTCGCCGCCAGAAGCGATAGAAGCAACAAGGTCGCAGTTATTTTTCGCTGTTTCATTTCTGCTGTAAATCATAACCACGCATCGAGCGGCCTGGCAAGCGAGCGGAAGTCGGCCATCGGCAACGAAACCGTCTCCCATTTCACACTGCGCTTCCGCATGTGCGATTGATATTCATTCAGATCAATCCCAAACATCCAGTACCAGCGGTCCTTATGCTGGTACATCCCTGTCTCGGGTTGCAGCGGCGGATCGATCCAGTACACGAAAGCAAATAGCGCCTTAAACCCCTGCCCGAAGACCTGCTCCCACTGAATCAGGTCTGCCACGTCCTGCTGCGTTGCCCAGGTCTGAAACGACCCCCCTGCCTTGCCGCTCGTATCCTTATGCTGCCTCCCTTTGACATCAATCAAAAGATTCGGCCCATCCTTGCAATAAACCACGAAATCAAAGCATTTCAGTTTCGCATTGGCGAAGAGCGCCCGCTTGGCCTCATCCACTGCTACATACGGAATTCCCCGCTCGCGCAGCATGGCTTCGAACGCTGCTTCGTAATGAATTGACCGATCAGCCATATCCAACAAAAGAATACCGAAGCAACCGCAACTCGCAAGCAGCAGGGTCACGTCGCAGCAAAGCTGCGGGATCCCTAGCATTTACCATTTGCGCGGTGCAAATTAAAAATGCCAGCCAAACGATGCCAGATAACGCACATCGTTCTTTTCCGCGCTGGGGGGCGGCGCCGAATTGTGCGTCAATTGCACCTTGAATTCCGTGAACATCGTTTTGGAAATATCCGCGTGCACGCCAGCGTCTGCATTCAGAACAAATTGACCCGGGTCTTCCAGATCAGGCAAATATTCCACATTATGAATGAACGCCATATTCTTGCCCAGCTTGTGGTCAAAATGATACGCGAGCCGTCCTGCCACGTATTCATCGACTCCGCCAGGCGAATAATCTTCGTACGTCCAGCCTAAGCCGGCTTCCGTACTGAAATTCCATTTCGGGCTTTCGTGCCATTGATAACCCACACCGGCGCTGGGAGTCAGCCGAATAACCAAATCCGCTACTTCATCATGCTGCGCCTGCATCAGTCCGTAGAGATAAAATTTCTTGGAAAGGAAGTAATCGTATTTTGCGGAGGCTTCAGCGTAGTCCGAAGTCGTCGTGTCCTGATCGGTATTGCGATCGTGCGCGCGTCCATAGATATATTGCCCCTCGAGAGTGAGCCGCGAATTTTCCCATCGCCGTACCGCATTGGCAGACGCGTTCACCTGCGCAGTGCGCGTGTTGCCGGTTTGAACTGTCGCGCCAACCAGCACGCTCCCCGTCCAGGGCGCCGCCAGCGTCGCTGGTTCCAGCTTGGCGATTTTTTCGCGCGGAATGCTTTGCATGTCAGCTGGAGTGGTCGCAGGCGTTTCCATGGTTGTCAGCGGCGCTTTGACGACATCTCCGCTGCTCAGCGTAGCCTTCACCGGCGCGTCCGTCGTAAAGCTCGCTACATCCGATAAAGGCACGGTGATTTTGCCCGCGACTTTGGAATCGATGGTCAGCTTATTTTCATCGGTTGCGGTCACTGTGCCGGTAAGATGATCACCGTTCTTAAAGGTGATCTGCCCGCCAAACACCGCAGCCGACATAGACACACCGGCCGCCACACCAAGCCACTGATTTATCCTCATCCAATCTCCTTCCCAAAAACCCGTTAAGCGAAGAGAGAATACCCACAATCCTTTGCTTCGCAATAGAAATGGAGATGATTGACTCGAATTAGCGATTGCTAGCTATTGAGCGATTTGCTGTCGAAATTCCTCGATAGGAAAATTGCGCCCAATTCCCGCTGGCGTGCGCTTGCCCTGCACGAAAAGAATGTGATCAGAAGTAATATGAAATTTGCCTTGCAGGGCCGATGTTAATTCTGCCAGGCGGCGAAGCTGCACCTGGGTGGGTTTGATTTCATCAAAATCGCCGGTCACGCAAATAGAAATGCAATTCGTCGCCAGACTCTTTACTCCCGCGGGCGTAGCCGGCGATTGCTCCATCCAGCGCTGGCTGATTTGCAGCTCTCCATCTTCCAGTTCGCTGCCATTGCCTATAGCAAAATGGTCACCATTCACCTTCCCTGCTGAATTTCCGGAATGATGAATGTAGATATAATTCCAATTCGCCAGCGGCTTCTGCGTGCGAAATAAATTCGCAATCGCATCCGGCGAATCCACCGCAAAAAGGCTCTCCGCAGCGCCCGGCACAAGCGGAGCCGGTGCCAACAACAACAAAACCACAGAGGTGAGCGACAAGATCCCCACCAAGGTCGAAAAAACCAAGACTCCCCTGCTCGGCGACGACTTTTTTTTCTTACTCACGATCAGCCCCGAAAAAACATTTAGCACTCACGGATGCACATCCGCGATGCCATTAAAGCTCTATCGTCGTTCGTTTCAAAAATGATAAACAATTTATCGGGCCGAATGTCCAAACCCCGTCGTCGAACCCAAACCCGTCAATCCAGGTGTATTGCTGACCCCGTAGCCGAAAGTGCTTGAGCCAGCACCACTGCCACCGCCGCTAGGCCGAGAATAATTACCGGAATTGCTTGCTGCACCTTTTCCGCCGGTATCGCTGTCACCTCCGCTCAAATAGGCCGCTTCATCTCGCTGATCAACGAAAACTACTTTCAGATGATCTTCGCCTGGCGTTTTCACCCAGAAGCTCGCCTTGAACTGCGAGGGATGATCATTGCTAAG
>DASXDR010000143.1:0-21764 GCA_036490535.1 Tepidisphaeraceae bacterium | reverse complement strand
GTTTAATTCAGACCCCCTCCCTACCCCTCCCCGGTTCGACTGCGCTCACCGCAGGCCTGAGTACGAGGGGAGGGAACCCAACTAAACCATCCCCCTAGCCCCCCACCCCCTGCTTCATCTAGAATCCCGGCTTATGCCGGAAACGAATCTGAATATTGCACAACAGGTGACAGCCGCCCTGGCGGAGCAGCCGATCATCGACATGCACACACATTTGTATCCCCCATCCTTTGGCACCACGCTAGGCGGCAAAGGCGGAACAAGCGATCCGACCGGCCATCTGCTCTGGGGGATCGATGAGCTTCTCACCTATCACTACCTCATCTCAGAAGTCTATCGCATCGTCCCGACTGAAAAGCTGCCTTATGAGCAATTCTGGAAAATGTCCAAGCAGCAGCAGGCGGATCATATTTTCAAGCATTTGTTTGTGGAACGCGCCCCCATTTCCGAAGCCTGTCGTGGCGTGCTCACTGCCGTGCAGAAGCTTGGGCTCGATCCTTCTGATTCGCTGCAAAACTGGCGCAAATATTTTGCCGAGCAAACACCCAGCAAATACATCGATCGCGTGATGGAGCTTTCCAACGTCCGCTCGATCACCATGACCAACGCGGTCTTCGATGATGCCGAGCGCAACCGCTGGCTCGCCGATGCCAAAGTCGGAGCCGACCCGCGCTTCACGGCGGTGCTGCGAATCGATCCACTGCTGCGCAATTGGCCACTTGCTGCATCGCGTCTGTCCGAATGGGGCTACGCCGCCGATGCAGATATTGACGACAGCTCTATCGAATCCGCCAAAAAATTCCTGCGCGATTGGCTCGATCGCATGAAAGCGATTTATATCGCTGTCAGCTTGCCGCCCGATTGGCGTTACCCTTCTCACGACGCCAGCCAGACTGTTCTGGAAAAAGTTATTCTCCCTGTGTGCGCAGAGCGCGGGTTGCCTTTCGCGATGATGATCGGCTCCAACCTGCGAGTGAACCCCGCCCTGCGCGACGCCGGCGATATGGTTGGCAAAGCGGATATAGCTTCGCTGGTAAATCTCTGTCGCGAGTTTCCTAAAAATAAATTTTTCGTGACGATGCTGAGCCGGGAGAATCAGCACGAACTCGCCGTCGCCGCCCGCAAGTTTGGCAACCTGATGATCTTCGGCTGCTGGTGGTTCCTCAACAATCCCTCACTCGTCGAAGAAATCACCCGCATGCGCATCGAGCTGCTCGGCACCAGTTTCATCCCCCAGCACTCCGATGCACGCGTGCTGGACCAATTGCTCTACAAATGGGACCACAGCAAGAACACCATTGGCAAAGTGCTCGCCGATAAATTCCAGGAGATGGCGACAGCGGGTCGTCCGCCCACGCCGCAACAAATTCGCCAAACGGTCGACCTCTTTTTCGCAACAAACTTCCGCGATTTCTTAAAACGCTAGAGAAATGGCCGGTATATAAATGAGTTAGGCCATTTACGATTAATTCTATGAATCAACCAACTTGTCAGCCGCTCGGATTGTCCCCTAGTTTTGGCTTTGGCGATCGCCTTGGATTGGCGACGCCGGGGCATATTGCATCACTCCATCGCGCGGGTAATGGGGTATTGCCTATCTTTGCCCAGCAATCCATTCGTGAGATGACTCGCACTCACCGAAGCGCTCAAAAGGTGATGGACGATGCGCTGTGCAGCGTAAAATCCTCCGGCTACACCGGCCCGATGGGCGCCGACGCCGACCATCTCAAAACCCCGCAAGATATCGAGACCACCGCGGCCGCTGGATTCTGCTTCTTCACTCTCGATCCCTCCGGCGATGTGGACACAAACGCCGGGTCTTACGACAATGCCACCCTCGACGAAAAATTCGCCAGGCTCTCCTCTGAAACCGCCAAGCGCACTGAAAAATATCGCGGCAAATCGATCAAGCTTCCCACCGGCACCACCATCAATTTTGACGAACCCACATTGAAACGCGCTGCCGTGAAATATGGCCGAGCGATTGACCTGGCTGTTTCTCTGGGCAAACACGCTGACAGCGTGATGTCCAAATTAAATCGCCCGTTCGAAATCGAATTAAGCGTCGACGAAACGCCCGAACCCACGACACCCGCAGAGCATTACATCATCGCCGACCAATGCCGCCAGTCCGGGCTGAATCTCATCAGCCTCGCTCCGCGCTTCGTTGGCGATTTCGAAAAAGGCGTCGATTTCAAAGGCGATCTCAAAGCGCTGGAAAAAAATCTCGCGGATCACGCTGCCATCGCGGAAATGCTCGGTCCTTATAAACTCTCGCTGCACAGCGGCTCGGATAAATTGAGCGTCTACCCCCTGCTCGCCCGCGCGACCAAGGGCAAATGGCACGTTAAAACTGCCGGCACGAGTTATCTCGAAGCGCTTCGCGCCGTTGCCCAGCACGATGCCGATTTCTTCCGCCACGTTGTCACCTTTTCCCGCCAGCGCTATGAGGCCGACCGCGCCACCTATCACGTCTCTGCCGAGCTAGCGACCACGCCATCCCCCGAAGAAATCAAAGACGCCAGAAAGCTCGTCAAAATCTATCTCGAAGAATGGTGCGATGTCTCCGCTGGCAAAGGCATGACCGCCCCCGGCCGCCAAATCCTGCACACCACATTCGGCTCTGTTGTCACCGACCCCAAAATCGCCCCGCAATTCTTCTCGATTCTGCGCGAGCATCCGCAAACTTACGCCGCGGTGCTGGACGAACATTTCACGCGCCATCTGACCGCGTTACACAAGGGAATGTGAGATGAGATTTCGGATTGCGTTGGTTCTCGGCATCACCTGTCTTTTTCTTTTTTCCGACTGCTTTCCCGATATCCCGATTCTACCCCCTAACCCTCCACTCAATGTCGCTGTGCTCGCGATCCATCCCCCCATGGGCTTTAACACCTGGAATACATTTCAAACGCGTATTGACGAGCAACTAATCATCCAGACCGCCGACGCCATGATTAAAAACGGCATGCGCGACGCTGGCTACATTTACATCAACCTCGACGACGGCTGGTCGGAAAAAGAGCGTGATGCCAATGGCGATCTCGTTCCCGATCACATCCGCTTTCCGCACGGCATGAAATATCTCGCCAATTATCTCCATTCACACGGCTTCAAATTCGGCATCTACAACTGCGCCGGCACGCAAACCTGCGCCGGCTACCCCGGTGGGCGCGATCACGAAAACCAAGACGCCCAAACCTACGCTTCCTGGGGCGTGGATTATCTCAAATACGACTGGTGTTACAGCCAAGGCCTCGATGCTCCAACCACCTACAGAAGAATGGCAATGGCTTTGCGCAACACGCGCCGCCCTATCGTCTTCAGCGTCTGCGAATGGGGGGAGCATCAACCCTGGCTCTGGGCTCCACAATTCGCCCAGCTCTGGCGCACCACCGGCGACATCAATGCCAGCTACAACGGCAGCACCCAATGGACCAAAGGGTGGAAAGTGCGGCTTGATGAAAACGTTGGCCTGGAAAAATATGCTGGCCCGGGTCACTGGAATGATCCTGACATGCTCGAAGTAGGCAATGGCTCGCTGACCTTGGCGGAATCGCGCGCTCATTTTACATTTTGGTGCATGCTTGCGGCACCGCTGATTGCCGGCAACGATATCCGCTCGATGTCCCCCGAAATCCGCGACATCCTCATCAACCGAGACCTCGTTGCAATCGACCAGGACCCGTTAGGCAGAGAGGGTTTCCGCGTCTCCGCCACGCCAACGCAAGAAATATGGGCCCGTCCCCTCATGAATCACGACTGGGCCATCTGCTTATTCAATCCTCAAAGCACGACCGCGACACTTCGCCTTAAATGGAGCGACCTGTATTTCCTGATCCGTAAGCCTTACTCCATCCAAAACGTGTGGAAAAAACAAAACCTTGGCACCACCGCCAGCGATTTCACCGCCCCTTGCGACTCGCATGACGTCGTGCTCCTGCGACTGCACCCAGCATACATAAATGAGAATCCAAAAACTGAATCTAAGGCCCATTGATGGCTATCCGTGGGCTTTTCTCTGTCCGACCATTTCCCCAATCAGCAAGGGATTCAATTCGCCCAATTTCTCCACCACCACATCCGCATGTTGCATCAGCGCCTCGCGCGGCGCTGTCCCCAGCAATCCAATCGAAACCATCCCCGCGCGCTTGGCCGCTTCTACCCCAGCGGGCGCATCTTCCACCACCGCGCATTTCCCCGGCTCAATTCCCAGTTTCTTCGCGCACAACAAAAACACCTCAGGGTCTGGCTTGCCGTGTTTCACTTCCGATCCATTAGTCGTTGCCGCAAAGTATCCCCCATGTTTCAACCCCGCCTTCACCACCGCGATATTCTCCTTCGGCCCTGATGACCCGATCGCCAATCCAAACCCGGCTTCATGCAGCGCAATGATCAGCTCATCCGCCCCAGCCATCACGGGCAAATGCTTTTTCAGAATTTCCCGATAATCCGCCTCTTTTTGCTGATCAAACTCCGCAACTTTGCTCTCATCGAACTTGTCGCCCCACAGGTTCCGAATGATATCCCGCGTCGTTCGCCCAAACGTCGCCTTAAAATCCTTCTCGCTCATGTCCAGGCCATAACGCTTGGCTGCACTTTTCCAGGATTGAAAATGCGCGTCATAGCTGTCGACCAGCACGCCATCCATATCAAATATCACCGCCATCGAGTTTGTCTGCATAGAGTTCTAAGGATACAGTAATCCAGCCCCCTTCGCAGGAGTGGCGGAATTGGCAGACGCGCTGGTCTTAGGAGCCAGTGCCGAAAGGCGTAGGGGTTCAAGTCCCCTCTCCTGCATTTTGTGTAAATGGTTTATCTATAATTATTTATGACGAAATTTGATTGACTCTGAGGCCTCAAAATACCGAATTAGCGAAAAAATTACCGAATTAAGAGCGAGATCTTTCTCGCTCTTGTCGCGTACTCTAATTCTCTACTTTTGTCGGCGAAATGCTGATTATCTTTGCGCCGATCAAGGCGGCATCCCAGAGTTCAATTTAAGGATTCTGAAAAATTCTTCAGATTTTTTATCGATCTCCTCTTGACTTAAGTCAGTTGCGCGCCCCTCCTGAAGCAATAACAAGCAACGAAGTCTGTGCCACGATTTCTGTATAGATCGTGGCACTGGCGTTTTTTCAGGAGATCATGACTATGAATGTTTCATTAGCAACCCTTTTGCAACCATCGATTTCGCCGGTTCTAGGAGATATCAAACAATCCTTTCAATCAAAGATTGAACTAACGGATGTCGGTTGGTTTTCCGATTTTCTCGAAACCTTCGCCGAAGGCGGCAGCTATCTGCTCGGTGGAGCGCCGGGAAGCAGAAAAAGCGGATTGGCTACCCAGATTGCTTTGGACCTTGCCCGTAATCAGCATTCGGTGCTGATCATTCCCACCGAAGAGCCAGCGGCGCGGATTGCCGAGCGATGCACCAGGCTGATGACCGGATGGGAAACCGATGTCGTTAAGACCTGCTCGGCAAATATCTGTGTCGAGCAGCAGATACCGGACATTGAACAATTGCCGGGTTATATCGGTCGGCAGATTCTTTCTCCCGGCGGTCCTTATCATTCGCGCAATCTCAAGATGGTGATTCTGGACAGCGTACAGGGGTGGGGACTGCCGGCGTCAGCATCACGACGGTATGAACGATTGCTGGAAGGCGTTCGGCTTCTGTCATCGGCCAACATCACCACGCTTTTGGTGAATCATGTGACCAAGCGGAATGAGCTGGCCGGTCCGCGAACGTTGGAACATGCCGTTGATGGTGTGCTGTTACTTAGAAAAACTCCATCAGCCAGATTGCTCTTTTGCAGCAAGAATCGTTTCGGCCCGGCTGATCCGCGCAATCCAATGGTCTTGGCGCTCGATCCGATCACGCTGCGCTTGAATCCTTCGCCGTTGGCTCGGGCAGTCATTGCTACCGCCAATACCTATCTTGGTGGTTCCAATCATCTGACCGAAGTTCAGGCTGCGATTGCTTTATCTGATATTGGCTGCTGGGGCCGCGTGATGGCTCCGGGATTGCCTAAGGCAGAGGTTCAGCAATTGATCGATTGCATTGCGCAATTGCCGGACGTTGAAGTCAACGACATGGATTTCAGCGTGCATTGCCGGTTGCCCGGCCGCAGGCAATATGACCGTTCGGTTGGATTGGCCTTGGCCATGGCCTTGCTCGGCAGCTATCAGCAGAAACCTATCCCTGCCAGCTATCTCTTTCTGGGTGAAGTCGATCTGGCCCGCAACGTCAGGCCGGTCAGTAATAGCCTGATGAACGATTTAATCAACCAGCTCAATGAAGAGTTGGAGTTTGCGGATATCAATCGCATTTTCGCTCATCCGCAGACGACCATCTGCTTGCAGCGCGAAGGAATTGAAGTCGTTCCCTGTTTGAAACTAGAGCAAGCGGTGTATGCCTGCTGGTCCGATCTTCGTTAGCCCCAAGGCCTAAAAACCCTAACCAAGAAATTATGCTTATGAAATCACTACTGTCCGGTTAAAAGTCGAATAGGGACATAGAGTTATGGTTTTGGAGGTCGGCGAGAATATCGCTTGGTTGAGAAAACACCTGAAAAATAGGCGTTTTCTCGAAAAGCATCAAGCTCAAAACCTGCAGGATTTCTCCCATGGGTCGCTTCAGTTCCAGTTCCTTCCTGGCAATCATCACCAGCACATAAGCGCTGGTCGCAATCCATATCTGGGTCTTGACGGCGTTGGCACTGGTGCCAAAAAAGCTCTTGATGCGCAGATACTGTTTAATCCATTTGAAGAACAATTCCACCTGCCAGCGGCTTTTGTAGAGCTTGGCGATGGTGGAAGCGGCCAGCGTGAAGTTGTTGCTCAGAAAGACCAGTGCGTTGCCGGAAGCGGGGTCGACAAAACTGATTCGCCGCAAGGGCTGCGGATAGAGCCGGTGCGACAAGGGGCCGCGCAGGCGAATGGTCTGATCGGCACGCAGTCCCCGCTGGCGATTTACGTGCCGGGATTCGCTGACACGGAAGTCCAGGTTGTTTTTGGCGCGGATGACGAAAAAGGATTGGGCCAGAGTGAAGCGATGGAGGCGGGCAAAATCGACAAAGCCGCGATCCATGATGTAATAAGCGCCCGGTTCCAGGGTCAGATCGTCGATGGCATTGACTTCGTGCATGGATCCTTCAGAAACATTGATAAAACAGGGAATATTGCCGCGCAGGTCCAGGAGCGTGTGCAGCTTGACGGCGCTTTTGGCGTGTCGGAACTGCGCCCAGGGAAAGAGGCTGAGGCAGAGGTCGATGGTGGTGGTATCGAAGACATAAACCGTCGCCTTGAGCCGACCGGCCACCGGCTCGCCGGCGTGCAGACGCCGGGCGCGGGCGATGAGCACCAGGGCAAAATCCGCCCAGATGCGCCAGGAGCGATTTTCGTTGGCGTCGGCCAGCGTGGAACGGGAAATGCCGCCGCGAATGCCCAGGTGGTAGAGTTGCCTCTGCCAGGCGCGCAGGCAGGATTCGATGTCGCGCAGCGATTCGCGATAAGTGAGCTGGGCAAAGAGCATCACCAGGAATTGATCCCAGCAGGAGAAGGTCCGCACCCGCCGATTGCCCTGATAACGATCCACGCACTGGGCAAGCTCGTAGCGTGAAAGCAGATCGAGAAGTTGAGCAAAGATGAATCGTCCCTTGTGCATCGCCGAGAGCATTGCCGGCAACGCCCCCAGAGCAATTGGCGTGAAATGGCCAAATGAAATTGAAATCGAAAAATGTCGACATATGTATCAAAAGCCAGTGTTAACGAGCGTTTCGTTGATTCCGCTTTTCCTTAACCGGACAGTAGTGTTATGAAATCCAAAATTAAATCTGATGCTATCGTTACCCAGGAACAGATCGATTACGCCGGTGATTATCTCCGCCAGCATGGTCCAAAGCAGGTCTCGGTGGAACTGCTCACAGGCGAGCCGGAGTTGATGGTGCTCATGGCCGACAGCCATGCTCGGATCGCGAAATCCCTTAAAGCCGCCGGACTGACTGACGAGAAAGCATGGCCGATTCTCAATCGGTTTGCGCTGGATGTGCTCAAGCTGGTAACCGTCCTGCGTCAATCCAATCGTCAGCTTTGGAACAGCCTTCTTCCGCAGAAAGAGGAGATGGAGGCGTAAATGAAGCTGAAGCTCAATGACGTGGTGACATTCAATTGGAAATTTCACCACCATGGCATTACCACCAGGCGAACGCCGGGCGTGGTGGGATTTATCACGGAATTTAACGCCGAGCGGACCATCGCCCTCGTGCAGCCGTTCAATCTCAAGGGAGAACTGGTGCCCAAGCATGGATGGGTTCCGGTGATTTTGCTGGAGATGGTGCACGATCCCTCGTGGCTGGAGGCGATGGTCAAAGTCCGATTGTTTATTCAACGTTGCCTGCGAGAAGCGGAGCGGTGGGAGAGACAACGACAGAGCAACATTGAGCGGGTCGCCATCAAGCTCGGAATCACGACTCAGACCGTTGAGCAGATCGTCGCGGATTTACAGACAGCGGATTATTAAACATGTCAGAATTACCTATTGATCCCTTTGGTGCCGCCAAACGCTGCACGGGCATATCAGTCTCTTTTGATATTGAGCTTGTGCTGGCGATTTGTCCCACATGGACTCTGGAACAGGCCCAAAACTTCTTGCACCGTCACGGTTCTGTTATCGCTCACACTATGATTTGGTCGGGAGAGCAGGCTGTCCGCCATCTTATTCAGCAAAAAGATGAATGCTAAATCATAAACATGGGTCTTCGTGATGGTGGCGCTCAAAATCCCACCACCAAAACCCCGGGAAAAAGCCATTTTTTAGCGTAAATATCCGCAATTCTGACCACTTATATATAAGGCCAAATTTTTTTGAAGGAGTAGAAGCACATGGAATTGAAAGAGAAGAAGAGCACCACGGTGATCAGGGCTACCTTGGTAATTGCCAAAAGGCAGCAAACGCTGGAAGAAGAGCGGGAATTTAATGCAGCTTTTAATCTTCTCTTGATTGAAATAGTTCGTCAAAACATGGGCTGCAAGGAAAGGGACAATGAACGATTTTAACTACATGGGCAAAAGGTACATCAGCATGGTCAGAGCGAGCCATCTCTCTGATGAGTTATCTACAGATGCCCAACTTCAGTTATTGCATAATGGGGTTAAAGACAAAGCCATGGTTCATGTTGGGGATATTGTTTTAGATGGAGTAACAGGCTCTCTCCCAGGTAAACGGGAGGATCTGGAAAAACTGCTGGAACGCAAGAAAAGAAGCAATGATTTTGATGTTCTGGTTATTCAAAGGCTGGATCGATTGACGCGGGGCGGATCAGGTCATGGATTCTGGTTCGAGCATGAATGTCAGCGTGCAGGGATTCATCTATTATTTGTGGGGGACGATATTCCGCAGGGCAAATATGCCAATCTGATTAAAGTCGCCAAATACGAAGCGGCTCAGGAGCAGGCTTTTTCCATCAGCCAAAGAAGTACGCAGGGTTCTCAATTTGCTCTCGAGCAGGGCAGAAATATTACAAGCAGCCATACTCCCTACGGCTGCTGGCGGCTATATCTGAATGCTGAAGGAACTCCTACTCATATCATCCGTGATCTGCGTGATGGTCGGCAGCAGAAACTGCATCCGCAAACCCATGAGGTCATCGACACCCTTGGCGAAGTTGGTAGAGGTTCGCGCGGACATTACCGCAAGCAAAAGACCGAGAAAGTATTGCTTATTGAAGGCGACAAGGCTGAGGCCAATATCGTGCGGGAGATTTTCCATCTGCACTTTATCGAGGGCATGGGAGGAAAGAGAATCGCCGACGTTTTAAACCGCCGCGGAATTCCCTCTTCTCAGGGCAAGCAGTGGAGTCAGCGGCAAGTGGAGGTCATCTATGATCAGGAGGCCTACACGGGCAGAAGCATTGGCAATCGCAGCTCTTCCGCGATTTATCATGAGCGGCAAAGCAAAACCCCTAAAAACGTCGATCTAGATCCGCAGATTCTCGCCACCGCCAAACGGATTGCACCACGGCAACGCCCAATGGAAGAATGGTTCATTCAGGAACAACCGTATCTGAAAGGCTTTCTTTCTGAAGAGGTTCGCAAACTGGCGATAGCGGAACATGAGAAGAATTGGCAAAGAATGGGTGATCTCAATCGGATCAAAAAATCCAAAAGCAAGCATCAAGCAAGCGACTATCTGCTCTCTGGTTTATTTTTTGCCAAGCAGGATGGAGGGCCGCTCACTGGCATCCTTTGCGGCCGAGTCGGCAAGCGGATGCGATATTACCGCCATCGCCGCAGTCGGCGGGGATATCTCAAAGGCAGCATTTTCAATAATCAGTTTCGCGCCGAAACTCTGGAAAATGCCGTTGTCGAAGTTCTACGGGACTTGATCAAAGACATTCCTCAACTTCGAGAGCAGGTTTTAAAAGCCGTTGAGCGGGAATCCGCTGCGATGGGCGTTGATGATGGAACCGAACTCGAAGAACTGAAAGAACGGCGCGAACGGTTGCGAAATCGGACAGGGTTGATTGTTTCAACATTGGATGAAGAGACGCTCGCCGACGCTCAGGCGGAAATTGAGCGATTGAAGCTGGAGCGTCGGAATCTGGATCAGCAGATTGCTGCCATCGAATCGGCAGAGCAGATGAAAAATATCGATCCCAACCAAATCGCAGATCAAGTAATTGATCAACTCGTGCAATTGCCAAAGAATCTGGAGAGCATGCCCAAGTTTGCCATGAAACAGTTGATGACAACATTCATCGAGAAGGCCATCGGGGATATGGAGACCAAAGACGTGGAGTTAATGCTGAAACTGCCGTCATTGGCTTTTGGGCAGCATAACGGAGATGCGGCGATGCGTCTCGTAGAAACTTCGCGACCGTCAACTTCCGACGAGACGCATCAGCTTTTTGTCGTAAAACTGGGGTTTGTTGATTGCCATTACATCAAACTGGCTCCCAATAATAGTTGTTATCAATGCCATAGGAGAAAAGCGGCGTAAATAGATCTCTCAAATTCCAAGGATGTTAAATCTGCCCAATCCTAAGTTGGGCAGATTTTTTTATTTGTGGGAGAAATTATTTTTTCTCAGTCCGCGCGATCAGCGCCGAGACTTTGACGTTGAGCGGCTTGCAGAGTCTAGCAAGCGTTTCTACTGTCGGGGATTTTGCATCGAGTTCGAGCAGGCTTACGTAATTACGAGACAACTTGGCCTTGAACGCGAGTTCTTCCTGCGTCAGGCCGGCTGCGACCCTTGCTTTGCGAATTTCGTCACCTAGCACCTCAGCAAGGCTAGGTTTTGACAAACCGCTGTCTTCACACTATAGTTGGAATATTCAGTTCTGATTTTGCTGTGGGTGAATTATGTCGAATTTGAACTGGTTCTATTTCGTTGATAAGCAACGATTCGGACCCATTAATTCTCTGGAGTTGATGAAACTGGCAAAGTCCGGCAAGGTGGCCGCTGACACCATGCTCTGGCGAGAGGGTCTTGACGACTGGGTTCCTGCGCGAAGCGTCAAAGGTTTATTCGATCATCTTCCAGTTCGGGTTGCGACCGTCCCTCCGCCACCACCCCAATCTGCGACCTTGAATAATCCTGGTCAGGCGATTCCATCTTTTGAGTCGGCTCCCGGCATGGCATCACCAACAGCGCCCGTGGCCGTTGCAGTTCAATCGCCAAATGCCGGAGCCTCGGCGACTGCCTCTGTTTCAGTAGCAATACTGACTCAGCCCATGCCAAATCATAGTCATGAACACAAGAGTTATCGGGGAATGGCTCTGACTTCGATGATTATTGCGATGGTCGGGCTGCTTCTCTTCGGCTTTATCACCGGCGTGATCGCGGTGATTTTCGCATCCGTTGCCCTTTCTGGAATGCACAGGACCGGCAACCGTGATGGCAAAGGCTTGGCCATCACCGGGCTGGTCGTCGGGATTATTGACGTTCTTGCCGGTTGGTACATCTTCACTGCAATTCTTAATTATCAGTAGGGAAATTTCTTGGAGGGTTTCAAATGCGATTGTCTCGATTATTAACAAAAACCACCTTTATTTCAGCCCTGATGCTTGAAAGTGTTCTAGCCAAAGGCGATATCTTCGTGACCAATTTCCAAGGCAACAGTATTGGTGAATACACCGATTCAGGTGCGGTCCTAAACGCTTCATTAGTTTCCGGCTTGAGTGGCCCTCAAGGAATCGCGATATCAGGTTCCGATCTGTTTGTCGTAAATAATCTAGGAAACTCCATCAGAAAATACACCACGTCGGAAGTCGCCGAAAACGCTGACCTGACAACGGTGAATTACAACCCGGTTGACATTGCAGTCTCGGGATCGGATTTATTTGTCTCAAGCTATCCAGGGACAATTGGCGAATATACGGCATCGGGAGTGACGGTGAACGCTTCGCTCATTTCGGGACAAAGCGATGTCGATGGCATCGCAGTCTCCGGACCGGATTTATTTGTCGCCTGTGGCTCAGCGGGAACCATCGGCGAATACACCACTTCAGGGGCAATAGTCGATACCACGTTGATTTCGGGGCTGGATTTTCCAATCAACATTGCTGTTTCTGGATCCGATTTATTTATCGTCAACGCTGCCAGCGGCATTGTCAGCGAATACACGACGTCTGGAACACTGGTAACTTCATCGCTGATTTCGGGACTAAAAAATCCTGCTGGCATTGCCATCTCAGGATCAGATATCTTTATCGCCAATTACGGAAACGGAACGGTTGGCGAATATACCACATCGGGGATTACGGTTAATTCAACGCTAATTTTTGGGTTGAATGAACCGTGGGGAATCAGTGTCTCTACCGCGCCAGTTCCGCCAGGAATATACTCAGGCTTGGTTTTATTCAGTTTATTGTTCTGGAAAGTTTCTACTGTTCGACCCTCTTATAGAAGCGGTTGTTGATAGGTTGTCGCCATTGTCGTCTTCATTGAGTGTTCTCTATTTTTAGTATAGAGCCTGTAGTTAGGCACAGGGTCAAGGCCAGAACAAAAATTCCTTTCAAAATAAATATTCTGTGCAATCATGACGGAAAGTAAAATTGTGATTTGCATCAGTGCGAAATCACATTCCTGACGTGCGCCCTGACCATATAGGCGGTGATGCCGGTGTCGCTACTGCTCATGCACCAGTGGCCGGACTTGCGTGGGGATCATAAATACGCTTGTCCAAGCTGGGCAGCGCATCTCCATTTCGATTATTTACCCGCGCCCATATGACCAGACCCTCTTCGGTTTTTGTATCATTGCATTTGATTCCTTAAATAGTTCGCGTGATTTTTGAAGGATTTCATCCAGCGAACTATTTGCTGCAGGCCTTATATAATGCCAACAATCATTGACCGTTGGAAGGAATACCATGAGCGAGTTATCCCGTGAACTTCTTCAGAAAATAGATGCTTATTGGCGCGCCGCGAATTATCTGTCCGTCGGCCAGATTTATCTCTGCGGCAATCCTCTGCTGCGGGAGCCGTTGCAGCTTTCGCACATCAAATCGATGTTGCTTGGCCACTGGGGCACCACGCCGGGACAGAATTTTATTTATGTCCATCTCAATCGCATTATCAAGAAATTCGATCTGGACATGATTTACATCTCCGGTCCCGGGCATGGCGGACCCGCGCTTGTGGCCAACACCTATCTCGAAGGCACGTACAGCGAAATCTATCCGGACATTTCCCAGGACGAGGTGGGTCTGCAAAAGCTTTTCAAGCAATTCTCTTTTCCGGGTGGTATTCCCAGCCATGTGTCGCCAGAATGTCCGGGCTCGATGCACGAAGGAGGGGAGCTGGGATATTCGCTGAGCCATGCTTTCGGTGCGGTGTTTGACAATCCTGATTTGATCGTTGCCTGTGTTGTTGGCGACGGCGAAGCAGAAACTGGGCCATTGGCGACGGCATGGCATTCAAATAAATTTCTCAACGCGGCAACGGACGGCGCAGTGCTACCGATCCTGCATCTCAATGGATACAAGATCGCTAATCCGACGGTGCTTGCGCGCATTCCAAAAGAAGAATTGCAAAAGCTGCTGGAGGGTTACGGTTGGGTTCCCTATTTCGTCGAAGGTCACGAGCCAGAAAAAATGCACCTGGCGATGGCCGGTGTACTGGATCAGGTAATCAAACAAATTAAACAGATTCAGGTTGCGGCGCGGCAGCAGGATAGTTCGACTCGGCCGCTATGGCCGATGATCGTTCTGAATTCACCAAAGGGTTGGACCGGACCAAAATTTGTCGATGGCCAGCCGGTTGAGGGCACCTTTCGTTCCCACCAGGTGCCGCTGTCTGATCCATCGAAAAACCCGGAACATCTCAGGCAGCTTGAGGTCTGGCTGAGAAGCTACAAATCCGAGGACCTCTTCAATGCGACCGGCCGGTTGAAACCGGAATTAGCCGAGTTGGCTCCCCAGGGGAACCATCGCATGGGCGCTAATCCACACGCCAACGGTGGCATTCTACTCCGCGACCTGCGCATGCCGGATTTTCGCAATTATGCGGTGACTATTCCCTCGCCCGGCTCCGTTTATGCCGCCGACACGCTAGTGCTGGGCCAGTTCCTGCGCGATGTAGAGAAGCTCAATGAGGACAAAAAGAATTTCCGCATATTTGGGCCCGATGAAACGCTCTCTAATCGTCTCGACGCAGTTTTTGAAGCGACCAATCGCCAATGGGAAGCGCCGATCACTTCAACCGACCAGTTTCTCGCCCCCGTCGGCCGGGTCATGGAAATGCTCAGCGAGCATCAGTGCGAGGGTTGGCTGGAAGGTTATCTTCTCACCGGCCGGCATGGACTGTTCAACTGTTACGAAGCTTTCATCCACATCATCGATTCGATGTTTAACCAGCACGCCAAGTGGCTGAAGGTCACGTCCAAGCTGGAATGGCGCCGCAAGATCGCCTCGCTCAATTATCTGCTTGCATCGCATGTTTGGCGGCAAGATCACAACGGCTTCACGCATCAAGACCCCGGATTCATCGATCACGTCGTGAATAAAAAAGCCGAGGTCGTGCGCGTCTATCTCCCGCCCGATGCCAACTGTCTGCTCTCGGTAATGGACCATTGCCTGCGCAGCCGGCACTACGTGAACGTGGTTGTCGCAGGCAAACACCCCGCGCCCCAGTGGCTCGACATGGATACTGCCGTGGTACATTGCAGCGAAGGCATCGGCATCTGGGAATGGGCCAGCAGCGACAGCGGAACTGATCCTGATGTCGTTATGGCCTGCGCCGGCGATGTGCCCACGCTGGAAATATTGGCCGCCGTCTCCATCCTCCGCAAATCACTTCCCGCTCTGAAAATCCGCGTGGTCAATGTAGTCGATCTGATGAAACTCCAGCCCGCCAGCGAACATCCGCATGGCCTGAGCGATAAAGATTTCGATTCAATCTTCACTATCAGCAAGCCGGTGATCTTTGCCTTCCATGGCTATCCCTGGCTGATCCATCGGCTCACCTATCGCCGCAACAACCATCACAATCTGCACGTTCGCGGCTATAAGGAAGAGGGCACTATCACCACCGCATTCGACATGACCGTGCTGAATGATTTGGATCGTTTCCATCTGGTCTGCGACGTTATCGACCGCGTACCAGCCCTATCAGGTAAAGCGGATTATCTGAAGCAGGAAATGCTGAATAAACTGATCGAACACAAACAATATATCTATCAGCATGGCATCGATATGCCGGAGGTCCGTAATTGGAAATGGGGACAGTAAATCTCGCGGCTGAACACCCCATGATCCTCGCTATCAACGGAGGCTCGTCGAGTATTAAATTCGCACTGTTTTCTGTTGCCGATCCGCCGTCGCGCTTATTCTCGGGACAGATTCAGCGGATCGGGCAGCCAGGGACACAACTACTTATTCAAGAATCTTCTAGCACAACGTCAGAAACTAATTCGATTGATCCAGGCGATTTCGATCACGCTACGGATACGTTGATTCAATATCTCCATGGCCGATTCGCTTCCGCCCAGATTATCGGGATCGGCCATCGCATTGTTGATGGCGGAGCGAAGTTGATCGACCACCAACTGATTGCGCCGGCGTTATTGGCAGAATTGCGCGCGATCGAGCCAATTGATCTGGATCATCTGCCGCTGGAGATTTCGCTCATTGAGGCATTTGGTAATGCCTTTCCCAACACCCCGCAGATCGCTTGCTTCGATACGGCATTTCATCGTGACATACCGAGAGTCGCCGCGATGCTTCCGATCCCTCGCTGCTATTACGAGAGCGGCGTGCGGCGATTTGGGTTTCACGGATTGTCGTACACCTATCTCATGCAGCGACTTGAGGTTGTCGCGGGTGCGACTGCTGCACAAGGCCGAATTATCCTCGCTCACCTCGGTTCGGGCGCAAGCATGGCGGCCGTTCGCGGCGGAAAGCCAATCGACACCACCATGGCCTTCACGCCTACGGCCGGATTAATCATGGGCACTCGCCCCGGCGATATCGATCCCGGGCTTTTGGTTTATCTAATGCGCGCAGAAAAGATGACGCTGGAGCAGATGGATCAATTCATCTCCAAACGCTGCGGCTTACTGGGCATCTCTGAAACAAGCTCCGATATGCGCGATCTTTTGAGTCATCGCGCCAGCGACGCGCGCTCCGCTGATGCAGTGAATCTGTTTTGCTACCAGGCCCGCAAATTCATTGGCGCTCTGGCCGCAGCTTTGGATGGCTTAGACATACTGGTCTTCTCAGGCGGCATCGGCGAGCATGCTTCAGAAGTGCGTGCTGAGATTTGTGCGGGATTGACTTACATGGGCGTTGCTCTTGATTCAGCCAGAAATATTGCTGGCAAAGATATCATTTCGCATGAGGACAGCCGCGTTACCGTGCGTGTAATCACCACGGACGAAGAATTGATTGTCGCCCAGATCGTCCGTTCTTTCTTGGGTAATTAGTGCGCACTTCTTTCTCCGATCTCCCAAACGGGCATAATTGACCACACATGCTTTCCGCAGCGGCTTATTCGTTTCGAAAAAAGTCCCGGCTTGCCATCTCTCTTTCCTGGATTGCAGGATACACCAATGTCATTGTTTTCTTGGTGCTGGGGCACATTGTCATTTCTCATATGACGGGGAACGTGACGCAATTGGGCTTGGCAATTGCCCAGATTCTGGAACGCATGCCACACGCTCGAAACGAATTGTTCTTCTTTGGGTACATTGTCGGCGCCTTTTTCACCGGAGCCGCGGTCTCCGCGATCCTGACCGAGACGGCTCGGCGGCGCGGTGCCGTATCCAAATATGCGCTCCCAATTGCACTTGAAACGATCCTGCTGGGTGGACTGTGTATCGGCGTTTGGCTGCTGCAATCGGGACATATATCCGTCGATAATCCTTTTAATTTTTACTGGATGAGCGGTGCGGCTGCTGCGGCGATGGGACTTCAAAACGCTACCATCACCCGAATCAGTGGGGCCGTCATCCGCACCACACATTTAACCGGCGTCACAACGGATCTGGCGATTGAAAGCGTGCAATACTTAGCTTGGGCGATGGATCGCAGCTATCGAAAAAAAAATAACGCACGGGTGCTGATCGAACCGAACCGTCTCGGCAGAATCTGGAAGGCTTCACGGAGACATCCCAGTTTTCAGAGGCTTATCCTCCTGATGAGTGTATTCGGATCTTTTTTATTTGGCGCGGTGACCGGCCCGTTAATCTATTTTCATTTCCCAAAAATAGCCCTGGGGGTGCCGGTTGTATTCCTTCTCTGGATTATCTTTCTCGATTGGCGAAAACCAGTCGCCGATGTAAGGGAAATTGACCTGACGACTGATCCCATGCTCGGCAGCGCAGGTTTGATCAAAGAGATGTTGCCGCCTGAAGTGGGCGTATATCGATTGGTTCATCATCGCCACGACCGCATCCATTCTGCTCCCGACTTCCAGGCGTGGCTGGCTCGGCTGCCCAAGCGATGGCGCGTGATTGTCGTCGCGGTGAGTCCTTTGACTCATTTTGATATTGATAACGCTATCGACTTGGCTGAAGCCATCCGCAAACTCCACGCACAGAATAGATGTCTTGTTCTGGTTGGTATCACCACCTCGCAATATAAGATTCTAAGTCGGGGCGGAGTAATTGACATTCTCGGATCGCCGAACATGGCAACGGACCTCAAACTCGGCTTGCAGCGAGCGTACAAAGTCTTGGAAAAGTTAACGAAGTAGTTTGCCCACGTCGAAGCATCGACCATCTCCCACTTTCAATTGCGATTAGGCGCTACCCATGTTGAGTGCGTGCGCCACAATTCGCTACAAAGCAGATGTATCACGAAGTCTGGCTATTAGCACGGTGGGAAGAACATCTGGAAAATAGTTCGCGTCACGCTCTCGCAACCCTCATTTTGTTTCCAGCAGGCCAAATTAATTGTTAAGCGCAGTGGAATGACACAAAATTCACAAAAATAATGGAAAAGAGGCAGTGGGCTCAACAGTAATAATTTTCAGCGCAGGCAATTTCGAGGCCGCAATGTAATGTGGGCAACATGAGGAGGTATCGGTTGCAATTCAAATAAAACGGAAGGTGGCAAACCCATTGTGAAATTTTAGCCAACAACAACCGCGAAGCATTTCAAAATGCGATGTTAATTTTGACGCCCGAACTATACGACAAGCCAATACGTCTGGAAGAGGTCAGAATAAGGAAAGAATCCAAAAAAACTAAACGAGCAGAAGTCTGAATAGCTGCTATACTCCCCATGGCTCTGGGTTGTGTATGCAAGCAAAATCGCTCTATATCCTCCTTGTTGAGGACCACGCAGATAGTGCCGCCGCTTTGGCCCACATACTTGAACGGCTGGGGCACCATGTTGAAATTGCCAACGATACCGCTTCGGCGGTGCGCAGTTTCGTATTCAAACACTGCGATCTGTTGCTTATAGATATTAAATTACCCGACGGGGATGGCTGTGATCTGCTGAAAGAATTAAGCGCAATAAGACAGGTCCCCGCCATTGCCTTGACCGGGCTTGGGAAAGAAGACATCGAACGAACAAAAGATGTCGGATTTTTGCAGTATCTCCAAAAGCCGGTGGAAATTGAAAAGCTGAAAGAGGCAATCAACGCCGTCCAATCTCGAATTACGCGATAACCCCCAAGGATTTGGATTGCACTATAAAAAATGTAAGAATTCAAAAAATCATCTAATGACACGAAGATGACCTTTCATTCTCGCCGGTCCATGCCTTGGTAGTGCATCGCCCGGTGAGTTCGATCATGCGAGCGCGCCATAACGACGTATCCAAATGCTTCTCTAACCTGACTGATCGCATCCGAATTGGCGAGACGGTTTCGGAATATGCCAAAACGTATTATGCATATTCATGAACTACGCTACATAGAACAAAGCATGAGGAGGTAAATGTGTCTTCTGCAACTCCGCAGCCTGTTGTCGCCAAGCTAACGCGAGCAGCCATCTTTCTTGTTGTAACGCTGAAACCAGAGACTCAGCATCGTGAAGCGATCCGTGCACTTTGCGGCGACTTGGCCGGAATTTTGCGCGCCGTGGGCTTCCGCGACCTTGAGGGCCACTTGTCATGCGTCATGGCTTTTGGTTCCGATGTCTGGGACCGGCTCTTCGGGCAACCCAGACCTAAGGATTTGCACCCTTTCCAAGAGATCAAAGGCCAGCACCATGCTGTTTCAACGCCGGGGGACATTCTGTTTCACATTCGCGCCACTAAACGTATGGACCTTTGCTTCGAACTGGCGAGTCAGATTATGTCCAGGATTGGTGATGCCGTTGTTACGGTCGATGAAGTACATGCCTTTAATTATTTTGCTGATCGTGACCTGATCGGTTTTGTTGACGGAACTGAGAATCCTGTGGATCAGGATGCGATTGACGCTGCGATCATTGGCGATGAAGACCCAAATTTTGCCAGTGGGAGCTACGTGATGGTGCAGAAATATCTTCATGATCTCAAAGCGTGGAACTCGCTGCCGATTGAGCAACAAGAAAAGATCATTGGCAGGACTAAACTCTCTGACATCGAATTTCCCGATGCAGCAAAGGCACCCTATGCCCATAATGCGCTGACGACCATCGTGGAGAATGGAAAGCAATTGGAAATCGTGCGCGACAACATGCCATTCGGCGAGGTAGGCAAGGGAGAGTTCGGCACTTATTTCATCGGCTACGCGCGGTCCCCGCACCGGATCGAGCAGATGCTCACGAATATGTTTGTTGGTCGGCCGCCCGGCAATTACGACCGTCTGCTCGATTTCAGTAAAGCCGTCACCGGAACAATGTTCTTCGTCCCCTCTGCGACCTTCCTGGCACATGTTGTGGCCGAAGGCTGATTTAATCGCCCACTGGTTAATCGCGAAGCGTATCAGGACTTGCTCAATCCGCCTTCCAGCAAGTCGCGGAATTCGGATGAAATCTGGTTACCCTCGACGAGATTCGCCAGCAGTCGGCTTCCGACCGCTGCGGGGGAAAACACCAGATCGGCGTGGGCAAGTTTTAGCCGACGGATGGCCGACGCCGAGCTTGCCACCGCAAGGAGCCTTACGTTGGGATTCAAATCCTTGACTACGAGGGTGATGAAAGCATTCTCGCCATCGTCCTCGCTGGCGGCGATGACCATGCGCGCCTGCTCGACATACGCTTGACGCAATATCGCAGCTTCGGTTGCAGTGCCTTCGACAACCGGATAATCGACGGAGCCCAAAGCCTCCTTCGACGGAACAATCTGGATAAATGGTAGACCGCGGCTGCGCAGCTCGTAGGCAGTGTTGCGAGCGACAGCCCCGATTCCAACGATGATGACATGGTCTTTGAGTTGCATAATTTTTTCCTCAGGATTGAAAATGCGCTGAAGCTCACCTGAAATTTTGGGTCCGAGAGCCGAAGCGATCGCGCTGGCGAAGATGCCAAGACCAATCACCAGCAGTGAAATGACAAACCAGCGTGCCTCTGTTGAGACGGGAACAATGTCTCCATAACCCACGGTGGAGAGCGTGACGATGGTAAAATAAAACGCGGAGCTTAGATCAGTAATTGGCGGCCGAAAGCCATCTCCAACCAGAAAACTTCCTACCGTGCCGTAAGCGAGAATAGCGAAGATGCTGCTAAGGGAGAGGATAATACTGGAAGACGCGGTTCGTCGCGTGAAGTGATTTCGTGCTAGGACCAGTAACCCCAGCATAACCGTCTGGAGGGCCAGGCCAGCGCCCCATCGGCTTCGGGCAACATTGATCGCCACGGTGGTTATCAGCAGTAAAAGCGCCAGAGTCCAGGCAAAGCTGAGGCGGCGCAGCAAGCCGATGCCCGCCACGAAAAGCATCACGCCGAGAATAACCTGTGCCGTTCCTCCAAGCGCTGAGAGCGATTCGGTAAGTCCATTGATTTCGTGAACGCGCCGTAGCACGGTTAATGGCAGCCTCAAGCCATCCAGAATATTGAGGATGCCGATGAGAACTATGACAAAAGCAAGCGGCCATTGCGGCCAGAAAGCGCTGAATTGCTTTTCTATTTGTTTTCCAAAACCACTGGTCTTAAGTTTCATCAGCCATCTCGCTCGACCCATTAGGTAGCCCGGACATTCATTTCTCTGCAGTGACAAAGGCTGCCAGGTAGATAAATCCTGCGATGTTGGCGGCCTTTTTTTCATATCGCGTGGCCACGCGTCGGCAGCGACGGATGCGGCAGAAGAATCGCTCGATGACGTTGCGGTTTTTGTAACGCTGTGGGTCATAACGTTTCTTTCGCTTCCGCGTGGGATTGGGTTTGA
>DASXDR010000079.1:0-30512 GCA_036490535.1 Tepidisphaeraceae bacterium | reverse complement strand
GTGGTCGCTTGAGCGACCACGAAAACAAACCAAAAAACAATGCCCTTCGAAGAATTAAAAGAACAAGTCCACCACGCCAACCTCTTATTAGTGAGCGCCGGCCTGGTCGTCCTCACCTGGGGCAACGCCAGCGGCATCGATCGCGCCGCCGGCGTCATGGCCATCAAACCCAGCGGCATCGCTTACGATAAACTTCGCCCCGCCGATATGGTCATCGTCTCATTGGAAACCGGCAAAGTCGTCGAAGGCCCACACCGTCCCTCTTCCGATACTCCCACGCACCTTCATCTCTACCGCAGCTTCGATTCCATCGGCGGAATCGCCCACACGCATTCCCTGTACGCAACCATCTTCGCTCAGGCGATGAGCGACATCCCCTGCCTCGGCACAACTCATGCCGACAATTTCTATGGCACCATCCCCGCCACGCGCTCCATGACCCCAGCAGAGATAGCTACCGATTACGAATTGAACACCGGCAAAGTAATCGTTGAATGTTTCACCAATCGCCAGATCAACCCCGAACAAGTTCCCGGTGTCCTCCTCGCCAGTCACGCCCCATTCACCTGGGGGACCACCCCTGAAAAAGCCGTCGAGAACGCCATCGTATTAGAATTCGCCGCCCAAATGGCTCTACAAACCGCAGCGATCTCTCCATCCATCAAACCTATCTCCCGCGAACTTCTCGACAAACACTTCCTCCGCAAGCACGGCCCCAAGGCCTACTACGGGCAGAAGTAAATTACTCTTTTCAAAGTAAGCTCATCAATAGTTATAAAGCTATTTCGTTATAGAGCTATCTATTGACCTATTCAGGTTAATCTGCTCATATGCACTGACAATCATACTAGAAAGGATTGAATGCCCGTAGACCTAATTCAGCAGTACGCCTCTTTCAAACAACGCGCTAAAGAACAATTGAAATCCGCTATCGCCGAGCGCTCCGCACTGGATGCGCAAATCGCTGCCTTGGAATCTATTCTGGGAGAGATCGGCTCCGCCAAGTCTTCAGGTGCAAAGGCTTCCAAGATGGGCGCCGTCCGTATGACTGCTGCAAGCACCGGCCGCCGAGGCAAGCGCGGCAAGAAGCGCAGCCCTGACCAGCTCAAACAATGGGCTTTTGATGTTGTTGATGCGATTAAGGGTTCTAAAAACGGCGCCGCCAGAAAAGATATCGAATCAACCACCGGCTCAAAGCTGCCGCAAGCCTGGCAAAAAGCCGTCGAGCGCTTCAGCGGCCATAAGCTGAAGATGACCGGCGACAAGGCAACCGCCAAATATTTTATCCGCTAACTGGTAATCAGCTTGCACTATTGGCCATTCCGTTCCAGAGCAGCGCTACCGTTGCGCTATGGTGGTAATACCGTTTCTATCTTTCAAATGCGCTTTGCATGGAGCAGAAAGCCCACGGCCGGGCCGTGGGCTTTGGGAGTAGAAGCGCAATAAAAAATCGAATCCGTATAAGTCGTCCGAGCCTCTTATTCAGCACCGATTCCATTATTCCACAGGTTTATTCTGCACCGCCTGAATCCCGGCAATCATTCTCTCCATCAAGCCGCGCACTTTCCCGGGGCGAAAAATTCCTTTGATGTCATCCGCTTTCCCAAAGCGCACAATTCGAATCGTGGTTTGGCGGCAATACAAATACCACGCCAGGACCGGAATCGCGACCACGAACAAACTCCCGCCAATCCATTCCGCGATAATTCCCCGCACCACTAGTATCAGGATCAGCGCCGGTCCAATCAGAAAAGTCGTGACGATGATCAAATTAAGCCAGGGAATAGTTCGCCAGGTGATAATCGCTTCGATCGCTTCGAACATAAACTTACGCACGCGATCTTCAGTCTGGCCATGTTCCAATTTCACTAGGGAATCATCCAGCAGCACCAGGCTGCTGCGACTAAAAAGAGAATTACTGCGCAGATCCACGCTCATATTCTTCCACTCCAGCGAACCGCCAGCAAAATCACCACCACGATCCAGCCAATGGCAATGAGCACCAGGAGAATTGGCAGAACCACCACGCTCATGGAGCTCATGACTCGTGAAAAAAGTTTATCTTCCCTTCGCATGCGAAGAGCGCGGCGATAGAGGATGAAAGCGTGAGGAATCCAGAGAAAAGCGAAAATCCATAGTACGAAATTGACGTAAGGGATAATGATCGCGGCGACCAGATAGAGCCTGATCTGGCTGTCCGGGCGGGGCAATGTGCGCGTGAAAGCTTTGCCGAGGGTTTCCTTGCCGCCGTGGTTTAGATATTCAGCGCTATAGGGTTGGCCATTGAGCTCGATTGTGCAGAGAGAACAGATATAATCGCCGGTGCCTGCGCAGATGGCCGTGGCTTTTTTACTCGGATGATGAGCGCACGCCGCGTCTTCGGGCAGAGCAGATTCGGCGGTCTTAACATCCAGCGGTAAATGAGAGAACAGATAGACTTGCCCCGACCATCGGCAAGCAGGGCAATTTGTGTGCGATTGATTGGGCGCAGCCAGAGCCAGCATGGTGCCGCAGCGCGGACAGGCAAACTCCGTAACTGCAATGGCCTGCGTCATGAATCTGGTTTATCTCAATTCAAAATAACCCGTGTGCCCGCGATGCGATCGTGAATGGCGCGCTGCATCGTACCGTCAAACAGCGCGAAGAGGCAATTAGCCAACCCGTACGTGCCCACGAGAAAGCCTATGGATATCATGAACCATCCTGCCAGCAGCGAAGGCCGAGCCGCAACATTCCAAACCAATACAACAAATGCTGTCACGAGTGCTGCCAATAAGCTCGGACCAGCATATCCCAAAGCGCGAATGTAGGCCGTCTGAAGAGAAATGGGAGTTCCATCCAGATTCACTACCCTGATTTTGCCGGCCATTTTCCCAAGCGTCTGTCCACCCCTGAAATGCAGTTGCGCGAAGTAAACGATGGTGACAACCTGCATGATAAGAGTGACTAGGACAACCGGGAGGCTCAAACGTCCTCCAAGCTCACCCATGCCAGCCATGATTTGCACAATCCACCCTGGTATCGCCAGGATAATTATATCTACAATAATACTCCCCACCCTGCGGAGGACCGGCGGCTTTTCCATTTCGCCGGGAGCGCCTTCGCCGGCTTTGAGCCTTTGCAGCAAGATGGCTTTGCCTTCAGCACAAACGCGCTGGCCGTTAATGGTTACCAGCTCATCTTCCGGTACTATTTTTCCTGTAACAGCGCATTGTCCCATCGCCGCCGTAGAAATTTCGCCCATAGTGTTGCTCCCAGCAAAAAGTGTTAGTAGCAATTTATCAAAAACCCGTGCCAAAAGTCTAGAAAGAACTGTCAACAAACGCAGATTAATTCTTCACGATCACGCGTGTGCCAGCAACGCGATCATGCACCGCGCGCTGCCTGTTGCGATCAAAGAATCCTACCAAGCCGTCCATGAGAAACCAGATTAGACCCACATATCTCAATGGATGAATCGTCCGCGCGATCGAATATGCGGTAATCGGCGACAGAAATATAGCTATTGATGCAAAAATCAGTGCGATAATTGCCGACGGGCCCGGAAATATCAGAGCCCGAGCGTAGGCGGTCTTCCGCGAGATAGGAGTTCCATCCAGATGGACAACGCGCAGGCCACCCACGAGTTTTCCGACGGTGCCGCCAAACCACGCATGCAGCTCCGCGAAATAAAAGAACTCACCCAGGGTCAGCGCAACTTGCACGATCGCCGTGTAATGCCACTTTAAAAGATTTATGTTAACTCCGTAAATCGCGAAAACGAATAGAGGGCTGATGAGAATCAGGAAATCAATCAGCACGCAAATCGTTCTGCGAATCGCATTGGGCCGATCCATTTCACCCGGCATTCTTTCGCCGGATTGATAACGGCTCAGAAGAATCGCCTTGCCCTCGGCGCTGACTTGCTGGCCGAAAACGATCACTACCTCGTCGGCGGGAAAAAGCTTGCCGGTGATCTCGCATCGCAGCATTTCCTGCCGATCGCCTGTCTCCATCGATCCTCCTCCAGTTCCTGTCCTGCCTACCCGGTGAATTTTGTTTCCTGAATCAGCAGGGCAAGATTGATCACGGTTTGCTCGTCTGAGAGATGAATCAGATTTTCGGGAAGCGAGAGCCGCGAGCGGAAATGAGCGGCGGCCTGGTTAAACAACTGATGCCGAATGCTCCCCTCCATTTGATCGCGGCGAAGCGCCAGCTCAATGATCATGTCGCGCTCCTCCCTGGTAATTCGCGAAAGAACACGATTCCGCAGAGCAGGATCGGATTGAAACGAATTCACCCGACTTTTTTCCATAGCCATGGTTTGCGGTATCTGCTTGCGCGTATCGCGAACCACGATGGTGTCGGCCACGATATCACCGAGGCGGCGATGCCATTTGTCGATGAAGGCAATCGACGATCCCACTACCATCGCCCAGGGGAGCAGATCGACGGGGCGCAGGAGATTGCGGATAAGCACTTCCGCGAAGCGCAATTTCGTGCCGCGCGAAGAGATCACGCGGATGTGAAATATTTTCTTGCCCGGCGTTTGGCCCTGGTAATACAGCTCCGAAGCCGTGAAGTAAGAAAAATCGACGACGAACATGCAAAGGATCATTGCAGCCATGCCCAGGCTGGAACCCAAGCGGCCGAAAGCGAACATGATGGCGATGTCGATGATAATGATCAGCATCTGATCGAAGAGCCAGGCAATGCCGCGCGAAACCAGGCCGGCGAGTTCATAATGAAACGCCACGTGCTCGGGGGTGATGATCTGATATCTGGGCATCTTTGCGTTGTTGCCGCCATCATACGAACTCCGCTTTTTTGTTGCACGCATGCGATCGTAGTGAGATGATCCGGCTCATGGATCTCAACAGCTTTCTTCGCCAAAGGCGTCCGCGCTGGCAGCGGCTGAGTGAGCTATTGGATCGCGTTGATAACAAGGGGTTGCAGGATCTTCGCCCCGGCGAAGCGGATGAATTATTTTCGCTTTACCGCCTCACCAGCAGTGATCTGAATCTGGTGCAAACCAAAACCGCCAGCGCCGGCGTGGTGGATTATCTCGAAGGCCTGGTGGCACGGGCCTATGCGCAATTGGCTGGATCGAATCGAGCGGGTTTCTTTCGCTCATGGTGGATGATTCTGCGGCATTATTTCCCCGCTGCGATTCGTACCGAATGGCGCGTGGTGCTTTTGAGCACAATTACCATGGTTGCCGGAGTTGTATGCGGCATGGCAGCAACCTGGGGAAATCCGAATAATGCAGAGATATTTTTGCCTCCCGAGCATCTGGCACAAACGCCGCGCGAGCGCGTGACCGCCCTGGAGCAAATGGAGCGCGAAGGGCACACGCGAATCGGATCAGCGGATGAAAACGTCGCCTTTGCGGTCTATCTTTTTAATAATAATATTCGCGTTGGCGTGATGGCCTTTGCGCTGGGGCTGACCTTTGGCGTGGGGACCATCGTCGTCCTCTTTTTTAACGGCGCCATGCTCGGCAGCCTGATGGTTTTATATCTGGCTGATTCCGAGGCAAAATTTTTCTTCGCTTGGATCGGTCCGCATGGATCGCTCGAGTTGCCCTGCACGATCATCGCAGGGGCAGCGGGATTGATGCTGGCGGTGCAACAGTTAAAGCAGGGCGATCAACCGCTGCTTGCTAAATTCCGCGCGATTCGCCCCAGATTGGTTGATATTCTGGTAGGGGAATCGACGCTTCTCGTGATTGCGGGATGTATCGAGGGCGGATTCAGCCAGATCAATGAGCCGACGATCAATTACTGGATCAAGATCGCGGTAGCCGTGGTTTTGTTTACTGCGTTGATTATTTATTTGTTTGTTATGCCGGTGAAGGCAAGGGCGGATGATGATGTTAGTTGATAGTGGTTAGTTGTATTGGTTTTCAACAACTAACCACTAACCACTAGCCACTATCAACTAACATCATACGACTTGCCGCGCCTTCAGCGAGAGATAAGTATTCAGAACCTTGATCGTAAAAGAATCCGCATCCGCTTCGAGGATGGAAGCGCCCATGCGGCGAAGTTCGCGGGTGCGGGTGGCGCGTTCATTGGCTAATTCACGCGCAGCAAGCACGCGATAGATATCGCGCCGATCCGTGGCGGGAGCTTCGGCAACTTGTTCCAACAGCGGATCACGCAAACTGATCACCACCACCGCATGTCGCCTGCTCACCAGGGGCATGATGTCAGTTAAATTCGCCGCCAGTTGTGGATCATTCAGGTCGGTAAAAAGAAAAACCATGCTGCGCATGTTCTGGTGCACGCGCAGAGCGCCGGCCAGCGCGGCATAGCTTGGGAATACGCCCCGGGGTTGTACTTCGACCAGTTCATCGATGATCCGCTGCGTGGCGGCCATGCCGGCGGCGGGTTTGATGAATCGATGCACGACATCGCGAAACAGCACCAGCCCCACGCGATCGTCCGACCGATTGGCGACATGCGCCAGCATGATCGACGCATCCACCGCGCGATCCAGTGCGGTCCCCTCGCCGACCGGATTCCCCATCATGCGCCCGCAATCCAGGCAGAGCAGCACGTTCTGGCTGCGCTCGGCCTGATAAAGATTGGTCATGGGCTGTCGCCGCCGCGCTGTCGCTTTCCAATTGATATCGCGATAGTCGTCGTCGATGAGATATTCACGGAGCTGATCAAATTCGCGCCCCGAGCCGAGCATGCGCTGACGGTGCACGCCAGCAATTCCCATCGCGTGATGGCGACGCAGGGTTTCGAATTCGCTCAGCGCTCTGAGGTTTGGAAATACCGTGAGCGATGTCTCACCAGCTGTCGCGAAACGCCTTCTCGCCCAATCCGGGCCGGCCCGCAAATCCGTCTGCACGCTCGGGATGGTTACCACGCCGCGCGCGTGCGCGGTAGCAGCCAGCCCGGCGCGGACGATTTCGCCGCTGGCAATTTGAACTTCCAATTCATTGGTCTTGGCCTCAAAGCTTTCCGGCCACGGCTGGCGCAAACGCACGATCAGACTGCGCGACGAACGATTGGAAATTCGATAAACAAATTCCTCTTCCTTGCCCACCTGCACTTTTCCCCAATCCTCGCGCTCGATACTGACCGCCGATGATTTGACGCGCCACCCCATGAGCAGGCAATTAGCAATGAGCACGAGATCGGCGGCGAGAATCACCAGCACAATCGCCGGCTGCACCGTGGCCGCCACCAGCGCGATCGCCAGGCAAATACCGGAGAGCAATGTCAGTCGCCCCGGGACGATCAACGCGGCACCTCGACCTTGTTCATCACGCCACGCAATACATCGGCTTTGGTTTCGCCCGCAATCTCCGCCTCGGCCGTCAGCGTGATGCGATGCGCCAGCACGGCATTCATCATCGCCACCACATCATCCGGCGTAACGAAATCTCTGCCCTGCAACAGGGCGCGTGCTTTGGCGCTGTTGAGCAGATAAATGCTTCCGCGCGGACTCGAGCCCACCAGTACCGCATCATGCTCGCGCGTGGCGCGCACCAGCTTAACGATGTAATCAATCACCGGCGCATCCGTGCGAACCGTGTGCAAGGTCTTCTGAATCTGCACGAGTTGCTCCACGTTGAGCACTGGCGAAATGGTCCCATCGCTGAGTCGATCCGGCGGCTGCCCGCGATGCACCGCTTCCATCACCAATCGCTCGGCAGCACTCTCGGGATAAGGCACTTTAATTTTGAGCAGAAACCGATCCTGCTGCGCCTCGGGCAGGGGGTAGGTCCCTTCAAATTCCACAGGATTCTGCGTGGCAAAAACCGTAAAGATCGGCGAAAGCTCGTGGCGTATTCCATCAATGGTCGCGTGCCTTTCGCTCATTGCTTCGAGCAACGCCGCCTGCGCCTTGGCCGGGGCGCGATTGATTTCATCAGCCAGCAAAAGATCGGTGAAGATCGGCCCGGGATGCAGGCGGAAAGAATTGCTGCTCAGGTCAAAAACATTCGTGCCGGTGATATCCGAAGGCATCAGATCGGGTGTGAACTGAATGCGCTTCACCCGGCAGGAAACCGCCGCCGCCAGTGCGCGAATCGTCAGCGTCTTGGCCACGCCCGGCACTCCTTCGAGCAGCGCATGCCCGCCGCAGAGCAGGGTAATCAAAACCTGATCGAGCACTTCATCCTGGCCGAAAACGACTTTGGCCATTTCGGATTTCACCGCAGCCAATGTTCGTGCGGATGGAGTTAATTCATCGGATAGCACGTCGCTCACGTCGAACCTCCCTTTGTATTTCATGCGAAGCGGTTAACACCTGCGCAAAAGCCTTATCATCGCGCAGCGAATCGAGCTGCTTTAAGAGTTGATCGATTTTTTCGCCAAGATTGCCTTTGATTTGACCGGCAGTTTTACTTAAATCTTCCGGCGCGCAGCGCAACGCGGAAGCAATACGCTGTTTCACTTCCGCAGTGATGCGCTCGCGGGTCATTTCCTGGTTGAAGGAGCGCTCGTAGAGAAAGCCCAGTGTTTGAATCTGCTCGGCGCCGGATCGTCTCCGGGCATGGGCGGTGTAGTCCCGGCGAGCAAAGCCTGACGTGCTCCAGACGTAAAGAATCACTATGCCCGCGAGTTGAAACAGCAGCGGCAATAGGCCGACTTCATGGAGCAGCCCCATGATCGTGGGTTCTTTGCCCAGGCCATGCGACCATTCATCAAGCAGTACCGGGCCATTGCCTACAACACTCAGCAGAAAATCAAGATTGTTTCCTTTATCGAGCATTCCATTGAGCGCAGGCTCCGGCGCGCCGACGATGATGAGCTTTCCCCTTCCAATGCGCAATTGCGCGGCCACGACGGCATCGCGCCGGTCATCGGTGCGAGCAAGCGTTTTCCAGAATGGATTGGTTGTGGGGGCGGTCAATTTCATGGGCTGCCACATGGCCAGCTGCGCGCCGGGCATCGAGCTGATTCGCGCGTGCACCTGATCAAAATCAGTTTGCTCCGGCGAAATACCTTCGCCCTCGGCTGCTTCGATCTGATCAAAATTTGGCTGGAATGGCCGCGTAGTCGCTGCCATTTTCAGCGCAGCCATGAGATTGCTGTAATGTCGTGTGTATTGAACAACCGTGTTGCCCTTGGAAATCCACTCCAATAATTGATCGGTGCGGATGCGCTCTCCGGGCAGGTCGAGCACTTCAATGAGGACGCCACGGTCTTCCGGATGAAGATTGGGCCGCTCCAGTGTGCGAACGGGAATGCCGCGCTCAACCAGCAGGTCGCGGATGGCTGCGGTGCCATACGGATCGTAACGACGAGTGGAAAAGAGTGGGCTATCCGCACCAGTGCGGGCGCGTACGGCGGCTAATTGGTAAAACGCGATGATGCCCGCCATCACTGCAATCACCGCCAGCATGAGCAGAACTCGGCGGATCATGCGCTTGCTCCCGTCCGCGTGAGAGTGCGCACAGTCTCGCGCAACTGCGAAAGATTTTCGCTGCCAGGATTTTTATGGCCATACCAGACGCGGTCGAACAGATCGGTAAGCTTGCTGAAATGATCGCGCTCATCTCCCGGCCCGCGGTAATTCTGGACATAGGTCCAATTCGTGCGATTGGGGTTGTGATCAATCTTCCCCGCTGAATGCAGGCCGGAGAGCAGGGCCAGATAGAGCGCGCGATAAACCATGCGGAAATTCTGGTCCGCAGCGAGGCGCTGTGCTTCGTCGAGCCATTCGGAACTATTGAGCGCCAGCGCATCGCCAGCTTCCATGGCTTTCTGAATTTGCTGCCGGCTCAGAATATGCGCGGATACCCCCGTCACGTTATTTCCCCGAATCATCTGGATGATCAGAACCAGGATGAATCCCAGCCCGACAATCGTGATGATCCACGCAGCCCCCTTGAGCAAATGCGGCAAAACTCCGATGCCGGAAGAGCGCTCCGTTTCCTTGTCGTCATCCTTGCTGGGAAAAAACCAATCCCGGATGGCCTCGATTTTTTTTGATAAATAGCGAAGCCATCGGTCGGACGTGCGATGGTCCGTATCTTCCGTGGGAGTGTCATGCAGCTCGCGCAAACGCCACGCTGAATACATGGGTCGATGCAGAATCTCGTTAAGTTGTGCGTGCGCGTCTTGCGCGGATGCGGGCGCGGGAGCAGGAACGGGATTGTTCGCCATCGCCTGTGCGCACCAAAAAAGAATTACCAGCAATCCAGCCAGCAACATTGCCTGTTTCATTGCATCCCCCGATCCAGGCCCGCCAGCCGCGCATAAAGATCGGTCCCCATGCGCCGAGATTGCGAATCGTAATAAATCATGACGCTTGCTACTGCCCAGAACATATCCAGAATCAGAAAAGCGAAATAGATCATCCCCAGCCACCATGCCGAGCTACCTTGCGTGACTTCTACTTCGGTCAGTTGCACATCAAATAAATGAGGAAGTACAAACCCGATCAGAAAATATTGCGTCACCCCGATCACCGCGACCAGCCAGAGCATCAGTACCAACATAGGCAGTGAAATTCGCAAAAGCCGTCGCGCACTGCGATGAATTCCCCGCAGCCCATTCTTAAGGCGATCGCGCTCCGGGATCGAATCATCCAGCATCAAAGGCGTAGCGAAACTGCCAGAAAATATCGCATAGAACGACGGTATGCCCGCTCCAAATATTCCCCAGCTCATGACCGCGTTGGAGAATAGCCGCACTAAAAGAATGGGCAGCAATTGTTTCGCAAGCGGTCGCCCGGGGCGCAATTGCAAATCTCGCTGCGCCTGCTGCTGAATCCACGCCAGTCCAATCCATCGCCAGATTGTTGCGATGCAAAGATAGATGCAAAGCCGCGGCATCAACGAACGCTGTTCAGCCGTGATCGCATCGATCAGCCACGCGATCACGATGGCATGCGGAATCATCGCCAGCACGTAAATTGGCAAAATAAATCCGATGCGAATGCGGAGATATTCAATGGCAGCATCCAGCGGCCCGGTATACGCGGCTCCGGTTTCCAGCTGCGAAGCCAGTTGGAATGTTTCCGCCGCTGCATCCGTCATAGCTTGTCCCGGTGTAGCCACCCAGCCAGAATGCCTGCTTCACAGGCATAGCTTAAATACATCAGAAAAAGCATCAGCGGCGTAAGACATGCAACCGCTGCCCAGATCAGCCACTTATTTGTCGATTTAGATTGCGCCTGCTCGCGCTGTCTCAGGATTTGTAATCCTTCGATGCTGTAATTAACTCCGTTATATCGCGTGGAGCATTCGCCGCAGATCGCTTTTTTGGTGATGACGCATACACCGATCGCGGCGCGCTGCGGATGATTCGTGCAAAATCGCTGTTCGATGGCCATAGCCGCACCAAAATTTGTGGCAATAGATGCCAGCTAACCAGGAATAATCAGGTAATGTATCCTAACGAGATACGATTCAGCTCACCACTGAGTGTTATCACCCGAGACCGAATCATCACCTCGTATCAATGTCGCTTCACCGGCGGTGGCACTTTAGAGCCACTGCAAAACCGCTTTCCATTCTTTCACTACAAAACCGGACGCAAATCGCCTAATGGAATGCGCGCATGATGTTGGTAGTCGCTGAGGTCAATCACTCGCGATCAGTCTTTGGGGAATTTGAAACTGAACTCGCTCACATTTTTCTGATGAATCCATTTCATCTTGTCCTTTTCTGGTAAGCGCACCACGAGTTTGGGGATTGAGCCGCCTTGGAGGATGTGAATGGTGAAATTCGTTGTATCGCTAGTTTTCTCGAATGAAATATCGGCGCGCACGACGCCATGCGACGTATTGATGGGCCAATTCTCAGCGTGGTATCCCGACCAGGAAGGGGGGATGCGCGGGATGATTTGCACCTGATTGAGCGAGGTGTCGTCGATGCCGGCGATCAGGCGGGCGACTTTGAGCGGCTCGGAGACGTTGACCAGATTCAGCGGGCCGCAGCCGGCGGTCATTTCGATTTGGCCCTTGGCATCGGGGGAATACATGCGTTCGTAGAAGTAGTAGGGGGAGAGCCGGCCGTAGTGATATTTCTGGTAACTGAAGATCACGCCGGGCGATTTGAATGTGTATTGGGCGAGAAAATCCAGGCCGTGATCGGCCATGTCGAGACGATCGTAGAGGAGCATGTCCTGCAGCGCATAGCCCTGGCCGTAGGAAGGGCTGGTGAGCAGGCCATTGTGCGTGTGGTTCATTTGCGGCCAGATGCCGTAGGTGTCGAACTGATGTTTGCGCGGCGGGAATGCGTAGAGATCATCGAAGGTTTTCTTCCCATGCTTGACGGCTCCCTGCCAGATCCATGTGCTGGGGTCGAAACCCAGAACATCGGCGGACATCGAGGCTACGCCGTTGATGCCGCCCGTGCCGGAGTTGGCGATGTGGTCGCCGGGGCCGGGCTTCATCGTTTTGGGATTGATGCACCAGATAAATGAGCCGTCGGGTTCGAGCAGATATTTTTCGATGGCGGGGAAGATGGCTTTGGCGTCTTTGCGCCAGGCTTTGGCGGTGGCGTGGTCGCCGGCCGGGTCTTCCATTTCGGCAGTGGCGATCAGGGCCAGGGCGCTGAGATTATTCTGCACGGCGCTGAAGTAGGGCTGTTTTCCGTTGCCGCCGGCAAATTCGCCGGAGCCGGGGACGAGGGGATTGTGGTGGAACAGGTAATCGATGCCGCGGACAGGCGAGGATTTCTGATGAAGAAAGTCATACAGCTTGGCGCGGAATGGATCGTTGGTGGGAAGCCTTTGCCAGAGGGCGACCATGCTGATGATCGTGGCGGCTTGGCCGTCCATTTCCGAACCGGGTTGCGGGCCAACCTTGGGGTCGAACAATCGGGAAAAGGCGAGATAGCCGTTGCGGTCGGGGGCAACGAAATCCATCACGCACTGCGCGAGTTGGCAGGCGTGCTGATAATCGCCCCAGTAGACCAGCTCGCGCATGAACGTGCCGGCGTCGCGCGTCCACATCGTGCCATACCAGGGTTGGCCCTTGGGTGAAGCGTTGATAAATCCGGGAGGATATTCGCCGCCCGGTTGCGAAACGAAATCCAAAGCCAGCACGCCTTTGAAGGATTCGCTGATTTCTTTGGAGAATAGATCAGCATCCTGCGAGCCGGTGAACTGCAATTTACCCGGCTGATCGGCGGCGAGGTCGAATGTCGGCGTTGCGGCAAAAGATGCAATGCAGAGCAGATTGGTGATGAGAGCAAAGAAGAAAATACGAATCATATGGTTTCTCACAATGACGAGTGCGAGATAAGTGAAGAAGCCCCGCATGCACATGCGAGACTCTGAGGCATTTGATTCCGGGAAACTTTTCGAAATGCGTTTTAGCTTCATGTCATTTGCCTAAATAAATTAACCCCGGCCTTATGGCCGGGGTTAAACAGGGGTCGGAGGTAGATCGATCCCTACAAACTTTTTAGCTCTGACGGCGGCGACGAGACGCCAATCCGCCGAGTAGCGGGAGCAGCGCCAAAGCGGCCGTCGTCGGCTCGGGCACGCCGGCCGAGATCGAGCCATTTTGCGAGGCAGCGCCGTACATGAACAGCGACCAGTCATCGGCGTTTTTCACGCCGTCATAATTCAGATCGCCCTGGCTCCAGCTCGAGCCGTTGCCCGAGTTCATGGCGGTCAGGTCACCCGAATCGACCGTGCCACTTAGATCGAGATCGCCGTACCAGGTGTATTTCACATCCACGGCAGTGCCGGTGTCGGCATAGCCGAGGGCGGTGGCTTTGCCGATCGAAGCGCTGCTGATGATCGCGCCACTCACCGGGCTGATTCCATCCCAATTGCCTTTATCGTAGCCGTTCTTGATGTAGCTCACGATGGTGGAAAGAGGATCGGTCCCCGCGCCATAGTTGACGGCGAGATTGCCGTTGCCGAGGTCGAGTACACCCCCGGTGCCGATGGTCAGAGCCGCGACATTCAATGTCGACAGGTTCTGAGCTGTTGCTGCCACCATGGAGTTGGCTCCGATTTGCAGCGTGCCGGTGCCGTCACCACCGAGCGTGCCGGCCGTGAGGCCGCCATTGGCCTGAAGTATAGAACCGGCATTGATTGCCACGCTACCCGCGGTGGTCGCGCCGTCGATCACGGTCGTGCCGGTGCCGGTGGTGGTGAGCGCTCCAGTGAGCGTGTTAGTAGCGCCAGCCAAATGCCCGGCGCCGGTGATGGTCAGACCACCTAGCGACACTGGCAGCGAGAAGGTCAGCGTGCCAGTACCGGTCTTAGTTAATGTGCCGGTGCCCGTAACCGCTTTACCGAAGGTGACGCTGTTGGTTCCGAGATTGACGGTTCCACCGCCGCTGTTGACGACCATGCCGTTGTTGCTGGCGTCGCCGGTGTCGGTGCCGAGGTAGGCGAGGGTGCCGCCGTTGAATGTGATTGGGCCGCTGCCGAGGTTATTGATATTGTAGAATTCGAGTGTGCCGCTAACAAGATTGGTTCCGCCGGTGTAGGTGTTGGCGTTGTTGCTGGTGGAATTCGTGTTGTTACCGAAGATTTCAATGCTGGCAGGATCACCAGCGATGGTAACGGTCAGCGGACCGGAGATGGCATCGCTGCTGGCGGTGCTGAATTGATCAGGCTTGGTAGCCGTGGAAGCGGGAGCATTGATGGTTAACGTCGCGGCGCCCTTGGTTGAGGTAACGATTTCGCTACCCGCTGCGGACGTCAGCCCGCCGACAGTTTGGCTGTAGCCATAGAGATCCATGGTGCTGGTGCCGGACATATTCAAAGGGGCCGCTGGTGGCATGACATTGGCAGCGCCCATTTCAAATGTGCCGTTGCCCAGGGTGGTAACACCCCAAGTTGACCCCGCGGCCGGATCAAGAACCCAGGTGTTGGGATCGGTTTTTGCAATCGTGAGACCCGAGGGGTTACTATCGGTAATCGAGCCGTTAAAGATTCCTTCAACACCCGAACCCGTGCCGCGGAAGGTAATCCCAAATGTCGCATTGGTGACATTAATAGCGCTGGAAACCGTTAACGTGCCGGCGTTGCTATAGAAGCTCAAATTCCCGCCATTGACGCTACCGGCCGCAAAATTGATCGGGCTCGACAAAGTGCTAGCGCCGGCTGTATTGGTAATAAATATACGGTTATTCGATGCGTAGTAATCCAAATTGATTTGCGGCGTCATCGGAGCAGCGAGACTGCTCAAATAAATGGTCGGATAGAAACTGCCTCCGCCGCCCGAATCGATGATATTGATCGCCGAAGCGGAGTTGAATGACCCGTTCCCGCTGAAGGCGATACCCGCAGTGGTGGTGATATTCGACTGCGTGAAATTCACCACGCCGGTGAACGCATTCGCGCCGGTGAACGTCAGCGTGGTCGCAGTAGTAGGATTGCTCGAGTTGTTAATCGCAAGCGTCCCGCCTCCAGAGATGTTTCCAGCGAAGGTGGAGCTCACCGCGCCGGTCGTGGTCAATGTCGAAGCCGTCGCGGGTGGCATCAAGGCGGCTGGGATATTGATCGTGCCCGCTCCAGTGATCGAGCTGACCGTCTGCGTCGTGCCATTGAGATCCAGCGTGCCGGCACTTACGGTCAGAGCTGACGTGGTTGGTAGAACCACGCTGCTGCCCAGCAGCAGGGTTCCAGGGCCCTGATAGTTCAGAGCCGAGGTGCCGGTGATGGTGCCGTTCAGCGTGGAAGTTCCAGTCGCACCGAGCTTGAGATTGGTGATGTTATTGAAGGAGAGATTGCTGGAGTAATTGGCCAGTTGCAGCGTGCCGCCGTTAAAGTTGATTCCAGCGCCGCCATTATTGATGGCCGCATCGGAATTAATCGACAACGTGCCGCTGTTCAGATTGATATTGCCAGAGAGATTATTCGTGCCGGTGAGGACAACCGTGCTGTTCGCCACATTCAGGCCGTTTGCGCCGGTGAGGGCGTTGTTGTTAGGCAACGTGAGTGTCGCCCCACCGCCTCCGAGATTGTAATTGCCACCCGCTGGCGTGATCGTGCCGGTGTAGTTGGCGGCGGCCGCTGCACCGAGGTACAGGCCGGCGTAACCGCCGTTGGCAGTGAAATCGATGTTTTCCGAGCTATCACCCATCAACGCAACCACACCGGTCGACCCGGTGGAGATGGAAGGCAGTGCGCCGGTTACGGTGCTAAACGCACCGGTAATATTCAATGCGCCCGCGCCTTGCGGAGTGATCGTGGTGCCGGCGGGGAATGCTCCAGCAGCAAACTGTAAGTTGCCGCCGGTGATCGTTGTCCCGCCCGTGTAATTGTTACCCGTGGAAGTCAGAATTAACGTGCCTGGCCCCGCGGCGGTCAGGCTGGCCCCGCCGGTGATCGAGCCGGCCAGGGTTGAAGCTGCTCCGCTCTGAGCACCGAGGATGACATTCCCGCTGTTAAACGAGAGATTGCTGGTGTAATTCATTAACTTCAATTGGCCCGTGCCGAAGCTGAATCCACCCGCGCCGTAATTCACCTCGTTGTCGTTGTCGATCAGCAGCGTGCCGCTGGTGAGGATCGTCGGGCCGGTGTAAGTGTTAGCAGTGGCGAGCGTGAGAATGCCATTGCCGCCGGCGATGGCGAGCGAACCGCTGCCGGTGATGTTACCGGAGAAGGTGCTGGAAGCAGTTTCGCCATCGATCAGCGTACCGCCGTTGGTTTGCACCGTACCCGTGCCGGCTAACGAGCCAACCTGCTGGGTATAGCCATTCAAATCCAGGGTTGCGCCGCTGGCGATGGTGACCGCAGTGTTCTGAGGCAGAGCGTTGTTGTTGGTGCCGATCTGCACGGTTCCGGAATTGATATTCGTAGCACCGCTATACGTGCTGTTGCCGCCGAGTTGCAGGAGACCATTGCCGCTGGTGCTGATGAAATTCACCGAAGCGCCGGTGGTTTTGATGATGCTGTTAATCTGCGAATTGACATCCGAGTCAATCGTGAGCACACCCGTGCCGGCGATGGAGCTGGCGGAGTTGCTGCTGGCGATCTGGTTCTCCAGCGTGTAAGCCAGCGAGCCAATTGAAAATGTGCCCGTGCCGAAAATATACAGCTGGGTGTTGGGGCTCAGGGCGCTAGCGTTTCCAAGGGCGAGGATGCCGGATCCTTCAATCTCGGTCGCGCCGCTATAGGTATTAGCGCCACTGAGGGTTTGCGTTCCCGACTCGAGATCGATGCTGCCGGCTCCGGAGATAACACCTGAGAAAGTGGTGGCGGCGTTATCGATTTGGATCGTGTTATTACCAGAGGCGCCCGTCTGCACACTACCTGCGCCGCTGAGAGATTTGATCTCCAGATTGTGATCCGTCCCGCCTGTATCAGTCAGATTCAGCGTCGCGCCGCTGGAGAGGCTGATGGTGGCGTTGGTGGTGAAGGGGTTATCGATTTGCGACTGCACCGTGCCGGCAGTGATGCTGATCGTGCCACCCGCGCCGGAGGTATAACCAATGCCATTGGAGGAGCCGTTGAGGATGAAGTTGCCCGGACCGACGAAGTTAATCGCGTTGGTGCCGGTCAGGCCAATCGTGCCCGTATAAGTCACCGTGTTATTCGCGGCAGAGCTCAGATTCATGGCGTTGGTTGAGTTCATGTTCGCCTGCACAAAATTCAGGGCACTGGAGGTACCCTGGAACTGCAGTTTGCCGCCGGAGAAGAACAGGCCATTGGTAGCGTTAGCGAGCGTGCTGCCAGCAAGGGCGGCATCGTTGGGAATTTCTATCGTATAAGTGCCGCCCAGGGTTATCTGGCCCCACTTGCTGCCACTGGCCGGGTCGAAATAGACCGAGCCCGCATCCGTAGTGGAAACCGTGGTAGTGGTAGCGGCGTTGATGGAACCGGTGAAGCTTTCCGGCTGTGAACCGCGGAAAACGATCTGGCCATAAGCGCCGCTGTTCGTCGTGATCGCGCTGGTGACCGCCAGATTCGCTCCTGCGATATTAGAATAAAACACGATCGATGCCGTGCTGGCGCTGGTCGTGCCGAACGTGATGTTGATCGGGCTGCTGACCACGTTGTTCGTGCCTGAACCAGGAGTCGAAGCCAGGCCTGCCGCTGCATTGATCGTAAATCGATAGTCCCCGCCGCCAGCGGTGAAATTGATCGGAGCGCTCAAGCCCGCGGCAAGATTGGATAGGGAAAGCTCCGGGCCAGAACCCGTCGTCGTGGTGTTGGTCACCGCGATAGCAGCGTTATTGATGTTGGCATTGCCGCTGAGAATGACCTGGTTATTCGTGGTGCCGGTCAGCGCTAATTTGCCGGTGAAATTGGGATCAGCTGCGGTCAGCGTCAGGTTGCCGGACACGGTATTGGTCAGCGGTGTAACCGCCAGTTTGGTGAGCGTGCCCGCGCCGGAAATAACTCCATTGAAAACCGAAGAGCTGCCGACCGGCGCGTCGATGGTCAGATTGCTGCCGGAATCCAGTGTCAGATTCCCCGAGCCAGCCAGCGTGGCGACTTCCGCAGTGTTCGTCGCTTCCAGCGTTGCTCCGGAATTAATCGTCAGAGCGCTGTTGGTGTTATTCAGCACTCCCGCTGCACCGAGCACCAGAGTGCCGCCGTTAAGAGTAACCGGTCCCGTAATCGTACCCGCGCTGGAGAGCGTGACCGTGCCGGCGCCGCCGAATGTAAGGCCCGCGCCTGCGATCACGGATGCGGTAATGTTGGCATTGTTATTCGCGGTGATCGACTTTACGCCCAGCGTATCGGCGCCCGCCGCCGCAGCGATGATATAAGCGCCGCTGACGGGGTTGAGAGTCAATTGATTCGACACGATCGCTGATTGGAGCGTGATGGTCCCAGCCGCGCCGCCGTTGCCGATGATGGCATTGCTGTAATCTGTATTAGGCCAGGCCACATCGGTTATGCCATTGGACCAGTCAGCCGTGGTGGTATCCCAATTTCCGCTGCCATCCACTGTCGAACCAGGATTGGCTCCGCTGCTGTCCCATGTATAGTTGTTTTGTGCCTGTGCGCGCGGCGAAATCGCCACCGCTGTCGCCAAAGCCGCCATCGCCAACCACGTCTTCTTATTTGCTACGCTCCGCATATCTCGCTCCTTAAAGAGTAAAACCAAGGCCAAATAAAATTTTAATTCTTCGCAAAAAATGCGCGTTCATCCCATTCCAGCACTGCCATATCCGCTGCAGGCTTACCCAGCGCGCACGGCTCATACAGAATGTCCAGTTTGTTTTCTCGCTGCCAAAGATTCATGTCATACGCCGGCGGTTCCCATCCCCCCATGTCAGCATTATCCAGCGTCAGGTATTTCCAATTCTTCCGGTCTTTGCTGTAGGCGACCATGATGTGATGATGCTGCTCCTTGTAGCTTATCACCACGATGACACGACCCTCTTTATCAATCGCCACGATAGGCCGTGCTAAATCGCGAACATTCTGCTCGGGTTGCTTAAGTTCACTTGAATCTCGATGCGAAATTTGCGAGGTCACCCATTTCCCTGCATCGAGGTAGGCGAGCATGTATTCGCGGCTGTAATTTCCCCTGGCGGTATCGGGTGCCCACCAATTGGCAATCACGGGCTGATCGTTCGCGTCCATCGCCATGCTGCTTTGATTCATTAATGAGCAGCCCTGCGGGATATCGATCACCATGTCGGCGGATTGCTGTGTGATGGGTAGTTTATATCGCTTGCCGTCAAATCGCTCCCAGGTTTTTCCCTGATCGGGCGAGCGTGCATACAGAATATGATGATTCGTCTGGTACCCGATTTCACCGCCGGGCATTTGCTGGCCGCGCCAGACCCAGGTGCAGATTAAATTGCCTTTGGAATCAAAACAGAGATTGTTCCAGTAAGCGTTGGCGGGGTCCCATTTCGGAAACGTGCCGCGAATAATGGGGCTTTGCACGCGCGTCCAGCTTTTGGTGGCGATGCTGTAGCGATTGATAAAGAGATCGCCGTTCCCCGCGACGCCCTGGCGGGCGAAATAGAGCAGATCGCCGTTGGGCAGGTTGTAAAATTCGGGATAAGTAATCCGGAATTTTTCCAGCCCGGTCATGGTTTGGTCTGGGCCGAATTCAATCGCGGCACTTCCCGTCACCGGAGCGGTGCTGCGAGCATAATGAAACGCATCGGCGTGCATGCCCCAGCCGATATGCATGTATCCCAGGCCGTCGATGCCAATGCTGATTGTGTCATGGCCGTCATTAATGCGATTGGCGGTGAAATGCGTGTGAAATATCTGCCAGTTCGAGCTATCCAGATCACGCCGCGCGATGACAACCGTCCCCTGATGCCCCGGCGTATTCGGATCGTCATCGGGCTCATAAAATGAGGCAAACTGCTGATTCCCCGCCGTCACGACCGCACTAACGCGAAATGACACCGCATTGATCGTGCCGGAAGCATATCCCTGTGCCACATGCATTCCATCGCTGATGGGCACGATCTTTACATGCAGGTTATTGGCACACCCCGCCCCGGCGAACAAAAGCAGAATGGTCCCCATCCAATGTTTAACCCCAGCCCTTGAGCCGCGTTTAAACGCATCGCGAAAATGGGATGGGTTTCCTCTCGATCGCATCTCATCCACCGCCCAAATAAAGTCCTCTTATCCCGGCAACTGCTGGTCGATACGCCAAAGCGGTCGCGTCATCGGGTTTTGATTATTAAAATATACACTCGGGCCGTTGGTCAGGCACTGCGAGCGGGGAATCGCTTCCACATGACCGTCAAAGAAGCCGATATTCACAATCCCGGTTGTATCTGCATTGGTTCCGGTCCAATCTGATTTGCCATGTCGATGGCCGCTCACCCGCGCGCCCAGGGTGGAAGCAGCGGTAGAGTTGAAAACATTCCACGAGACACCGTCGAAAAAGTAGGCCGTGTCGCTGGCACGTTTAATATCCGCCATATGTTTTAATGGATAAAATACCGGCAGTGGGTTGACCGCCTTCGGATAGACAAACAGCAATGAAGTGGACGGGACATCCGTATCGTAGTTGTATGCAGGGTTATACGGATCCGCAGCCGGTCCTGCCTGCCATGTTGCGCCATTGATTGCATATGAGCTGTCCACCACCAGCGACGGATCGCCGTTGGAAAGTGGCGGCGACAGATGAAACGACCCGCGACGATCAATGCCATCGGGAATGCTAGAGTTGTAATTCGGTGGGATATGACTATTCAAGCTCAAAAAGGGCGGCGAACCCAGGATCTCTCGCCCCACGCCTGGGCAGATCAGCACCGAGTTGCCCGTCCCGCCAGGGAGATCGCTCCACTTCAGATTCGGATTGGGCAGATATTTTCGTGATACCAGTAAAAGCGTCCAGTTATCATCCCCGGTATTGGACCCACTGACATCGCCCGTGCCGGTGGGGATCAGTGTCTGGCTGGTCGACGTCGGCTTGCCGGCGCCCCAGACAATTGTCGGCACGATCACGCCTTTGTTGTCATTGGAGTACATCATCGCCGCGGTGACGATCTGCCTGAGATTCGACTGGCATTGCATGATTTTTGCCTGATCGCGCGCTTTATTCAGCGCGGGCAGGAGGATGCTGATCAGCAGTGCGATGATCCCGATCACCACGAGCAATTCGACTAACGTAAAACCCTTTTTCCTCATAACAGTCGCTCCGCCACCGGTCATCCGTGCACCGGCGAAGAAATGTCCCCGAATAAAAAACAAATTTACCCAATAAAACCGTCCGTTGCAAGAATTGATTCAAATATTTTAAAAAGTTTTTGGGATAATGTTTGTATAATATTTTTCCTTGGTGTATGATCGATGCAAGTTGTCTTTTAGCGAATGCTGGAGGAATGTTGCTCAAATCGACGCCGCATATCGCATCTAATACCAAGCTCAAGCGCGTATATGACCTTCTGCATTTGCAGATAACTACCGGCCAATTCAAGCCGGGGGAGCGCCTGCCTACGGAGCAGGAGCTGGCCACGCAGTTGGGATATTCGACCACGACCGTGGCCACAGCCATGCGACAACTGGTGCGCGAGGGAGTTTTGCAGCGCCGCAAACGGGCCGGAACTTTTTTGCAATCGCCATCCTTACCGGCGACATCTTCCTTTGGCGCAATTATTTATCACGTGATGCCGGATTATCCGGAAACGGTCTTTTCACCGATTTCCCGGCACATGGGGTATGGGCTGGAAGCGGAGGGATATTCGCTGCTGGTGCACGATCCCGCCTACAACACCTGCGAAACGCCGCCGGAAGTGACCCAGCAATTTAAGCGCATCGCCAGACGCTTGATTCATCACCGAGTGTCAGGCGTTTTTGTATTGCCTCAGGAAATCGAAAACGAGAGCGAGTGGTCGCTCAGCTCCGACGCCCTGGCGCGGCTGCAAAAGGCCAAAATCCCCGTAGTGCTGCTGGATCGCGATATCTGCCGATATCCACGCCGCAGCGAATATGACATTGTATCGATTGATAACACCCGCGCAGGGTACGTGATTACCGAGCATCTGCTTTCGCTGGGCCGGCGGCGAATCGATTTCGTGGCCAGGAACAACAGCTATTCGTCGGCGGGGCGCGAGCGTTTCGAAGGATATAAATTGGCGCTCGCCGCCTATGGCATCGATCCCTCTTCCCGAAATGTGCATTATTTCGACCTGGGAGATGATTCAGTACAGAAGATCGTACGCTGCGACGCTGATGCGCTGGTGGTGATCAGCGATAGCGCCGCCGCACGGCTGATGCGCGCGGCGCTTGCGCTGGGTAGGCGGATTCCACAGGAATTGGCGCTGGTTGCCTTCGATGATCTGCCGCAATCGGAGAAGCTGCCTGTTCCGCTCACCACCATCCGCCAGCCGGTCCAGGATTTTGCGCGACAGGCCCTTTTGACAATGTTTGAGCGAATCAAACACCCTGATCGCGGCGCGATCGACGTGCACGTGCCCTTCGAGCTGGTGGTCCGCCGCTCCTGCGGCACATCCAGTGTTTAGCGGCTATCCGCTTACCCCAAATATCGCACTGCTAGGAGAGCCGGGCCGTTCTCGGCCCGGAACCGGCGGTGGCACTTCAGTGTCACTGCAAAACCGCTATCCTTTTTTCTACCGCTTAAACCGTTTCTATCTTTCAAATGCGCTTTGCTTGGAGCAGAAAGCCCACGGCCGGGCCGTGGGCTTTGGGAGTAGAAGCGCAATAAAAAAATGGAATCCGTATAAACCCGGATGCAAATCGCTCTAATTATTACCCCTTCACTCCCACCGCCGAGATTCCTTCGATAAATCGTTTCTGGGCCAGGAAGAAAACGATCACCACGGGAATCATCATGATCGTGGCGATGGCCATGACCAGTTGCCAGGGGGCGCCCTGAGCACCCGCGGCGATGCCGATGAATTGCATCAGACCCAGGGGAAGCGTGTAGAGCTTTTCATCGTAGAGATAGAGCAAAGGATTCCAGAGATCGTTCCACGTGCCGATGAATGTGAAGACTGCGATGGTGAGCAGGGCGGGCTTGGCCAGGGGGACGAAAATGGTTGTGAGAATGCGGAACTCGGATGCGCCGTCGATGCGCGCTGCTTCGATGTAATCACGCGGGATGAGCAGGAAGAATTGGCGCAAAAGGAAAATCGCAAAAACATCGCTGCCCAGCCAGCTCGGGACAATCAGCGGGCGGAAAGTATTGATCCAATGCAGGCTGGCATAAAGGCGGAACAGGGGGATTACCGTGACCTGAGCGGGGAGCATGAGCGTGGCCATGAGCAGGCCGAAGATGAGATTTTTCCCGCGGACTTTGTAGACCACGAGCGCATAGGCACTCAGCGAGGCCGAAACGAGCGTACCGGCGATGCAGCCGAGCGTGACGGTAGCGGAGTTGGCGAAATAGCGGCTGAATTGGAAGCCGCGAATTGCTTCGATGTAGTTATGCCATTGAAAATGGGCCGGCAGCCATAGCGGCGGGTCGGCGAGCGTCTCGGGGAAAGTTTTAAGTGAAGTCAGGATCATCCACGCCAGCGGCAGCAGCATGATGATTGAGCCGATCAGCAGCAGCGACCAGATCAGAATCCGACCCGCCTTATTGGCTGTAGCGCGATGAGCTGAAGATGGAAGTGCTGTCTCGGTCATGATGTGTGCACCCAGCGTTTTTCCAGGGCGAAGTTGATGGCAGTAAGCAGGAGGATGACGAGAAAGAGCAACCAGGCCATCGCGCTACCGAGGCCCATATGGAAATATTGAAAGGATTTCTGATAGAGATTGAGCGTATAGAGCAGCGTCGCCCGCGCCGGCCCCCCAGCCCCTACGCTGGCGGAGGTGCTGCTGACAAAAGCCAGGTCAAATGCTTTGAGCGCATCGATGATGCCAATCACCAGATTAAAAAAGAGAACGGGCGAGATCATTGGCAGCGTAACGTGATAGAAACGATGCAAAGGACCAGCACCATCGATCTGGGCAGCTTCATAAAGCTGGCGGGGCACTTCCTGCAGCCCAGCGAGAAAAATGACCATCGCGCGACCGAAGCCCCACAAGCTGATGATGATCAAAGCGGGGAGGGCCCAGGTGGTGGAATGCATCCAGGCGGGGCCGGCGATTCCGACCAGGGCCAGGGCGTGGTTTAACAAGCCGCGCGTCGGATCGAAAATCCAGACCCAAACCACAGCGGATGCGGCGGCAGGCAGAAGCGCGGGGAGGAAGAAAATCGTGCGAAAAATATTGCGCGCGAAAAAGTCTTGATTCAGCAATATGGCGATTGAGAGGGCGATTAAAAGTAATAGTGGCACGCTGCAGCCGGCGAAGATCGCGGTGACTTTTACCGAGGGCCAGAAGGCTGGATCGTGACGAAGCAGGTACGTGTAATTACTGATGCCAATCCATTGCGGCGAGGAGAGGACATCGTATTTGGTGAAGCTCAAGTAGAGCGATGTCAGCATCGGGCCGGCGGCGAAGATGATGAAGCCGAGCAGCGCGGGAGTCATCATGAACCAGAAGCGGGCGGTGTCGGTGTCGTGCCATTTGCGGCGAACCCTCTGGAAAGCAATGGGTTCGGATAATGCGTCCGGCAGCGCCACGGCGGAGATCGCCGCGGAGTTAGTGAGAGACGAATCTGGAGATTGAGTATTGGGCAAATTCATTCTCCAGCGGAAGCGACATTGGATCGGCTAATCGTATGCAGAAATGCGTTGGCGGCGACGGTGGCGCGCTGGGCGGCGATGGGCATGGGAACGCCTTCTGACAGGGCGCGATCGATTTCGGGTTGGATGATTTCCATGGCAATCTCGATAAAATCGCGCGATTGTGGGAGCGGATGGGCGTTGGCCAACGCGTCATAAGCAAGCAGTAAATGCTGGGGATGATAAGTGGGCGAGAGATGACGGAAAGTTTCTTCGGCGATGGAACGGCGCGTGGAAAGCAGGCCGGTGCCGACGTAACGGCGAACGGCGGATTCGCCGGTGAGGAATTTCAAAAGTTTCCAGGCGGCTTCAGGATGAGCGCATTTTTTGGAGATGCCGATGGCATCGACAGCAACTTCGCCGCCGGATTTGCCGTCGGGGCCTTTGGGCAAAAGCTGAATATCCCAATCCAGGCCGGGGATCGCGTCGAAGACAGGCCAGTTACCGGTATGGCCGCCAAATTCCATGGCGTATTTCCCAATCGCAAATGACTTGGATGCATTGTCATTCGACGGGCCGTAGCCAGGGGCAGGAGCGATTTTGTAACGGAAGACTTTGTCGGCATAGAACTGCAGCCCCGCAATGGCTTGCGGCGTATCCAATTCACACCTAGTAATCTGCGGATTGAACATTTGCCCACCCGCCTGGCGAACCAGGATATTCCACTCGCCCCACCAGCCGGTGACGATGGTGCTGCCCCAGGTGAGGACATGGCCTTGGGCGTCGCGCTGCGTGAGCTTTTGGCCGGCGGCGATGTAGTCGGCCCAGGTCCAGTTTGATGTGGGATAGGGCACGTGGGCAGAATCGAAAATGCCTTTGTTGTAATAGAGCAGCGAGACATTGAAGAAGCGCGGGAGGTAATACCATCGGCCAGACCATTGGCAGGCGCGGCGGAGGGCAGGGTAGATGTCGTCGAGATTATATTCCTTCGCGTCGCGCTGCACTAACGGGGTGAGGTCATAAAGAAAGGGCTGGAGATAAGCGATCCATACATCGCTGCACCAGAACATGTCCGGCGGTAAGCCAGCGGCGATGAGAGTTTTCAATTTCGTCTGATATTGCGGCTCGGGAGTCCAGCGAAGATCGACGTGAATATCGGGATTGGCTTTTTCGAAATCGGCGACGATGGCCTCGGTAATCGGGCGGATTTGCTCGGTGCTGAGGAGCCAGGTGATGGTGACTTGATGCGGTGGCGAATTGGATGCCTGGCTCGTGCGGTTACATCCGATGGCAGAGAGAATGACCAAGCACGAAATTCGAAAAACGAAATTCGAAACAAATTCGAAATTCGAATGAAGAAAATCTAAAACGCAGCGCCTCACTTGGATTCAGTTCCTCGGCGGTAGTCTATCACGATATCGTTGAGATAAGTTTTGCCATCTTTGTATGAAAGTGTGCCGTCGGATGGGGTGAGAATGATCACGCGCGCCGTGCCAGTGGAGATGGAAAAGGATGTTGAGCCGATGCAGTGGCGATTAAGAAAAGTACCGGAGACGGCATCGTACAAATCGCAGGGAGTAGAGCCCGCATCGAGAGTCACGTTCTGGTTGGTTTTGAGGGGATTAAAATATAAGAAGGATGGATACGCCTTGGGATGGCAGGAATCGGTAGCGAGAAGATCGAGGCGGAGAATTTCTGGGACATTCGTGCGGGAAATGATTGCACCGTAGACGCCGACAAAGACGGAGCCATATAGGCCGTAATCCGTGTGCGGCCCCCAATGCTCGTGCAACGGATCGCCGGTCGAGAGCAGCGGTTGATTCGGATCATCCCAGCGATATTTGAGGCCTTCGTAGGCGATGTAGTGGTTCGGATCGCCTTGCCAATCAGCAGAGGTTTGTCGGTCGCGCGGATGGTATTCGGGATAGTAGAGACGGGCGGCGCTGGCGGCGTTGAGCATCCATTTGCCGATGTCGTGCGCGTAGCGCGGATCGTAGCGGGCGATGGGAACCAGAGCCCAGGCCCAGCAGAAGGTGTTCATGGCAAAGCCGTAGCCGCCGACTTTGTTTCCGCGTTGTTCACAGCGATCGGTTCCTCCGACCAGCCCGGCTGCATCGACATCCTCCCAGCGATCGGTGTTCACTTTCCAATCCGGCCGGGCGGCGCTGAGGTCGAAACACCAGTTGATTATTTTGGAAGTATCGTAATGGCGGCCCAACTCTGCGTTCATGCGCACCGCGGTCTGCGCGCCAAATGGCATGAGCACCTCATACCACGGACCCTGATCGGCGGGGCGCTGATCGAGATAACGCATGCATTCGTCGGCAGCTTTTAGAAAAGCGGGATCGTGCCAGCGGTTGTAAGCGGCATATTCCAGCCAGGCGACGCCGGCGCCTGCGTCGGGTTCTTTCCAATGGCCGTTGTCGACCGGCTGCATCGTGTCAAAATTGAATCCAGTGTGATCGTAATTGGCGGCGTCGTCTTTGGACGGGTCGGCTAATGCAGTGGTTGCCTTTGTCCAGGAAATGGCCGCTTGATGGACCATTTCGCTCAGCTGAGTTTCGGATGGATAGCGCTCGGCGATGCTGGCGGCAATGATGTTGGGAAAAATTGTGTACCAGAATGTCTTTTCGGGATCGGCAGCGGCTAATTTATTGCCGAACATCTGCAAGTTGGGGCGCGGGTCGAAGAAGGCGCCGCAGAGTTTCGCGTAATCTTCGTCGCCGCGCGATTTGTCGATGCCGACGAGCGTAGCGGCCCAGACCGCGCCCATGCAAGTTATACCGGAGCCACGGCCATCGGCTTCGCGGAGGTCGCCGACGTAATCGGGAATGCCGAAAGCAAACACGTTCTGATCTTTGTCTTTGAGCAGATGCAGCAGCGGGAGGTATTCGCCGGTGAGGGAAGTGTTAAAGACCAGGTTATCCAGCCCGATTGCGGTCTGTTTCCAATCTGGGACCTGGAACGGCGATGGGACATCGGGCATGAGCTGGACTTGGCGAATCTCGGCGGGCGAGTCGGCGGATGCGACGGAGATTTTGAAGACGGACAAGGCGACGGCTGCCAGCAACACGCCTAAGCGTTGATTCATTGATCCTCCATCATGCGGCCGGGATATGCCTGTTCAAATCGCGCGGCGTTACAGACCGCGCAGATTCACACCACTAACACCCTTGGTCAATTTAGAATCGTAATGTTCAGAGCGAGTTTTGCTATTAAAACGCGGCTTAGCCGATTCTCAATGCTTTCTATATATCGTCACACGGCGTCGGTTTTTGACCAAGCCGAAAGTCGATAGCCTGTGAAATTTTTGCCATGTATTTTAATTACAAAAGTGACGCGCTGAATATGGGTTTATGCTGCGACAGGATTTTGACAGCGGGGAGTTGAGAAACGCATGGCTGAATCTTTGACCGGCGAATCGATCGCCAAAAAAACAGGATTGCCAACGGTGCGCCGGGAACTACCGCAGGGCACCCAAGCGCGATCGTGCGCAGAGTTGCTGGCGGAATTTAAGTCACCGGCCAAGGCGGATTCGTGGATGCTGGAATTTGGGTCGATGGGCGGGCGCGATGTTTACAACATCACCGCGCCGTTTAACTTTGATGGCAAAACGCTCCTGGCGGGCCGCGTGGAGAAGCGGGAGGCCGAGTTATCCGAGATCATTTTTTTCGAAAAGATTTCGACTTCACGATGGAGTCCTTGTTTTCGGCAGGGGGAATTTCACGGGCTGCAGGACCCTTGCGTGACCTGGGCGGGGAACGAGCTGGTTCTGGGCGGCGTGCGTTACCCGGTGCCAACTGCGGATGGCGGGCAGACTTATCTGATGGAATTTTATAAAGGTAAAACCCTGCACCATCTGCGGCATTTCCTGACCGGGCCGGCAGGCATGAAGGATATTCGTTTCAAACAGTTGCAAGATGGGCGCGTAGCGGTGTTCAGTCGGCCGCAGGGCGCTATGGGCGGGCGCGGGCAGATCGGTTTCACGATTGCGCCCTCGTGGGAAAATATTACCAGCGAGATGATTCAAAATGCACCGCTCTTTCAGGGACAATTTCTCACGGAAGAGTGGGGCGGGGCAAATGAGGTGCACCAATTGGCCAATGGCCATCTGGGATTACTGGGGCATATCGCACGCTTCGATCAGCGCGGAGATCGGCATTACTATCCGATGGCTTTCACGGTGAATCCCATCACACGGGAGTCTTCGGAAATAAAGATCATCGCGCAGCGAAGTTTGTTTCCAGCTGGTCCATCGAAACGGCCTGACATCGCGGATGTCGTTTTCAGCGGCGGGTTGGTGCGTCAGGACGGCGGAACCGCCGAGCTGTATGCTGGCGTAAGCGATGCCGCCGCAGCGGTAGTGAAATTGCCCGATCCGTTTTTCGAATTCGAGAACTGATTTAAAAGTGTAGCATGGGCGTCTCGCCCATGGCGTTTTTCAACACATGGACTAGATGCCCATGTTACGGAAATTGCTGTTCTGTTGTCGTGGCCAGGAGTAAAATCACATCGAAACGATGATATCCATCACGTCCAAGCTCGATTGGTGGGAGATCAGCGATGGCCACCACCGGGAAACCTATGAGGGGCGCACGCAGTTATTGCCGGAATTGCCGATCATCGGGCGATTGCATTTGCTGCAGGCCGTGCCGGGCGGGCTGCGATCCGATGCGCACGTGGATGAATATGAGCTGCATGTGGTGCAGGAAGGTTGCCTGGAGATGTGGGTGAATTCGCCGGAGAGTCGCCATACGGTGACAGGGGGATTAGCAATATTAACGCAGCCCGGCCAGACGCACGGCGGAGTGCACGAAGTTCTAAGCCGCGGGCGATGGTGCATGTTGCGGTTTGTGGTTCGACCCAATTCGCCAAAAATGACGACCGGGCTGACGACAGCGCAAGCCAGCCAGATAGTGAAATTGCTCGAGGGAATGGAATCGCCAGTCTTCTCGTTTTCCCCGTCGCTGGAAAAATGTTTCGAGCGGCTCATGGACGAGCACCGCCATCCCTCGGCCACCAGCGAGCTGATGGCCCGATCGCTGTTGCATGAGCTGATTCTCTGGATCACGCGCGATTACGCTGCTTCGGCGCTGAACCCACCTCGGCGTTTGCCAAAATATTCTCCACCGATTCAGGCAGCGGTTACCTGGCTTGATGCGCATGTAGCTGACCCGGTCATCATGGAGCAAGCCGCCAATGCCGCTGGTTTGAGCGAAAGCCATTTCCGCCGATGGTTTCAGAAGGAAGTGGGATTCAATCCATCGGATTACATCATGTACAAGCGGATCGAAATCGCCAAGGAAAAACTGCTGGCTAATGATTTATCGATCACCGATATTGCCATGGACCTGGGGTTTAACACGTCGGCCTATTTCACGGCAGTGTTCCGCAAGCGCACGGGATTGACGCCGACGGAATATCGGCGGGAGAAAAAAACAAGCAAGTAAAGCCATGTGCATTTTCCATTCTGCTATTGATTAATTTCCAACTAGGCTGAAACGCGACATCAATTTCTGACCCGCTCGGTTTATAATCGGGAACCTTTCAGACGGAGGCTACTTGGGTATTCGCGAAACAATGA
>DASXDR010000062.1:0-13560 GCA_036490535.1 Tepidisphaeraceae bacterium | reverse complement strand
GCATTGCTCCGCTGCATCACAATGTTTTTTCGTTTTTCCCATTTAATGTGGAGATGCATTACCTATTGGCAATGCACCTGCACGCGGGGCCTTGGGCGGGAATGTTCCTGGCGCAATGGATGCACGGGATGTTTATCGTGCTCACGGTCGCGGCGATTTATTCGACTGTGCGGACGTTTGCTTCGCCGCTGGCAGCGTGCGTCGCGGCCTTGGCGGCGGGATTTTCGCCGTGGCTGATTATGCTGGGATCCGTTGCTTATGACGAGGGAGGATTACTTCTTTTCAGCACGCTTGGCATCGCTTGGTTATTGGTGATTCTTTCGAGCGAAGATGTTGATTGGATGCTCGGCATTGCAGCGGGTTTGTGCGCTGGGTTTGCATGCGGATGCAAGCTGACCGGTGTGCCAATTTTGCTTATTGCGCTGCCGGTGATTGTTTTAGTGCTTCGGCCGACTCGTCGAGTGATTGGCCAGCTGGTGATTTATGAAGCGATTGCGCTGCTGGTGTTTTCGCCTTGGCTGATTCGCAATCAGGTTTGGGCGCACAATCCGGTATTTCCGGAAGCGGCCTCATTGCTGGGGGCTGGTGATTTCTCTCCTATCCAGGTTGCGCGCTGGCATCAGGCGCATTCGCCACGGCCGGACCAGCAATCCATATCCGCACATCTTCAGGCGCTCTGGGAACAGGTCATTATCGACTGGCGCTTTGCGTATTTGCTGCTGCCAGTTTCGCTTGTGGCGGGATTTTCGACGCTGCGCTGGCGGGGTGGGCGATTTCTCCTCTTATCGTTGGTGGTATTCGCTATTTTCTGGCTGTGTTTCACGCATCTGCAAAGTCGATTTTTTGTGCCGGCGATTCCGATCATGGCGATGCTGGTGGCGCTACTGGATCAGCGTGTTCTCAAATGGTTGCCGATTCCGCTAATTCTGCTGGCGATACCTTCTTTTGCATGGATGCACCATGAATTAAAACCATTCGCGGAAGCGATCGCGGTGGAATCGCCATCGATTCTTTGGCCGGTGTTTTATCCGCCCGAAGTTAAAACCGCGGCGATGCAGGATAAGCCGTTGATACTCGTGGGAGATGCCAAGGCATTCTGGTTCGACATTCCGATGTCGCGTTTGCATTATCGCACGGTGTTTGATGTGGATACGAGCGACGGCCGCCCGACGATTGCAGCGTGGATGGAAGGAACAAAAGATTTGAGCGATGCGAATGTAGTGGTGGATCCTGGGGAGCTGGAACGATTTTCGCGCACTTATAAGGGCATCCCTTTGCCGCCGGGGATTGGCGAGCTGCGGCAGCCTACGGTGTTTGATTTACATGATGCGTTTGTGCAGCCGTGAGGTTTGAGAACACGCGGCACAAGCGCTGGCCACCAATCATTATTTCTCGATCCATAAACTACTGGTTAAACCATGCACTGAACTACCGCCAATTTGGATTTTGAATTCGCCGGGTTCAACGCGCGGCTGAAATTGCTGATCCAATCGCTCGAGCATTTTGCGATTGATTTCGAATCGTACAGTGCGCTTTTCGCCGGCTCGCAATGAAACTCGGGCGAAATCGGCTAATCGCTTCACCGGCGTGACGAAGGTGCAGATCGCATCTTCGATATATATCTGCACGATCTCGTCACCAGGCAAATCTCCTGCATTCACTATTTCCACTTCAGCGACAAATTTCGTATCCGCATCGCCTTTGGCAGGGCTGATTTGCAACTCGGAATATTCGAATTTCGTGTAACTCAAACCGAAACCGAATGGAAAGAGCGGCTCGGATTTTTCGTCGATGTAGTACCCCATGCGCGGGCGGCGGTCGTAATAGATGGGTAATTGGCCGGCGCTGCGCGGGATGGAGACTGGTAATTTGCCGCTGGGATTGGCTTTGCCGAAGAGGATATCAGCGATCGCGTGGCCGCCTTCCTGTCCCGGATACCACGCTTCGAGAACGGAAGTGGAGGCGTCGATTAAATCTGGGATTGCCAGGGAGCGGCCGTTGATCAGCACCAGCACCATGGGCTTTCCGGTGGCGGCGATGGCGCGGACCAGTTGCGCTTGCGAGCCGGTCAGGCCAATGTCGGCTCGATCAAAATGTTCGCCGCATACTTGTTGGGCGCCGCGGGCGCTGGTTTCGCCGACACAGACGATGGCGACATCGGCGCGCTTTGCAACAGCTACGGCACGGGCGATGGAATCCTTTTCCACATCTTGCGCGGCCCTGGCGATGATTGGAGAGCCGACTCCCCAATCGAAATTCACGTCCTTTGCCACACGTTTTTGCTCTGGCAGTGGCGTGGCAAAATTTTCGCCGAGGAAAACTTCCATCCATAAGCCTTCGCCGCTGCCTTCTTGCTGGATGCCAAGCTGGCTTTCGTGACTGAATACATCATCGGGCATAGTCGACACCGCGCCAACGTCGCGCGACCAGCGAAGGCGGAGGACGTTGCGATTTACAGAATCCTCATCGCCTTCGGTAACCAGGCCACGCACGCCGCGGAAATAGGTGAGGTGAATGGGATGATTTCCCTGGGACAAAGAGAGCTTCACGCTGCGCTTGCGGCGTGGGCCAACTGCCCAATCATCAATAATCGCTTTGTTGTCGAGCTGCAGACGAACACCATCATTGGATTCGAGTTCGATGGTGTACTCAGCAGCGACATCGACGCGGAGATTGCCATAGAACTTCACGGAGAATCTGCCGGCAACCTGCTCGGTGGGAAGGATCTCGCACCCTTTTTCGTAAATGATCTCGGCTTGCGTGCCGACAGCGGCGCGGATTCCTTCGAGTGGAGTTACAACGTGCTCGGGGGTGCCGGTGTAATCGCCGAGTTGGCCGACATCTGCATTGGGGCCAATCACGGCAATCGTATAGCCGCTCTTTTCCCTCCCCTTGTACTCAGGGGGAGGAGCAGGGTGGGGGTCATTGCCGAACGCTGAATGTTGAACGCTGAACGCTGAAGAGGAACCCCCTCCCCTGCCCTCCCCCTGAGTACAGGGGGAGGAAGTTAATGGCAATACTCCATTGTTCTTCAGTAACACCATTCCCTTCACCGCAACTTCGCGCGTCAGCAATCGATGCTCTGGCCGCTTCGCAACCGCAACGGAGTTCTTCTCATCCCCATATGGATTCTCGAACAACCCGAGGCGAAATTTCGCGCGCAGCACTTTCGCGCAAGCCTGATTGATTCGCTCCTCGGAAACTTTTCCCTCGCGCACCAACTCCAACAACAATTTCTCAAATTTCTCCTGCCCCTCTGCCTGCCCTGGCACCATTCCGCAGAAATCAAAAAACTGGCGATCAATCCCCGCATTGATGCCCAACGCAATTGCTTCTTTGATATCGCCAGCTGCTTTGTGCCCTACCAAGCCAGCGAGCCCCGGACAATCATCAATCACAAATCCATCGAATCCCCACTCATCGAGCAAATCTGTCACCAGCGATTTATCACTCGTGCAGGGAATTCCATTGACCGCTCCGAAGCAGATCATGATCGACTGCGTGTCGGCCTGTTTAATCGCCATTTCAAACGGCGGCAAATAGACCTCGCGCAAATCTCTTTCGGTGATTGAAATCGGATCGTTATCTTTCCCCCCTTCCGATGCCCCGTAGCCAACCAGATGTTTTGGCGTCGCGATAATCCCATTTTTCAAATCATTCCCCTGCAGGCCTTTAATGAAAGCCACTCCCATTCGCCCGGTGAGCAGCACATCTTCGCCGAGTCCTTCTTCCATCCGCCCGTAGCGCGGATCACGGCAGATATCAATCAACGGCGAAAGTCCCTGCCGAATCCCCTGCGCAATCGCCTCCGCTGCGATCACCCGCCCGATGCGATAAACCAGGTCCTCATCCCACGTGCTGGCCATCACAATGCACGCGGGAAAACTCGTCACGTGCAGATTATTCATCCCATGCGACGTCTCGCGCGAAAGCAGTATCGGAATCCCCCAGCGGCTATTTTCGATCTCCTTTTTCTGCGTCGCGTTATTCACGCGCGCCGCCTGCTCCGGCGGCTCTGCCGAGCCGTTCCGCACGCTCATCTGGCCGATCTTTTCTTCCAAAGACATGCGCGAAAGCAGATCGGCCACGCGCTTTTCAATTGGCTGGGAGGAATCCTGATACAAATATGGCATCTCCCCGTTTTAAGCCCCGCTTATTTCTATGCCAAGGGGTTTTGGGAGATGAAACTACAAATAAAATGCTCACGGTCCATTATTCATATCCTGGAATTTCTTGATCTGATCCGCTGACAAAATTGATTTGATCTCATCTGCCCGCTGCTGCGCCTTTTGGCGAGTAGCGTCGACGTTATCGTTGCCGACCTGCTTCAGGGTGGCCAAGAGATTCTGTTCGGCTTGCGACTTGGCTGAACCATCCGTTGCTGCGGAATACGCCTGCCACTCGGAAACGAGTTTGTCACGGTCAGCAGCCGGCGGAGTCAAATTGGTGACATTGGTGGAGATGGTGGATAGTTTCTGCCGCTGGGCGTCGGTCAGGTTGATATGCTGGGCAACAGCATCATCCTGCATGATGCGGAATTTCATGAGCAGCACGTCTTTGATGTCAGCAGGCAGCAAATCTTTTTTCAGATAGCGGAAGCCAAATTTAGGATTGCCGTTATTGACCTCGATATTCATGACGGTGCCGTTGGCCTGGGCAACATAGACGCCGCCATTGTCATCAGAAGTTTTGCGGATGCTCTCAGGATTGGGAGGCCGCTGGAACATGGCGCGCGGGCGCATGGCATTGGAGCCATTGGCATCGGGGATAAAATCACCGCCGCCGGAGAGTGGTTCGCGCACGACCCACCAGATAAAAGCTGCACCGGCTATAAAACAGACGACCACCAGCACCACCCCAACCCATGCTGGCACCCGCCGTTGATCAATCGGACCTGAGCCGACCTGCGTCATCGCATCCCTTTCGTTATTGCCCTAACCCCAATATTACAAAGTAATGTCCGGCGAAATACAAGATAGGACAAGAGAGTTAGTGGTTAATTGTTAGTTGTTAGTTGTGAGACTGGGCATCTGCATGCAGCAAGGCATGTCGAATATAACCATTAACAACTAACTACTAACAACTAACAACTAACAACTAACAACTAACAAATCAGTATTCCCGGCGCTGGCGGGCAGTGGGAATATCGAGGATTTTGCGATATTTGGCGACGGTTCTGCGGGCCAGGTCGATGCCCTGATCTTTCAATTTGAGCACGATTTCATCGTCGTTGAGCGGGTTGTGCTTGTCTTCGTTCTCGATGATGGTTTTGAGCTTTTCCTTGACCGCATCCCAGGACATGTCTTCGCCTTCGGCATTGGTCGTGCCGCCGGAAAAGAAGCGGCGCAGGGGGTAAATGCCGCGTGGCGTCTGGATCCATTTTTCGCTAACCGCGCGCGATACGGTGGCGACGTGAATCCCTAACTGATCGGCGACCTGGATCATGGGCAGGGGTTTGAGAAACTCGGGGCCTTTGTCGAAGAAATCCCGCTGGGCATCCACCACCACGCGGATGACCCGGGCGATCGTGCTTTTGCGCTGCTCGATGGATTCGATTAGCCAACGCGCGTTGCGCACGTTGTTGGTCAAAAATTCGCGGGTCTTTTTATCACAGGCACGATCCTTCATCATCTTGCGATAGAGCATGCTGATGGAAAGATTCGCTGTGGGATCGTGGGCCATCTCGATTTCGTATTTGTCCGTATCTTCGTCGTAGTAGATGGTCGCATCTGGCGTGATGCCGGGGGAATCTTCGCCGCCAATCAGTTTTCCCGGATGCGGATGCAGGCGCGATAAACGCTTAACCGCTCCTTTGATCACTTCGATGTCTTTTCCGAGCTTGCGGGCGATCTGCGGATAGCGGTTCATTTCCAGATCGCGCAAATGCTCGGTAATCAATTTCCGCTCCAGATCATAATCCTGATCTGGCTCATCTTCATCATTCTCCAAAGCATTCAGCTGAATCAGCAGACATTCCCGCAGGTTGCGCGCCCCTATGCCGCTCGGCTCCATTGTCTGCACCATTTCAAGGGCTTTTTTCAGATTCTCCATGCTCGGATGGCTCTTATCCTGCGTGCTGATCTCTTCCAGTTCCGTGCGGAGATATCCCTCTTCATCGATGTAATTGATCAGCGTCTCGCCGGCTGCCCGCACCTCGGGCGAGCATTCGATAAAGGCCCATTGGCCCATGAGATAGTCGCTCAGGTTCGCTCCCCGGGCGGCCGTGTTGTTCATCGCGTCGAGCTTCTTGTCGCGCTCGCCGTCATAACTGGACATGCGCGCAGACCCGAGCGATTGAGGGCTGCTGTATTCTTCATTTTCCAGATATTCACTGATCTTGGCCAGCCGCTCGAAATCTTCTGCCTGATCATTGTTTTCCTTGACCACCAGGGCTTTGGTTTCGGACGTATCCCCGGCCGATTCATCCATTACGGGCGTCGCATCCGGGTCTGCCTCGCCCATTTCCAAAACCGGGTTGCTTTGCAATTCCTGCTCGATCCGCTCTTCCAATGCCGTTAATGGCAATTGGAGGATCTCCATGCTCTGGATCATGCGGGGCGTCAAAAGCTGCCGCATATCCTGCCGGAGGCCTAATGATTGAGACATTTCCATGCTGATCTCACTTTTCCATGCCACAACTGGGCATCTTATTTGCAGCAATTCTGCTCATCCGCACTATATCACTCGTGCCAGCCACCAGCCAACGGGGAAATTTTTCAGGGGCGCATTTCCAGATTTTCATCCGCCAGTTTGGCACAGTTCCTTTCATAATTTTGCTAATTTCCGAAATATTCATTAAACGGCAGGTTTTTTCTTGCATCAGTCTGATAACTCCGTATTCTTCCCTTAGGCTATGTTTGGGTTCCCATATTCTTTTTATCCAATACAGCCAAAAAATGCGGAAGAGTTTCCGCCGTAAATCAGACATTGCGGGCAAATGTAAGACGGGATGTATTTCCGATTTCAAATTTGCCCCTCATTTTTCTTTGATCGCAATCGCGATCTGGAGAGCAGAAGTCAAAATGTGTCGAGTTATTTTATTAGCGGCGTTATCGACTGTGGTGAGCGCGGGTTGGGCAATGGCGGGTACGGTCAACGTCACGCCTTCAAGCATGAAAGGGTGGTCGTTTTCTACCTTCGATTCTAGCTACTCGCTCAATCCCTCCGCTGGGACCACAGGAATGGTGTCGGGGCCTGCAACGCCGCCAGTTGGTACAGGAAGCGCGCACCTAGCGACGCCAGATGGTGGCGATACCGCGATGATAGGCACCGAAGCACTAAATGGCTTAAAGCTTAGCGACATTACTTCGTTAAGCTATTCTACCTATATGACCTCTAACAACGGGTCACAATTTCCGTACATACAAATTGCTTTCAATTTGAACGATGGAACCGGAACAATTGATAATATCACTTTCGAGCCGCCATATCAGACTCCAACTACTGGCAATCCCACCTTAGCTAATGAGGGCCCGACCGCGATAAATACATGGCAAACATGGAATGCGGAAGATGGCGGTTGGTGGGACGGAGTTAGCAACAATGCAGGGACAGGCGTGAAGAGCCTTGCGTATTATGCGGCCCTGTACCCAGATGCGACAATCACTGATTTACCTGTCACCACTGGATCGTTTCTTGGCTTGGAATTCGAAGTAGGCGATACCAGCCCAGGCGATGGCTATACATACGATGGAAACGTCGATAACGTAACGATTGGTATTGACAAGGTGAATACCACATACAACTTCGACCCTGACGTAGCTGTACCGCTCCCCGCCTCCGCGTGGTCGGGCCTTGTTCTTCTCGGCGGCTTAGGCCTCTTCGGTGCAGTTAAGCAGCTTCGCCGACGGATGGCTTGAAATGAAGACCGAATGACAAATGAATGTGCGAGAGTGTTTTCGATCGAAAAATAAACAGAGCTAATGCGGAAAAGGTCGGGATGTGTCCGGCCGGTCGGATTGCTCAAAATTTTCCACCAAACTGAAAAACGGTTGGGCTGGAGAGGAGAATGATATGAAGTATAATTTGTGTATACTGGCGGCCATATCAGCATTTGTAGCTGCAAGCGCAGCTCAAGCGGACACCAGTTATTTTAACGGATTCAAGACGAGCGCGGATACATCAGCGTGGCAAGGTGATTCGCCGTCCGCTTACCAGTCGAGCAGCGACGCTTATTCTGTTGGCTCGGCAAGCGGCACGCATCATGCGGTTGTAACCAATATCGACGACGATTATCAGCCGAGTACGGGTCCAGTTGGCGCTGGCGATGGTGGATATGGCGACGCGGGATATACCTTTTTTGGTAGCCCTGTGAGCAGCTATCCGGGCGCATTTGAGCAATCGATGGCTATCTATGTTAATGCGGATTGGGCCGCACCAACCAATGCGGGAACAGCCGCTTTCTGGTTGGATATGTCGCCATCGAATACCAGCGGTATTTCGGATTTGGCTGCGGAAAACGATTTCGCGTTTTTTACAAATGGTACTGGCAACGTTGCAGTAGAAGCACTCGATGGCAAGGGACCAACATTAACCGATATCACAATATCGGGCTGGTATACATTTCAAATGACTTTTGAAAAAGGGCCAACCTACGTCCAAGAGATACTCAGCGTCCTTAACTCCAGCAACAATGTGATTGGCACGACGACCATGACAATGGGACCCAACGCACTCTATCCAACCGGCGCTTTAAGCTCCGATCTAGGTGGAAGTGGATATGCGTGGCTAACTGTGTGGCAAGATGGATTTGCCAATGATCATCTTGCGATTGATAGCCTGAAGACGTCTCTGGTCCCGCTTCCTGCCTCCGCATGGTCGGGCCTTGCCCTCCTCGTCGGCCTGGCTGCCTTCGGCGGTTTCAAGCGTCTTCGCCGGCAGATGATGTGAATTGAACCAAACGAATGAACGACAAATTCGCCGGGTATGTTCCTGGCGACAAAATTAATCGGAGCAAATGCGCAATGGACGGGTGTTTCCGACCAAGCTGATTGCTCAAATTTTTCCGCCAGGCAAAATAGTCGACGGAATAGGAGAAAACATGAAACGCAGTTTATTGGTTCTGGCCGCCGTAGCGGCAGCGGGTTTGATGGCTGGCGGGGCGTCGGCCAACACGGTCGTGGTTAACTCGTTTGCGAGTTCTGTTGGGACAGGTACATGGGGTGACGACACAGTTACTAGCGGCGGTACCGCTTCAGTAGTTGCAAGTGCACCGTTGGGCGGTCCCCTGCCTCCGGGCGCGGCTCTTCTCACCACTGACAATAACCCCAATACTCAATCCGTAGTGGGCGTGGGGAATGACTATGGATTGGCAAGTAACATAATCAGTTCTATTAATCTCGCATATTCCTACTATAAGCAAAATGATGGCGGAGCCGATCCCTCGGCCGCACCATCGCTGAAACTCGTGTTTTATAACTCGACTGATCCTAATGGATTCAGCGGGATAAATCGTGGATATACCACGTTAGTTTACGAGCCATATTGGAATCAGGCGGTCACACCGGATTTATGGACCACGGACAGCATCACTGCAACCCAAGGCAAGTTCTGGACAACCGGCGGTTTCGGTGTAGCCAACAGTGATGGCACAACTGAGCAGACTCTTGCCGATTGGCTTACGACATTTGATAGCAACTTTAGCAGTGCAGAGCTGGTCGAGGTGGCGATGGGTCTGGGGTCGACCAACCCCGGCCAAACCGGCTATTTCGATGACGTGCAGATCAACGGAACGGCCATCGCCAACACGACATACAACTTTCAGGCGGTCCCCCTCCCCGCCTCGGCGTGGTCCGGCCTCGCCCTGCTCGGCGGCTTGGGCCTCTTCGGTGCAGTTAAGCGGCATCGCCGGCAGATGGCTTAATCCCATTTTTGGCGGTTCCTAATTTTGATCTCAAAAGCAAACCCCTCAGCAATTCGCCGGGGGGTTTGGCTTTTGTGCAGCTGGGAATTTACAGAATCTGCCGGCGGCCGTGAGGTGCATCTTCACAATAACAGCGGCGAACGGATCGTTTTATCTATCTTCACAATTTTCCACAACATCTTTCCCATCTTAATTTTTTTTCGCCAAAATTGACGATTCGCCCGATAATTCTGCGGTTTTTTGCTTGCAAGGCCGGAATTTCCCGTTATCGTGTTTGTTACTGGTATTGGAAGGCTTGCGATGCGTGGGTGTTTGGTTTCTCCCGCTATTCCATTTTTGAGTCTCGTGCCATGTGACTGATCGATATGGGTTGTTCCCATACCGTCTTGAATGGTCATGTCTTTGCACTTCACAAGGAGAACGAGCTATGCGTGGGCTTAACAGTTTGAAAATGATTGGAAGTCAAAATTTATTCGCCGCGGCCACGTTTGCCGTAGCGGGCGTATTCGCCTTGGGTTCAGGGGCCCAAGCGGCGTCAGTCACAATTAATAATCCATCATTTGAGGCTCCTGTCGCGATCACCGGTTCCAACGGTACCACGGTGGTATCTGACGGCGCAACGTATGATTATGGTCCAACTGCTATCGCTGGTTGGACAGGCACGGATAGCACCGGCGTATTTAATCCTAATGGAGATACCAATTATTATACTTCCGCAGGATTAGGAGAGATTGATGGATTTCAGGTTGCCTATTCTAATGGCAATGCAATTACCCAAACACTCAGTGCAACCCTCGCCGCAAATACCACCTACACACTCTCCCTGGAAGTCGGCGATAGAAGTGATATCAACAATACCGGGACTACTTTTTCTTGGGGTCTCTATGACTCCACCACAAGTACATTATTAGCTGGAGCAACGAATGTCACCGAAGCTGACGCATTCGGAGGATCAGCTCTCCCGTTAAAGGGTACGTTTGTTGACGTCACGGATAGCTATACAAATGGGAGTGCGGGTGTTGGCGATGCCTTGGAGATCGTGCTTTCGGCCAGCAATCCACAGTACAATTTCGATAACGTACAGTTGGATGGCAGCAGCGTCCCTCTCCCCGCCTCCGCATGGTCCGGCCTCGCCCTCCTCGGCGGCTTGGCAACCTTCGGCGGTTTCAAGCGTTTCCGCCGCCAGATGGCCTAAGCATTTGGCTTTTTAATAGGTCTTACAATAAAAACTCTCGGCTTTGGCCGGGGGTTTCTTTTTGCGCACCACTCCTATACACCGATTTCCACAATCTTGTTAATTTCCCGATTTGCGAATTTTCTGCATTGCCATAATTGTGCTTGCTCCTGTATTCCTCTTACCTTGGAGCGGAGTTGCGAGGGCGAAAGTGCCAGGCGATGTATGCGGATCGTTTTTTCGCACGCTATGGCCAGCGTTCTGTTTTCAAGGAGTTCTCATGATCAGCAAGGCGTTTGCAGCGGCGATTCTCTCGGCGGCTTTGGCGATTCCCGCCATGGCTGGTTTCGTCGCGACCACTGGCACCGATACTGTTAACAGCAGTGCCCCACCGCCGTCGGTTGGCGAAACATTCAGTGTGCCCGCGGGCACGTTCTCGGCTTATGTGCCGGATGGATCCAGTGATCCGCAGATCCAAAATGATCTGGCCAACTACGGCTATATCCTCGACGGCACGATCCAATCCATCACCGGCGAAACTATCGCCTATACCGGGACCTACGAAATCACCTACACCTTTAACCCCGGCAGCGGTAACGTCGTCGTTCCGGTTTCCACGGGCGACGCGGCCTTCTCGGCGGTCTTTACTCCCGGCACCAATGACGCCGCCGTCACCGGCACGCTAACCCAAACCCAAGGCCCCCAAGGCCCCTATGCCTCCAGCTTTACCGATCTGGGCGCTGAATACGGTGGCAATCCTGTCAATATCCTCGCTACCTATATCGGCGGCACCACCGATCCGACCGTTGGGACCATCCAAGGGACCCTTACCCAAACTGCCTCGCCGGTGCCCGAGCCCGCCGGCGCCTGCCTCCTTCCTGTTCTCGCTGGTTTTGCGCTGCGGCGGAAACGGTCGCGCTGCTAAATGCACGTCAGTTAGACATAAATGATTGAATTTACCCCGCCAGAATTGCTGGCGGGATTTTATTTTGGTACGCAATTATGTCCGCATTCTCTGTTGCTTTCGCAAAACTGCCATTATCGCAAGTCAATAAAATAATCCGGATTTATGTTGTCTTTTCGCCGCTCATCGGTTATTGATTCATATATATGCAATCCCATGGATTCGGACTCACTATTGGGTTGCCAGTTCGCGGGTCTTTTTTCTTGATTGATAACTGAAATTACATAAGCGAACGATGCATGTGGTGTGTGTTTCAGTTAACACGCGAATAGACAAACTTTGCCAAGGATGTTCCTTGGCGACGAATGATAAAGGGCGATGGTGGAAAGGTGCCGGGACGTTTTTCCGGTCCCATTGTTGGCTCGATTTTTTTCCGGCGAATCGTAGAAGATTCGGATGGAGAGGAGATCAATATGAATCGGAATTTGTGTCTTTTGGCGACGGTAGCAGGATTGACATTCGCGGGAATGGCCAAAGCCGTCACCGTGTATGACTCAACCGCTGATTTGGGCAATGGCACTTCGCATTACCATGTCCAGCAAGCCGGTTATAATTATTATTCCATCGGAGACACCGCAACTCCAACATCAACAGCTGGTACAGTTTCCGCTATCGGGGTGGTCTTTGGTAGCTCTGCGACCATCGCTGGAAACGCCTATAGCTATACCCCAGACTTGACATTGGATATTTATCCAACCGCAGCCGACGCCGCTGCCGGTACAAATTTGCTTGGTACCGCCACGAATAACAGCACCACATTCACTAACGATGGTGTGGTTGATCCTACGAAGGGCTATAACTATGAGGATCAGCAGGTCGTGGGCTTCAGTTTCACCGGACAAGGAGTTTCGCTGCCGTCCACATTTGCCTTTGTATATCATGACAATGAAGCCGGTGATGTATTTGTTGGAGGGAATGAAGCCGACGCCCAGAACAATTTTTCCGTAAGTGTTACGGTCGATGGAGCTACCGTCGGCACGGCTAGCTCCATGGGCTTTTTCGGAGTTTATCCAGACAGCACCCCACCAGGCTCGCTGGACTACTCTAACCAGTCCGGTCCTAGTAGTGATGATGACGATGCAGGATTTAACATTGAGGCACGAGTTGACACGGTAGTGCCTCTCCCCGCCTCCGCGTGGTCGGGTCTCGCCCTCCTCGGCGGCTTGGCTGCCTTTGGCGGATTCAAGCGTCTTCGCAAGCAGACTGCTTAAGTTCAGCTAGATTTGATTTACGAATATAGCCCCCGGCTTTATGCCGGGGGTTTTTCATTGAATTTCTGCGATGAGTATTGTCAGATCGTCTTTCGGCGCCAGTGATCCGGCGTTGCTGTCGATCTTTTCCGCCAGCGCTGCGATCAATTCGCTGGTTGGCAACGGATGCAGTTCCATCAGCATTCGATGCCAGCCTTCCTGCATCGCATCAGCTTTTTCGGTCAGGCAGACTTCCACGCCGTCGGTATAAAGAATCAGGCGATCTCCGGAACGCAATTGCTCCGTGCAATCGGTGTAGCGATCTTCCGGAAAAATACCCAGCAATCCGCCATCGGCATGCAGCGTACGA
>DASXDR010000027.1:0-25320 GCA_036490535.1 Tepidisphaeraceae bacterium | reverse complement strand
CCCCGCTCAGCACATACGTCGCCCCCGAATTTTTTGCCGTCTTCATCGCCCCGTCGGCGCCCTTATCCGCCACCGCTCGCACCGGCGAAACGATACCGCCGCGCGACAATTCCGCAACGAAATTTTCCTCGAGCGCCTGCGCCATCCAAGTTGCATCCGTCGGCCCCGCATTCACAAACGGGAACACCGCCACCTGCGGCTGCGCCTTTGCCACCACTGTCACAGCAGGCTGCGTCGTCGCGGCACCAAAACCTACCGAAGATAAAATAGCGACGATGATGATTGGAGTTGTGCATCGCATGTTACATTCCCAACGCGGTGCTACGCACCGCCGCTAAATAGTCCAGGGGAAAGCACTCTTGCATTTCCCTTGCCGCCTTGCCGTCTTCCCCCTGATTCCTATTTTTGAATTATATCACCGCTTCTTCGGCGCTGCGCATGAAATTCGCGAACCAACCCCCATTTTGCCGCAATATTTTCGGGGGTCCTGCCTCGGTGATCCGCCCATTTTCAACCACATAAACCACATCCGCCTGATTAATCAGGCTTGGCCGATGGCTTGTCAGCACCGTGGTTCTGCCCGCCATGAGTCGATCTAGCGCCGCAATAATCGCCGCTTCTGAATCTGGCTCGACATTGCTGGTCGGTTCGTCCAATAAAAGGACCGGTGGATTCGCCAAAAATCCGCGCGCAATCGAAATCCGCTGCTTCTGCCCCCCCGAAAGCCGAATCCCCCGCTCCCCCACCTTGGTCTGATAACCATTGGGAAATCGCTCGATGAAATCATGTGCATTAGCCGCCTGGCTTGCCGCGATCACTTGCTGCATGGTCGCTTCCGGGTGCCCATAGCGAATGTTATCCAGAATCGAATCGTTAAATAAAAATGTCTCCTGCTGCACGAGCGCGAAATTTTTCCGCAAACTCTCGCGCTGAATCTCCCGCACATCGATTCCATCCAGCGTCACCGATCCACTCGTCGGATCATAAAACCGCAGCAACAAATTCAACACCGTGCTTTTCCCCGCCCCGCTCGGACCGCACAGCGCAATTGTCTTGCCCGCATCGATCTTCACATTCACTTCATGCAACACCGCCGCCCCCGGCGCGGTCGATTCGGTCGCGTAGGCAAAACTTACCTTCCGCAACTCCATCTCCCCTCGCACATGCGCAATCGGCTTGGCTCCCGCTGCGTCTGGCAATTCATCCGGAGAATCCAGCACCTCAAACACTCTTCGCCCTGCCGCCACCGACCGCTGGATCATGTCATTGACCCGCGCCAGGGTCTGGATCGGGCCGAAGAGTCTCCACCAGTACGCCCGAAATGCCACCAGCGTGCCCATCGTGAAAACCTTACTGCCCTCAAGTAAGTAATACCCCCCGAAGCCAATCATGAACACATTGGAGAAAAATCCGACTACTCTGCTGAACGGGAAAAATATTGTCCGTGCGTTGATCGCCTTGATCTGCTGGCCGTAATATTCCTCGGTCGTTTTTGCGAAGCGTTCGGCTTCCTGCTTTTCCCTTCCAAAAATTTTGATGGTTACGATTCCCGACAGATTTTCCTGTATGCGCGTCGAAACTTCGCCCATCTTCTCCCGGGCTGACTTATAAATCGGTTTGATCCATTTATTGAAATATCGCAGCAGCACGTACACCAGCAGCAGAGGGGCAAGCGAAACCATGGCCACTTTCCACGACATCCACATCACGATCGCCACGACGATCAGCCAGAGAACTCCCTCGCCGAGAATCGTATCAATTGAATTGACGATAAATGATTGCAGTTCGTCGACGTCGCTCAGCGCCCGGCTCATCAAGTCGCCGGTCCGCTGCCGCTGGAGATACCCCAGGCTTTGCGACTGCAATTTGTGATAGACCTGATTGCGCAGCTTCAGAATGAATTGCTGAGCGATGCGATTGAGAATATTCGTCTCGATCGCTCCGAACAATTCGCAGGAAACATACACCAGGAAAATCCACGCCACGGTGGAAAACAGCAGCCCGTAACGTCCGTGAATCGTCCCACCAAAGGAAAACCACGCATGCAGCCAGGGGCTTTCCGGCTGATTCAGCACAATGTCGTCGACAACGTATTTCCACCCGATGGCCGGAAACACCTCACCCGGCATGGAGAGGAATAAAAACAAAACCCCGATAGAGATCATCCCCCACCAGGGCCGCAGCATGCGCAGCAATCGCCCGAAAATGGGCCAGGTATCACTGGGTTGGTTTTTTGTTTCCGATTGCTCAGCGGCCATTAATGGCCAATTGTATGCAATCGCGATTTGAAACGTAAAACGTGAAACGTGACTAATGCTGGATTAATCACGTTTCACGGCTTCACGTTTCATCTGTTTATCCCGCCATCTTCGACGCATACTGCTGAATATGTTCCGGCACCGGATAATGCTTCTTCAAGAAATCCAGCAATTGCTGCCGGTCCGCCATCAGCAGATACACCGGCTCATTAAATGTCCGCGTTGAGAAATTCACCGTGCGAACGAGCGATTCAGCGCTCGTCGCCAGGTTCAATTCCGTTCCATCCTTATTGCACGGCAAGAGCTGAAACTGCCACGCCTGCCGACGATTCAGCAGCCGCAGGCAATTGATATCGATCCGCACATCATTCAGATCGACAATCCCCGCCACACGCACATATTGCTCCACCCATGCATCCTCGATTGCGCGAGCGGAAATGTCATACAGCCGCTCGGCCAAATCCCCAAATGGCCGATGCGATGCTTGCTGCACCCGCAAAATATGATCCACTTGCTTCTGGCTCAGAATCCCCTGTTCGACCAATAATTCGCCAATTCGAATACCTTGCAATGTTACCTCTTCGTAAAACTTGCTGACCATAAACTATCGGCGTTCCCCGCAAGCGCTTTAGCCTTTCTTAACACTTTTCGCCCATAAAAATCCCCCGCCCGTGGTCAGCGTGTTAACATTTTCTGGATATGTTTGATGGGTTAGCAAGCTCTTCTGGTGATGTGTCGTAATCCAATAGGCCCATAATGAATTTTTCCGAATGCCAAACTCCGGCACTATTTTGCAATTCGCAATTACTTTTTTGTCTATTCCCTGCTAGAATTAAGGAAGGTCAAAGCTATGAGTGTGACATTTCAGCTCCCAACTGATCTTGAAAAAAACCTTCGCCATGATTTGAAGGATTTAGACGCCGAGGCGAAAGAAGCGTTTCTTGTTACACTTTATCGGCAGGGGAAACTTTCTCACTATGCTCTCTCCAAGGCATTAAATCTGGATCGTTTCGAGACAGAAGACGTGTTGCACAAACACAATGTCACAGAGGATCTCGGTAGCGTTGGAGAACATCTTGCCGAGGTGCAAGAAGTAGAAAAACTCAGGGCATCACGCCGCTGATGTTGGTCATTGCTGACACATCTCCGTTTATCGGCTTAATTAAAATTGGTCAAGTAAATGTGCTCCCTCGCCTGTACGGCGCGGTTGTTATCCCGAAGGCCGTGGCGGATGAATTAGGCAGCGCGAATCGCTCTGCGGAAATTCGAGCATTCATCGCTTCGCCTCCTGCGTGGCTGACAATTCGCTCGCCAGTCGCGGTCGAAATAATCCCAGAACTAGGCGAAGGAGAGCAGGCAGCGATCAGCTTAGCTCGCGAGTTGAGCGCAGATATTTTACTAATCGACGAAAAAGCCGGACGGCTAGCAGCTATCGCCCGAAATATTCGCACGTTGCGAACAACTGCACTGCTGTTCGATGCCGCTAAGGCTGGTCTTCTACCCGATCTACGTGAAGCATACGAAAAACTCGCCAACACGAATTTCCGTGTGGACCGAAAGACGCTTGAAGAGCTTCTTCGGCAGTACGATAAATTCAGAAGTAACGGCTGAGCGCTGATTACAAATCAAATGGATGCCGCCGCGCCGACTCGCTAAAATGTGTTGATTATGTTCGACACCCTAACCGACAAACTCTCCGGCACGCTCCGCTCCCTCTCAGGTCGCGGAAAGATCAGCGAAGAAAACATCCGCGACGCCATGCGTGATGTTCGCACCGCCCTGCTCGAAGCCGACGTCAATTTCGACGTCGTCAAAAAATTCACCGAAGACGCGACGGAAAAAGCTCTTGGCCAGGAGGTCATCAAATCCCTCCAGCCGGGGCAATTGATGGTCAAGATCGTCTACGACGAACTCGTAAATCTTCTTGGCCCCGTCGATACTCAAATTTATCTCGTCCAACCGCCCCCCACGATCATCATGATGTGTGGTCTCCAAGGCTCCGGCAAAACCACCACCTGCGGCAAGCTCGCGCTGTATCTGACTAAGAAAGGACACCATCCGATGCTGGCGGCGATGGATCTGCAGCGCCCGGCTGCGATCGAGCAGCTTCGCATCCTTGGCGAACAGACCGGCACCCCCGTCTACACTGATCCCTCCAAAGCCGCCCAGCACGGCCAGGTCGCCAGAGGCGCCGCAGTATCCGTCGCCCGCGCCGCCATTAACGAAGCCAAAAAACAAAACCGCGACATTCTCATCCTCGATACCGCCGGCCGGCTTGCCATCGACGAAGAGTTGATGAACGAATTGAAGGAAGTGAACACCGCCGTCAATCCGCACCAGATTTATCTGGTCCTCGACGCCATGACCGGGCAGGACGCCGTCAATTCCGCCAAAGCGTTTAATGAACAGCTCGAACTCGACGGCCTGATCCTCACCAAATTCGACTCCGACACCCGCGGCGGCGCGCTCCTCTCCGCAAAGTATGTCACTGGCAAACCCGTCAAATTTCTGGGTATCGGCGAAAAGCTCGAAGCCCTCGAAGAATTCCGCCCCGAAGGTATGGCCCAGCGCATCCTCGGCATGGGCGACATCGTCGGCCTGGTCACCGAGGCGATGGACAAATTCGACGCCGAGCAAACCCAGAAGATGGCCGAGAAGCTCGAGAAAGGCAGCTTCACCCTCGAAGACTTCATCGCGCAGATGGGCCAGATCAAAAAGCTCGGCCCCATGGGCAAAATCATGGGCATGATTCCCGGCATGAACGAGATGGCCAAAACGGCTTCGATGAATGAGCACGCCATCGAAAAACAGATGGGCCGCATGACCGCGATCTACAACTCCATGACCACAGCCGAGCGAAAGGATACGGACCTCATCGACGGCAATCGCCGCCGCCGTATCGCCATCGGCTCCGGCGTGCAAACCGCCGAAGTCGGCCAATTCATCAAGCAATTCGAAACCTCGCGCGACATGATGCGCGCCGTCGGGGGCATGGGCATGATGGGCCGCGCCCGCCTCATGAAAACTCTGATGTCCGGCGGCATGCCCGCCATGGGAATGCCCGGGGGCCCCATCCTCAAAACCAAACGCTCCGGCTGGCAAACGCCCAAAGACCGCAACAAGAAAAAACGGCGGTAATCCCTGCTTCTTCCGCTTCTCCAGCAAGTTATTCGACTGCATCGCGCGGGTCAGTTGGTTGAAGCAGAAGCGTTTTGCAGGATACTGCCGGAAACTGGAAACCCGTCATCGAAAAAGTAGCACAAGAATTAACCCACCTGTATTCTTAATCTCTCGTGCCGCTGCCTTCATCACCCTCTCTCGATTTGGCTCTCCACCACCATCAGGCCGGCCGCCTTCGCGAAGCCGAAACCATCTATCAGCAAATTCTCATTCTTCATCCCAATGACCCACTGGCCAACTTCTATCTCGCCGGCCTCGCATATCAGACTCACCGCCTGGACGTGGCCATCTCTCACTATCAGCGTGCCGCCTCGCTCAAACCCGATTGGCCCGAAGCCCACAATAATCTCGCCAACTGCCTCGTTGCCTTCGGTCGATTTCCCGAAGCCATCGCCGCTGCCCAGCGCGCCATCGAGCTTCGCCCCGATTACCCCGAAGCCTTTAACAATCTCGGCTATGCGCTACAGAGCAGTCGCAATTACTCCCAGGCCATTACCGCCTTGAATCAAGCCATCGTTCTTCGTCCCAATTTCGCCGAGGCGTACAACAATCTCGGCAACGCCTATCGCGGCTCCCGCCAACCCCAGCAAGCCATCGCGGCCTATCAACAAGCCATCAACATCAATCCCAATTTCGCCGAAGCATTTAATAACCTCGGCAACGCCTTCCAAGATCAAAACGACAATTCCGCCGCCCTGGCCGCCTACCGCCGAGCTATCGCCCTTCGTCCCAATTACGCCAAGGCACTTTGCAATCTCGCCAACGCGTTGAAAGATGACCAGCAACCACACGAGGCGCTCGACACTTTTCGCAAAGTAATCGCGCTCGAGCCCAATCTCGCCGAAGCGCACGCCAACCTCGCTCTGCTTCTTCTCTCGATCGGTGACTACGAGCAAGGCTGGCTCGAATACGAATGGCGTCGCAAGTGCGCCGATCTCTCCGTCGCGCATCAGGTATTTTCACAACCGCAATGGACCGGCGAGGCCCTCAACCACCGCCGCATCCTCATCCACACCGAGCAAGGTTTCGGAGATGCTATCCAATTCGCCCGCTATCTCCCGCTTGTCGCCGAGCGCGGCGGGCAAATCATCCTGCAATGCCAGCCATCTCTCATCCGCCTCTTCAGCTCTCTTCCGGTTCATTGCCAGATCATCCCGCAAGGCGATCAACTCCCCGATTACGATCTTCATTGCCCCCTGCTCTCCCTCGCTCATATTTTCCAAACCACTCTCGCTACCCTTCCGCAAAACATCCCCTATCTCCATGCCCACCCTGACCTGGTTGATCAATGGAACCAAAAGCTCGGCCCGCGCGACGGCCGCCTGCGCATTGGCCTCACCTGGGCTGGTAATCCGCGCTTTCCTGGTGATGCCATCCGCTCTATGCATATTAAACAACTCGCGCCTCTGAGCGGTCTCTCCGGGGTACAACTGTTCAGTCTGCAAAAAGGAATCGCCGCCGGCCAAATCTCAAACGCTCCGTCCGACTTAAATTTGATCGATCTCTCAGCTGACTTAAACGATTTCGCTGACACTGCCGCCGTCATGTCGATTTTGGATCTGGTCATAACCACCGATACCTCTGTGGCTCACCTCGCAGGCGCGTTGGGTCGGCCGACCTGGCTTATGCTTCAAGCGAATCCGGACTGGCGCTGGCTTCCTCGCAGCTTGAATTCATTGTGGTATCCCTCACTACGCCTCTTCTACCAACCCGCTCCCGGGGATTGGGAAAGCGTCATCCTATCGATCCGTTCTGAACTCAATAATCTCGCCTCAACCAATTAAATAAAAAGCCCACGGATAGCCATCCGTGGGCTTTATCAATTAACTTCATTCGCGGCTAGAGCGGATTTCAGGTTAGTGCACACTGTATCCGCACTTTTTGAACCAGCCATGGGCGTCGGTGGCATTGACGCTGGCGAAGCCTTCGGCGGCGGCATCTCCCAGCGTCTGGGCACTTCGCGGAGCCACTGCTCGCACGTACCCTTTGACCTTCGACCAAGCCGGCTCGATCGGAGATAAGTCTGGCGAGTAGGGAGGCAACGGCAGGAGTGTGGCCTGCGCTTGCTCGATCTGCTGCTGCATCTGCTGCACCTTGTGAGCGGCCAGTCCATCCCACAAAACCACGTCACCGGGATGCAGCGCCGGAACCAATGCATCATGCACGAAGGCGCCAAAAACGTCGGTGTCCGTCGCGGCATCGACCGTCACCGCCGCGGCCATGCCGCTGATTCGTATGGCTCCAATCATCGTCAAGGTCTTCCAATGTCCCTGCGGTACAGCTCCCTGCACACGCTCCCCCGGCATAGCGCGGCCACGGGTGCGGGTCATCGAGGTGTTAATCCCGCTTTCATCGACAAAGACCAGCTTCGCCGGATCAACCGCCGCCACCCGCTTCTTGAAGTGACCTCGTAAGGCCCGCACCCGGGGCGTGTCACGCTCGCTGGCATGCAGCGTCTTTTTTTAAGCACCAGCCGCAGCTCCTTCAGAGCCCGGCACATCGTCCAGGTCTTGACCAAGGGACCGCCGCTCTGCTGCAGCAGGCTGCACCATTCCACCAAGGTCGCGTCGGCATGGCTCCTGGCCAGCTTGCGCAGACGTTGCTGGTCTGCCGGGCCGATGGCAGCAGCCGGACCATGCCCACGCGCTTTGGCGGCAATCGTCCCTTCTCGGCGCCGCTGGCGCAGAAGCTTCTGCACAAACCACCGGCCCACGCCGAACCGATCCGCTACCTCCTGACGGGTTTCCAACCCTTCGTCACAGGCAGCACAAATTCGCTCACGAAGATCCAGGGAGTAGGCTTCCATGCCAAACCTCCAATCGTAAATCTCAGTTTACAATCCGAACCTGTGTGCAGTAACCTGCAATCCGCTCTAATCGATCTTTACTTCTTTGCCGCCGGCATCGGCGCTTCGATAGACTCCGTCGAGAATCTTCTGCACGGCCAGGCCCGCTTCGCCGGGGGCGCGAAGGGGTGTATTCTTCATGCAGCCATCCACAAAATTCCGCAGCTTGCTGGAAAACAGTGACGGGAAATCTGTTTTGCTCGACAAGAACCCTGGCTCGACATTTACCATCGTGCCGGCCTTGTCGGTGAAATACATCGGCGGATCCCACTTGGCGCCGCCTTTGTCTCCCATCAGTGTGAAATTCCAAACATCCTTCTCAATGTGCGCGGCAAACGATGCCTCGATCTGCAAAATCGCTCCATTATCAAAGCGAATGTGCCCGATCGCCAGATCCTCCACCGTATAAGTTTTGTAATCCCAGTTCGGCCACTGGCTCACTACGTTGCTCGACTTATTGCCCATATAGGTCCAGGTCATCCCGGTCGCAGCCACGGGCTTGGGGGAACCCATCGTATAGTGCGCCATCTCAATGACATGCACGCCGATATCGATCATCGGGCCGCCGCCCTGTTTTTCCTTTTGCCCGAACACGCCCCAGTTGGGGATGCCACGCCTGCGCAGCGCCTGGCATTTCACGAACATCACATTGCCGAATACACCCTCTTCGCGCGCGCGGGTCAGGTATTCGGTTGCGGGGTGATAGCGATATTGAAAGCCGATGACCAGTTTCTTGCCTGCTTTCTTTGAGGCATCGATCATCTTCTGGCATTCCTTGGGATTCATCGCCATGGGCTTTTCGGTAATCACATGGCAACCGGCATTGGCGGCATCGATGGCTGGCTGGGCATGCACGCCATTGGGAGTACAGATGTTTACTGCATCTGGCTTGACCTCCTTGAGCATGGTTTTCCAGTCTGCATAGGTCTGTTTCACGCCCCATTTATCACGCATGTGGTTCAGACGCTCGGGATTGATGTCAACCCCTGCGACCACTTCGACATCAGGGAAATTCTGCAAAACGCCCATATGAGTCTGGGCGATTCCCCCACACCCGATGATGGCCATGCGCAGCTTCTTGCCTGAGTAGGTTTGCTTACTCTCCATGGCCAATGAATCGGTACTGACGCTCTTTTCCGGCATGTGCTTTTTCCTTCGCTTATGGAATCAATGTTTGCTGAAACAACAGGCGATAGCTTCAAGGTCTATGCACCTTGTGTCAAGAGAAAAAGCCCACGGATGGTCATCCGTGGGCTTGAGTTTGGGTAAATGCAGCGCGGTGCGATGCACCGCCGCCAAATAATTTTTATCCCAGGATCTCTGATTGGGAGAAGAGGTTCTGCGTGATGCTGTTGCTTTGCAGATTCGAAGTATCTGTATCGGCGGCGATCATGGTCATGCTCTTGACCGCTGCCTTCTTCACTTTGGCGGTGGTGGTCGTGAGCGTGAAAGTTCCGCTCTTGGCCTGCCCGGTGTCGCCACTGGAGTCGACGGCCTGGGCGAAGAAGGTGTAGGTGCCGACCGTCAGCGTTTTGGCGTTGAATGTATAACTCGCTGCACCTTTCTTGCTTGGCTTGATGGTTTTCAGGGCCGTATCACCGCTATCGAGCACGCCGTCGTTGTTGGTGTCGATGTAGAAGATCACGTTGGCGGCGTTGCCGACTCCGCCATCTCCTTTGACGCTGGTGGCGCTGAGCTTGATTTTGGACTTGCTGCTGCCGCTGGATGGAGTGACGGTAAATGTCCCTACCACCGGCCCACTCGTATCAATCTGCGTGGCCGTCACCGTCTGGTCCGGGAAACCGCTGGCAGACACCGTAAACGTCGCCGTCTGGTCCTGCGTATCGGTATCAGTGCCAGAGGTGATGGTCACCGTTTGATCCGTGTTGTAATTGCTGGGTGTAAACACAAGTGTCGCGGGGGAGGAAGAGAGCACGTTATCACCAGATGCGAAGGTGATCGTCACGGTCTCCTGCGTCGTCGGAGCGGAGCTGAGATGCACCTTGAAGGTATTGCTCGCGCCTTCGGTGACATTCAACGTGGTTCCGCTCAGCACGACGTTGGACGTACTGGCAGCAATTTCAGTGGTGCTGACGTTTTGCGTGGAGATATTCGGAGCGGAAATATCGAATACGGCGGTGCCGTTGACAGCGCCATCATTGATTCCGCCGGTGACCGTGACAGTCTGCGGGTCATCCCAGTCGGTGGGCGTAAAGACCAGGGTGGTGGCGGATGCGTTCAAATTGTCGCTGCCGCCGGTTTCCTTGGCGATGGTCACGGTCACGTTTGAGGTGGGTGCGGAGGTCAAATCCACGGTGAATGTGTTTGTTGCACCTTCTGCGACACTCAACGTTCCTGTGGAAACACTAATCGAATAAGACGGCACGACCACACTGAAAGGCTGCTGTCCCTGTGTACCATTGTCAGCGAAGAAGACTGCGGTCGCATCACCTGAAGGGTCGGTAATCGCATTCAAATCCTCCGGCGATGATCCGGTTCCCGGATTGATATCCTGCACCATGAACGTGCCCGCTGCCGTGCCGTCGGATTCCCAGAGCTCATCGCCATGGATTCCATCATTAGCGGTAAAGAAAACTTTGCTGCCAACAATGGTTAAACCTTCCGGGTCAGCGCCATATTCATTTCCGTATTCTCCATCGTAACTGGTGGCAATCTGCTTGACCTTGGTGGTACCGGCAGCGGTGCCGTCGGATTTATACAGCTCATAATCTTCTCTCAACGTGCCATTAGGCCCGGAAGTGGCGGCGAAATAGGCTTCGCCATTGACCACGACGAGATCGTACGGATAAGAACTGGGAGATCCCGGATTAATATCCGTCACTTCCGTAGTCCCCGCAGTCGTGCCGTCGCTCTTCCAGAGCTCATCTCCATCCGGCCCATTTCCTTCAAACACGATCGTGTTCGAATTGAGATTTTCAATGTAGGAAGGATCCAGACCGCCGGATTGGCCGACGGTCGATTTCACGAGCACAGTTCCCGCCTGGGTGCCATCGGTTTTCCACAGGGCTTGCCCGTTGTTATCGTTCGAGTTCAGCTGCGCTTCAAAGAAGAAATCATTGCCGATCACTGGCGGCGCGATATCGGAAGCGCCCGATCCGTTTTCAATATTCACAGAATAAAATTGACCCAGTTCCGTCGTGCCCGCGGCGGTGCCGTCGGTCTTCCAAAGTTGCTTACCAGAATTATCAATTATGAAATACGCATCATTGCCCACCACCTGGAATCCATTGAAATCAATGCTGGAGGTTGTGCCCGGCAACAGATGCTTGATCGCCATCGTGCCGGCGGAGGTGCCGTCGGTTATCCACAGTTCGCGGCCTGCGCCTTGCCTGTCATTGGCGGTAAACAGCAGCTTGTTTCCAAAAATCTCGAGATTCTCCGGATCAGAACTGCCACTGTTTCCGGTATTGATATCCTTCACCATTTTCGTTCCGGCGACCGATCCATCGGTCATCCAGAGCTCATCGCCGTGCACGCCGTCATCAAAATCGAAATAGAGCGTGTTGCCGACGACAGCCATGTTATCTTGCGCGGTCAGATCGACCGGCGTGCTGCCGCCGTTGGGAATGTACTGCACCGGCGCAGCCGTTGTGCCGTTGTAGATCCAGATCGCGTCATCCGTGCCGTCCGCATTGGATTCAAAATAAAGATCGCTACTTCCCCCCATCAGATTGTTGATCGATACACCACTGACCACCGAAGCGGTGGTCGCGGTGTTGCCCGAGCCAATCGTCACCGTTGGCGTGATATTGACGGTGCCAGCGGTCGTTCCATCGGTTTTCCAAAGCATGTTGTCATCGCCGCCGCTGTTGCCCGAAACAAAATAGATCGTGTTGCCGACCTTCGTCACATTCTGCGGCGACTGGCTGCTGTCGCTTGAGGTTGTATTCACATCCGACAACAGCGATACGCCCGTCGATGTCAGCTTGAAGGGCTCCGTCCCAAAAAATGGATCGTCAATGGTTGTAAATGCCACGCCGCTGGTCGCGCCGGCGCTGATAACATTCTCAAAATCGCTTCCGCCGCTGAGTGTTTGCGTCAATTGCGTGACCGTCGTTCCATTAGTGGCAAAAATCTGATCATTAGGGCCATCCGGCTCGGCCTGGAAAAATAGCTCGCTCCCCGAGGCGGTCAGGTTCTGGGGATTAGAGTCGCCCGCTCCCGGATTGATATCCTCAACCATGTCCGTTCCGCCCGAGGTGCCATCTGATTTCCACAATTCCGACCCGTGCGTACCATCCGTCCCCGCAAAATAGATATTGGCGCCCATCGGCGTCAGATTATAAACATCATAAACCTGCGAACTGACTTCCGTAGATGACTGTCCGTTCGCGGGGGTCTTATACAAATCACCATCATTTGAATAATAGACATCGCCGCTGAGCACCGACATATGCAGCGACGAGTTCTGTGCCGCGATTCCATTCACTTCCACATCATCAGGACCAGTCACCTGATTGGTTCCTGCCTGCGTTCCATCCGTATAGAACAAATTTCCGCCATCTGCCATGAAGAACAGATTCGTGCCGTCGGCGACAAAATCCGCCGGAGCGACCATGTCCGATCCGCCACTGGTTTGCAGAGGTACCGTGCCCAGTGCCGTGCCATCGCTCACCCACGCTTCCCTCCCATCAACGCCGTCATTAGCCGCGAAAATTGCTTTGCCATTAATCCCTGATAATTCGTCAATCTCCGAGAACGATCCGACATTCGTGGGGCTGGCGCTTCCGTTGCTGACCCACAGCGTGATCGGCGTATTGTCGCCGCTGGCGTTGGTATTGTCCGCAGTCCAGAAATAGACATTGGATCCCACCGCGCCCAAGCCATCGATGCTGTAGCGATCGAGATTATTGTCCGGTGTGATATTTGTGAACTGGCTCATCGTCACCGCGCCACCGCTGCCAACAGAGGCTTCCTCAATCTGCTGCCCATTACCGGTATCGGTGATGTAGAAAAGATTATTCCCCGACACCGCGATATCCACGCCGCCTGAATTGCCATTGGTATTATCCAGCGACACGCTCGAAACCAGTTTCGTCCCCGCCGCAGTTCCATCGGTCTGATAGAGATGCTGACTGCCCGTTGCATCATCCGCGAAGAAGAGCGTGGTCCCATTGACCAAATACATCGGCGAAGGATTCGACCCGGCGGTTTCGTATGGCAGCGTCGTTAGCTGCGTTGCCGAGAGCAGCCGGCGCTCTTCCATTGGCTCCAGTACGCTTATGTTCGTTGCGGTATGTAACCGTGCATAGCCACGACGATCTACCCGCTTCGATGAAGCTCCCGTTTTCATAACCGGTTCCTTCCGACTAAGAATGTCTAGGAATTGGCAAAATGGGTGAAAGTACCCAACAGCTGGCCACTATAACCCCTACCCTTTACCCGTCAACCGCAAAGCCCCCAATTTTACAAGACTTTAACAAAAAAAAGCCCCACCTGCACGGGGCTTTAATTTAAGAATAAAAACGTTCTACGAATTATCTGCTTTCTTCTGACCCGCTTTGGCCACGGGATAGAACTCGCCCTTGTATTCCTTGTCCTCTTTTTCCTGCTCGATGTTGGCGATTTCCAGCGGCTTGCTCTCCAGCTTTTTCACCGGCTGTTCAGTGGCGGAGGTGACGACTGCAGCGGCGGTACGCACCACGCCGTTCGGCGCCAAATCGCCCTCGTACTTGGCGGTGAGACCGGCGAGTTGTTGTCGTTCGTCTTCGGTCATTTCGCGGCGGCCGGAAGGAGCAACAGAATCGGTTTTCTTCCCTTTGCCAAACCGATCCAGATCGTAATCCTCGGCCTTTTTCTGCGGACCAAAACCAGCCCCGACCATCAAATTGATAATCGTGGGCCAAATCCCGCCAATCACTACCAGGCAACCACCCGCCCAGAGCAGATATGCATTGCGGGGTTCTTCCCACCAGGCATAGTGGAATTTGATCGCGCTATTCTCATCCTGCAATGCCTTCATGTAATCGATAAATTTGCCGTTGTAACTATCGCTGCTGCCGCGTCGCAACTGGAAGGGCAATTCGACCTTGAGGGCTGCAGGTTTATAGACATACCCTTTGAGCTGCTCGTCATAAACGGCGCGCTTAAAGGTGACGATCTGCACCGATTTTTTGTAAGCAGATTCGTTCGCATCGCTCGGCGGATGCAAAACGATATCTTTGATAATCAGGCTGCCGGGGTGATTGGGAATGTCATCGCCAACTTCGTTCGCAAAACCGTTAGGGCTCATGGAGATCGGGTTATCCGGCTCCACGCCCAGGCGGACATAGGCAATCATTAAACCGACAATGATGCCGATCAAAGCCCAGTGCCAACGCTTTAGCTGATCTACCTGCATAACTTCCTATCCCTGAATACCACGCAGAAGACGATTGGTTGATACAAATATAAAATGTGCGGAAATGGGCTAAATAGGACAAAAATTCGCGTCGGCGGTCTGGGAAACCTGCGTTTCAGTAGGCGGATTGGCCATTTCGGCCTCGATATCGGCGATATAGCGGTTCTGCTTGGGATAACGCACTTCGCGGTAACCGTTGACAGCAAGGACGCCATTGAGCCAGCGGGCAGCTCTTTCGTACGCCTCGGGGGTATCCAGATCAACCTTGGAGATCAGGGCCATGTACCAATTGCGGAGGTGCACCTCGCGGGCATGCCAGCCCGGCAATTTACGCCACCATTTCATGTGACGAACAAGCCGCAGTTGCCAATCAGAGGTGGTGATATTCAAACGGAAGCGCCATTTGCCAATGCCCAGTTCCGGCTTGGTGTGATGCCTGTAGATAATGCGATCGCCGTTGCTGGTGTCGACATTGTACTTGGCTATGTCGCGCTGTTTTTTCTCCCAGCGCGTCAGCAGATAGGCGACGTAGGGTTCATCTTTGATCAGCATGACCTTGGATAAGCCCCAGATGGCGGCGGTGGTGGCGCGATAGCTTTGTGATTTGCTGTCGCGTTTGTAGATGCTGCGGATCAGTTCCAGGTATTGGCGGGCGTAAGACTCGCTCTGATATTGCATCAGGTCGTAAATGCGCAGGGCCAGATCGTATTTGGCCTGCTCAGGTAGATCGCGCATGAATTTGACGTTGCTCTCAACCAATTGCTCAAACCGATCCGCATACTTACGGCCGGCGAGTTTGCTCTTGCGCAGAATGCGCGATTTATTCGTGAGAAGCTGATCCCACGTGATCGGCTGGGGCTTCATGGGCAGCATGCGCGGCTCAAGCGCGAGCTTGCGCCCAATGTTAAACGCCTTGAGATTGCGGCGATGATCCCGGCGAATCGAATCCTTAATCGCCCAGGCGATCGCGTGATGCGACACCGGAATCAGGCCTAGCTGGTAGGCGATGCCGATGATCATGATGTTGACGAACTGCTTGGATCCCAACCGTTGCTCGCAAATCTCCGAGAGATTTTTCGCAAAGGATAAATCCTCTCGGCACGAATCATAAATTTCCTGCCGCAACGCATCGGGGTCAAAATCATCTTTGCCCAACAGCGCGAAAACCGTGTTCTGCTTATGTAGATTCAGAACCGCAGCCGTGCGATCTTTGGATGCAACACGGAACTGTTCGCGCGGATCGATCGCCCGCGCCGCCTCCAGAACATCCACTCCCAGCAGCAAATCTGCTTTGCCATACGGAATCGAAGCCGTGATGGCCGGGACATCATTGGGATTGTGATCGTTGGCAGGATCGCTTTTGACGAAGGTTAACTGCGCATAAACTCCGCCATTCCGGATGGCCAATCCCTTCTTGTCCTGAAAGAGAACGTGATACCCCTGCTTGTGCCCAGCGCGAACAAGCAATGCACCAACCAAGCCAACACCCATCCCACCAACGCCAGCGAGATGGCAGCGCCATTCATCACCAGGCTTATCTAACTTAGCGACATATTCTGGCTCCGGAAGTTTATCGAGAGCCATGTGCGGCAGCGTATACCGCCGGCGCTTTTGCCGAACCACCGTCACCTGCTCGAAGCTCGGGCAAGGTTTGATATCGTGACTGAATTCATTGCTGGCACGCACGCGCTCACAGGCGCCGTCATTCACGCACCACGTCAGATCGGTGTCGATCTTTTTGCCGTAATCCGTATCAACGGAAGTCAGCCCCGGGCAGGCCGTTTGCTTGGTGCACTCCAGGCAATTCTCGCACACCTCCGGCGTGATATTCATGTGCGTTTTGCGCGGCAAATAGCCGTGCTCTTTGATGATTTTCTTTTCTTCCTTGAACTTGCGGCGGTGATAGGTGATGCCGCACTCTTTGTCTGCAATGAGCACTTTCACGCCGTCGCGCAGAATAGTTTGCTCCAGCGTCTGCCGATAATTCGCACGTTCAGCGGGGTTGATGCGCGTGACAGTCAGCGGGCTGGTCCCTTTCATGCCGCTGACGATGTCATAAATATTCTGCATGTAGGATTCGTTGCCGAGTAGATCGATCTCTGTGCCGGGGTGTTCCTGGTGGCCGGTCATCGCCGTGGTGCCATTGGCGAGGATGATGAAGGTGAGGTCCTGTCCCGCTTTAATGGCGTTGGAGATGGCGACCTGGCCGGAATGGAAAAAGGTACCATCGCCCATGAAGACGATTTGTTTATTGGTGATAAACGGATCAATCCCGCTGCCGGTTCCGCCGCCCAGGCCCATGCCGGAATAGTTGTGCATGAGCTGCTCGGTAGGGGCAAACATCAGCATCGTGTAGCAGCCGGTGTCGCCATGCGCAACCAGATCGACGGCGTCGCGATTATGCTTAGAGCGCATATACGACGGATCAGCCAAATCCTTACGGATTTGCAGGAGAACCGATGAAGAATCGCGATGCGGACAGCCCGGGCAAAATGTGGGAGTGCGTGCGACAACTTTATCTTCAAACAATTTCAAGCGCGGCTTGGAAGCGATTCGCAGGCGCGCCATTTCCGCATCCAATTTCCCATTAAAAGCCCATGGCCCCGCCGTGAGCATTTCAAGAGATTGAACCAACGGAATAATTCGCTGCGCCAGCACGGAATAATTCAATCCCCGCACATCGGGTATCCCCTCCAACCCACCCGGAAATTTTTTCCCGAAAATTCGCGCCGAAATATCCGCTGCGATTTCCTGCGGCAACTCGCGAAACACCGCATCGCGTATATTCTTTTCCAAAAATGATCGCCGCTCTTCAATCACGATCATCGTCTGACACTGCCGCGCAAATTCCGCAACGATTTCCGTATCGATCGGAAAACTCATCCCCATATTCAGAATCGGAAACGCCCCCGCCAGCCCAATATCGTGCAGCACATGCTCCAAGTATGGCTTGGCCATACCCGTAGTAATGAATCCCACCGACGCCTTTTGCGGGCTAGCCACTTCAGGCTCCGGCGAGCCCGGTCGAGCCGTGGCGAGCTCCTTCCTCCCAAAAATCCGATTAATCCCCAGCGACCGAGCTGCCTTCGCCGTCTTGGCAAATCGCTCCGAAATTTCCAGTTCCCGTCTCCACGAGCGCGGCGGAAGCAAAACTTTATCCAGCGGCAGTGACTTCGTATCCAGAGAAAACTTCTGCAGAGAGTTCATCTCCGGAAAATGATTGGGATGGCACTCGACAGTCCCCCCGCCATCCGCTCCCGCGACCGTGACGATGTAGCCAATATAAAGGCCCGCAGTTTGGCTTAATTTGAAAGAATGCGCAACCCAGTCTTTGAGTTCCTGCCCACTACCCGGCTCAACCACCGGCATGCGCAGATGCTCGAAAAGAAAACGCGAGTCTGCTGGCACCTGCGTGGAATCGCACCAGGGGTCTTCGCCAGAGACAACGACCACGCCGCCCTGCGGATTCGCGCCAGCCAGATTGCCCAGCGCCAGCGCATCGGCTGCGACGTGCGTGCCAACACTTTTGAAAGCCACCATGGCTCGGCACGCCGTCATTTGCGAGCCATTCACCGCAGCAACACCGAGCGCTTCGTTATTCGCTTGAAAAGCCCGAATGCCTTTTTTCTGGAGCAGTGAGCCAATGTCGCCCAGACAATCAAAGAATCCAGCCACCGGCGAGCCCGGGTACCCGGTATACAGATGGACACCGCCATCGGTCTCCAAGGCCCCTTTGACCAGTAATTCATTGCCGGTAAAGACTTCCCGGCCTGATTCGACAAGAAATCGACTATCCATAATCCGCCGACCTTACCTGCTTCGTATCCTATCAGAAAAAAGTGAAATATAGCACCCCCGGACCATATACCGATAAGGGTTATCTGTGACGCCGTTAACAGTAGACATTTTTGTCATCGAGGACCACGCCGACACCCGGCGAGCATTAGTACGTCTGTTGACGTCACAAGGTTATAGGACGCAATCAGCGGCGGATGGGTTGGAGGCACTGGAGAGGCTGGAAAAGTTAACGCCGCGGGTAATTATATTGGACCGCATGATGCCCGTCATGGATGGCCGGGCCGTGCTGAATCATATGCGCAAAAACGAGCGATTAAAGCGCATCCCGGTAATTGATTATACAGCCGGCTCCGACGCTTATACGCCAGATGAGGCCGCCGAATTAGGCGTTATCGGCCGAGTCCCCAAAGTCGCCGGATGGGACAAATTACAGAGCGAAATTAAGCGGGTCATAGGGGAAAGCCAAGAAACTCCGCAATCCTAGTCCCGAAACCCGAAACAAGTTCAGAGCAGCATAATATTGTTCATACACACGTAGCGATTCTACTCAATGGCGGTGGCACTTCAGTGCCACTGAAAAGCAACTTGCCCTTCCACACTAATGCTCTCTGCAGTTCTAAAATTTTCCTTTTCAAATTTCAAATTTGTTTCGAATTTCGGATTTAAATTCCTATCGCAATTTCGTATCCGAATTGCTAATCCCTCGCAGCGCCAGATTCAAAGCATCCACATTGCTGGCCAGGCGCTTGGCTTCGGCGACATCAATAATCTGCTTCTGGAACATCTCGGTAAGATGTTGATCAAAGCTCTGGCTGCCCGATTCGCGATTACCAACAGCGCCCTTAAGCTTTTCGAATTCCCCTTCCTGGATGTATTTGCGCACGATCGGCGTGGCCATCATGATTTCAATCACCGGCACGCGCCCTTTGCCTTCGCGCTTCTTCGCCAGACGCTGTGAGACAATCGCCACGAGATTGGTAGCAAGCTGCGTCTGCTGCAATTCTTTCTGATTCGGATCAAACAGCGAAACCAGACGTTCGACAGTCTGCGGCGCGTTCGTGGCATGAACCGTAGTGAAAACCAGGTGCCCGGTATCCGCGGCACGCAGGCCCGTCGCCAGCGAATAGGTATCGCGAATTTCGCCAATCAGCATCGTGTCCGGATCCTGGCGCATCGATTCGCGCAACGCGTATTCATAACTTTCAGAATCGGTACCCACTTCAACCTGGCTGACCAGGCTCTTGACATTCTCGTGCTGGAATTCGATCGGGTCTTCGATAGTAATAATTCGCTCAGCTCGAGTGCGATTGATCTTGCCGATAATCGCCGCCAGCGTGGTGGTTTTACCCGAGCCCGTCGTGCCTGAAACGAAAACGATACCACGGTGATGATCCGAAAGCGTTTCTACCTGCGACGGCAAATTCAGCTCATCGAAGTTCGGAATCTTCGTGATAATCCGCCGCATCACGATCGCCAATTTCTGGCGGCTATGAAAAACGTTCACCCGGAACCGACCCGTATTGTCCGGCATCGCCCAGGAAAGATCGACCGCCCCCTTATGCTCAAGGATATTGCGCTTCTCCTGTTCCTGGTTATGCATCAGCGTTTCGACATATTCCCCCATCACTTCATTGGAAGGCGGCGCACAATCCAGAAATCGAGCTTTCCCATCGACCCGAACCATCGGCACCGAATCCGCCTGCAAATGTAAATCCGAGCCATTCGCTTTAATCAGCGTCTTTGTGAAATCAATCAGCGCCAGCTTCCGCTCCTCCACATGAATATGCGGCTGCGGCGAGTGATCCGGCGTTTCAACAGCAGTTTCAGTTGGTGTAGCCATGGTGTATTTCCTCTAAGCGCAGCATTCTATGTCGAAAATTAAAATGTGCGAGGAAAAAGTATGGATAAAAAAGAACCGGCCCCGAAAATCGGGGCCGGCTAATTTCCTAAAATTTAAGAATTCTTCAAACTGACTTGCGACGGCCACGGGCCTTGATAAAAGCTAAACCACCGAGAAGGGCCGAACCGCCTAATACCGAAGCGGGAAGCGGAGTAGAGCCCGCTGGAGAAGTAGCAGGTCCAAATGTTTTGTATCCTTCGACATCTCCCGAGGTTCCAGCTTGGTCATCGCGGCTGACCGTAGAAAGGGTGGCATATGAAAGAGCAGATTCCGGATTCGCTGATACCACAGACAACTGGATTAAAACGGTATCAGAATTTACTACATTCAGTCCAGAACCCGTATATGCTACGACTACGTTCTCTGCAGTTGCAAGATCACCGGCGGTACCACTGTCGGGGAATGTACTACCATCAACGGTTGTAGCGCCTGCAAGCCAATTGACGTTTTGAAGAGGGGCGCCGCCCGTCATATCAGCGGTAACGCTCCAATCGGTAGACGCAGTAGCGTCGCCTGCGGTAAACGATATACTAGCAGAATTCGCTTGGTATCCAAAGAAATCAAAAAGAATTACGCCACTAGAGTAAGCATCGTTATCCTGCAGGCCGTTCCCACCAGTGAGATGCAGATCATAATTATATGTATACGACGAACCGCTATGAATCACAGAGGTTAAAATTGGTTCGATAGTATCTGCAGAAGCGGCACGAATACCCGCGATCATAACCGCTCCTACCGCCAGTGCTGTCAATTTTTTCAACATGTCCCAAGCTCCTTTTTCTTTAAACGGCAAACAGGGATTTTACCTGTTCACATCTTTTTGAATTGTAGCGTGAAACCCACATAGCCCACGCGTTCAATCTCAACACATACGAATAATACTTGGTTCAAGCCGCTTTGCAAGCACAAAGTCATAAAAATAAATTTTATTTCTTTGCTCAAATATCACTCGAATTTGAGCAGAATTAATAAGTGGATAATTAGCGCCAAATGTCCTGGCCGCTTGCATTAAAACGCGAATTATTATAAACAATATCTCCATGTCAGGAAAAGGATTATGGTTGATTAAACTAGGCTTTGCTAGCTTAAACGGAGACGCGGCATTTGCTGTGGAAGGAGACTGGCATGTACTGCAGACTAAGACGCGCCAGGAGAAAATTCTTGCTTCAACCCTACAAGCCATGGAGATTACCTATTTTCTCCCTCTCCGCAAGAATGTGCGAAATTATGGCCGCAAGAAACAGTTTTCCGAGCTTCCGCTTTTTACCGGATATTTATTTGTGAAAGGTTCACTAGACGATGCTTATCGCGCCGACCGGACTGGGCGAGTGGCTAAGATAATTCCGGTGCCAGATCAGCGAACGCTCGATTGGGAACTTCGTAATCTTAAAAAGGCATTGGATAGCGGGACCAGCCTGGACCCCTACCCAGCGATAAAAGTCGGCGTTTTAGTTGAAGTTAAATCCGGACCATTGCGAGGTTTACAGGGGTTCGTCGAGGGCCGATTGCCAAGCAATCGGATTATTTTTCAGATTCAGATGCTGGGCCGGGCAGTAAGCACAGAGATAGATGCAGCATTATTGGAATTGATCTAAATTACCCAGTCTAACAATCAGAATATTGCCTATTCTCGTAGTTTAAGGCAGTTAACGAACGAGACGATGCAACTCTGGCGTATATGATGAATGTCTTACCCTTGGGTCTATGACGGTATCGCGCGCTAATTTGACAAAAGGCGGGAAAGCGGAGATGCAGCGCGCGCGGCCGGAACAATTACAGGCAATCATTTTGCTCGGCGGGAATGTACGGGCAAGCCGATTTGGCGAGGCAATCGGGCGCTCAATTCTGGATCTGCCCGTGGAAAAGGAAAAAACGCTTCTGGGATTGTGGCAGGGCCAAGTCAAACAATTGGTAATACACCTGGGACTGGAACGGCTACCAATGCGATTAATGCTTGATCGCGAAGCAATGGAACCAGCTGCGGCAGTCCCCGTCGATGGCGTGGTGCTTTCCGTCGAGCGTGATCCTTATTCATTTCGCGGCACCGGCGGCGTGCTGCGCGATCTGGGGGCCGCATACGCAGACGATGATTATCTTCTCGTTGCCAATGCAGGCCAGCTGCTTTGCGAGCCGTTGAGTAATCTCACGGAAGAATTATTGCATTGCGCAAGCGATGTGGCTGTTGTATCGCACACAGATGGAACCCCCAGCGGATTAATGCTGGTGCGCTGCGGAGCGTTGCGCGATATCCCGGCGGCGGGTTTCAGCGATATGAAAGAGCAGGCGTTGCCATTAATTGCGCGATCGCATCGCGTGGAAGTGGTGCAAAAACAAACTGCCACCGGGCTGACCATTCGCAATGTACAGGATTACATCGGAGCCTTGCGACGGCACCATCATCGATTGGCGGGGAATGTGGAAGAGAGCGGGGCCTGGGCCGAAGACTGGCGGCCGACATTTCAGATAGTTGAAGAAGGCGCTTCGGCAGAGGGAGCGCGTATTCACGATTCGGTCATTCTGCGCGGAGCGCGGGTTTACAGCGGAGCGGTAGTAGTGCGGTCTGTTGTGTGCGGCGGCGCCATGGTGCAGCCCGGAGGCATGGTGGCGGAGGACATAGTGAAGTAAGTGTCGTTCGTTGCTTGTTACTTGTCACTCGCGAGAGCTGATATGCCAGCAATCTTGCGAGGATCAATAACAAGTGATCTGTGACAAACGATAAGTGACAAACGTATGAGCAAGTTTAAACGATTCGAATGGACCTGGGTGCATTGGGCCGGAGCAGCGCTGATGGTGCTGTTGGCGATCTGGGTTGCGCTGCCGGCCTGGAAGGACTTGGCGCAGATCGCGCTGAAGGACGAGGAGGCGAGCCATGTCCTGCTCGTGCCGATCGCGGTGGCGTGGCTGATTTGGGTGCGACGCGGGCGCCTACGGCAGTGTCGCGCGGAACCAACTCTGCTCGGGCCGGCGATTATCGCAATCGGGTGGTTGATGTGGTCCATTGGGTTCTGGAACAATATTCAATCGTTCTGGCATGGCGGGGCAGTGATCATGATGATCGGGGCCGCGATCACCGTGCTAGGCAAAGATGTGTTCTTCCGGTTTTTGCCAGCATTTGTAGTGATGGCATTTCTGGTGCCGGTGCCGGGAAGATTCCGGCAGGAAATCGCGTTGCCATTGCAATCCTGGACGGCACAAGTAACCCAGGGGATTTTGTCGCTGTTTGGCGTGCCGGTGGAAGTACAGGGAATATCTCTGGTGCTCAACGGGCAGCAGGTGAACATCGCCGAAGCATGCAACGGAATGCGCATGGTCTTTACGCTGGTGCTGGTGAGCTACATTTTTGCATTCATCACGCCGCTGCGTGGATATGTGCGGGCAATCATCCTGGCGGCCAGTCCCCTGACGGCCATCGTGTGCAACGTGATCCGGTTGATCCCAACGGTTTGGGTATTCGGTCATTACTCGCCGCAGTTCGCGGAGGAATTTCATGATGTCAGCGGTTGGGTGATGCTGGTGGTAGCGTTTTTGTTGTTGATGGGAATTGTGAAAGTAATGCGCTGGGCGATGGTCCCGGTGCAGGAATACACGTTAGCAAGCGCGTGAAGCGTCTTATGTGCAGCAGAGCTAAGCTGAAGGATTAATGATGGCTGATAAACAGGCAAGAAATTTTCTGACCGTGGGCCTGAGCCTGGCTTTGCTGGGAGGTGCGGGGATTGATCGCTCGCTGCGCACGATGCCAGCGGATACCGAGCCTTACCATCAGGCGATTCAGCAAGTAGCCAGCCGAGCACCCATGCGCATCGGCGATTGGATGGGATATGACGAGCAGACGCCGGAATCGGCAATCAAATTGCTGCATCCAAATGTGATCGTAAGCAAGCGCTATTTGAACTATGTGACCGGCGAAGGGGTCGATTTTCTGCTCGTGGATTGCACCGATGCGCGCGATCTGCAGGGGCATTACCCGCCGGTCTGTTATCCGAATCAGGGTTGGCTGCAGATGTCGGCGGAAAAGCATGACTGGCAAGTCGGAGATTTGAAAATCACGGGGATGCAGTACGACTTTATGAAAAAGGCGTACGACCAGGAACATAAAACGCTCGTGGATACCACGGAAACCGTGGCGAATTTCATGCTGTTGCCCAATCACCAGATCGGGCGGGATATGGATTCCGTGCGCGCGGTCGCTAAGAATTTGCAGGATCGATATTACGGCGCAGCACAAGTGCAGGTCATCACGGATGCAAGCCTTCCGCAGGAACGGAAGGACCAGATTGTGGAACAATTTGCTGGTGCTTATCAGGACTTAATCAAAGCGATCATCAACGGGGGGAAAAAATGAGGCAGAACAACATGGACTTGATGCCAATTGAGAACAGCCTGGAACTGCGCAACAGCGACGTGATGGACGGAGGTGGAACCGGGGCCGCCCCAGTCAACCCCGCCGAGCGATTGCACTCGTTGCTACGCGGCCGCTATTGGCTGGCATTTACCGTGGGCGGCATCCTGGCAGTGCTACTCGGGGCATTGGGATACATTGAGGGGAAGGTCCAGTATATGAGCCTGGCTCAGGTGCGGATCAAACCGAATGTCACGGTGGTGATGTATCAGGGGGCGGATGCGGATAAGGGTACGTTGCCAATGTTCAACAGCTACGTGGCAACGCAGGCAGAACTGATTCAAAGCGAGCGAGTTATTGATCTGGCGATGAGCTTTGATAACTGGAAGCGCTCAGGCCTCGGAGTGGGGCCAGATGTAATCGAGGAAATACAAAAGAATCTGGTTATCGTACATGATCCGCAAAGCTTTTTGATCAACGTGCAATATCTGGGTACGTCTCCCTCTGGGGCACAGGCAACGCTGCAATCAATTTTGGATGCATACAAGAAGCTCTATGCGCAGGCGGACTCTGATACAAACGAAAAGCGGCGCGCAGTGCTGGAGGCGCGTCTGGAAGATTTGAGCGCATCGTATGCCG
>DASXDR010000019.1:0-9491 GCA_036490535.1 Tepidisphaeraceae bacterium | reverse complement strand
GGAAGCATGGAGCGCGCGAGAATGGCCGCGGTGGCGTGCGGCACGGCGTAGTGAACGTGAAGAATATCCAAGGCATGATCGCGGCTGACTTCCGCCATTTTTACCGAGAGCGGCAGCGTGTAATCCTGATATTTAAACAGGCCATAATCGCTGATCTCTACTGGATGAAAGAAAATTCGCGGAGCATCAGCTGAGAGACGAAAGGGACGCTCGTAGCTGATGAAATGCACCTCATGGCCACGGGCCGCGAGTTCTTCTCCCAATGTGGTCGCGATGATGCCGCTGCCTCCCACAGAAGGATAACAGGTGATGCCGATTTTGAGTGGAACGTTCGTGGACATGATTAAAATCGTCGCGCGCCTCGGCCGGCGTGGGCAAGTGAATCGAGAAGTACGGGATCATTGGGGAACAGAGCGATGGCATGACCGACGGCCGCGCTCAGGCCGCGCAGGCGGGCGCGGGTGAGCTGCAGCTCGACATAATCCCGCGCGCGAGTTTGTGAATGATGAGCTTCCATGGCGCGCTTCCAGGTGGCGATGATTTCCGGGGCGGAGATATCGATCAGCAGGGGGGTGATGTTCGCAGGTTCGGATTCGGGTGAGATTGCGTAGAAAAATAATTGATCGATAGCGTGAGGCGGAAGAGAACGGAGTTCTTTTACGCCGCCGTATCGGGCGAGGCGAGCGGCGTCGCGGATCAGTTGACCGAGGCGGTAGTGGTCGGGATGCTGATTTTCGACGAGGCTGGGGGCGAGGACGATGCCAGGGCGCAGCCGGCGGATGATCCGAGCCAGTTTAAGAGTATGTGCGAGCCGAATTTCGAGATGAGCATCGCCATCCAATTTCAAGAACTCGATTTTTGCTTTCAGGATCGCGGCGGACTTTTTGGCTTCGACCTTTCTTTGCGCGGTCGTGCCATGCGTGGCGGCTTCGCCGAGAGAGCAGACGATCAGGTGGGCGCGACGGCCGAGGAGGGTTTCCTTGGCGATCACGCCGCCGCACCCGAATTCGATATCGTCGGGGTGTGCGCCAAAAGCGAGCAAGGGTGCAAGTTCATGCGGGGATTTCGGTGTACGCTTCATCGGATCGCTCAATGGTATCACGGTTAATGTAAGTGATCTCGGGGGCATCCTGCTGGCGCAGATAATCCTGCTCGCCGGCGCCGGCAACGTAGTGAGTGCAGTGAATAACCGATTGCATCCATCGGAGTCGCGTATCGCGCGCGGGGCTGATTTGTTCCTTGGTGAATTTGGTGGATGGAAGCGTGATAAAGCGGTCGCCGCCTTCGTGTAATTGCAGAGTATCGCCAGTGCAGCGGGCGCGGACGGTTTCGCCGGAATAGGGAATGTCGACGTAAAAATCATCCACACCACAGGCAGTGGCGCGAAAGGCTGGATCGCTGGAGCGCACCACGCGAATGCCGTCGAGCAATCCCATCTGACGATACATCTCCAGGCAAAAGTCCGCGATGTTGGTCGCTGTGTTGTTCTTAAATGCCTCCACCCAGCGGCGATCAACGTAGGCGGGCAATTGAAAGATGGTTTTTTCCAGCCAGTCAGCACGAATACGTTTGAGATAAAGCGGGGAAAACTTCCGTTGCACCTTGTTCTCGAATGTGAAATTCAGCTCGATCGGCTCATCCGACTTGCGATGCCGAAGCAATGTTTTCGTTTCGCGCGGGTCGTGATCGCTGTCGTGAAGAAAGAAGACGATCTCGCCGCCGATTTCGGATTGCAGGCGGCGCGCAGTCAGAAACTTAGCAACGAGAAAACGCTTCGGGAAAAACCCACAGGGCTGCTGGCCAAAACAAATAACCGGGGAGGTGTTCATCACGCCAAACTCAAAATGCCTTGCAACAAAATACTCAGCAGCACGCACGCGGCACAGCCGATCAGGTTGTACCAGAGATAACTGATGCGGTCGTTTAAAGAAAAGTATAGGACAAAGACCGCAACCTGGGCGACCAGCGCCGCCCAGAAAATCGCGGTACCGCTGATGCGTTTCAGGAAAAATCCAACCAGGAATAAGCCGAGGACAACGCCATAAAAAACAGAGCCGAGGATGTTGACCGCCTGGATCAGATTCTCCGCCAGGTTCGCAAAAAGAGCGAAGCCAAGAGCGACGAATCCCCAGAGAATGGTAAAGCCTTTCGACGCGGCGACGTAGTGCGCATCCGTGGCGGGGCGTTTGCGCAGATGCCGGTAAAAATCGACCGTGGTGGTCGATCCGAGTGCGTTCAGCTCAGCCGCTTTAGATGACATCGCGGCGGCGAAGAACGCGGCCACCAATAGTCCAATCAACCCATGCGGCAATTGATCGAGAATAAAAGTGATGAATACGTAATCCGCTTCATTGGTGGTGGTATGCCCAGTCCCTGCGAGCAGGAATTTCTTCGCTTTATCCCGGATCACCTGGCTTTGCTCGTGTGCAGCCATCGCCGCGGCGCGACTGGCGGTTTCAGTGGCAATATCTCCAGCGTGCTTAGCGTGCAGCCATGCCAGAATCTTCTCTCTCTCCTCGGCATGGGCAGCAGCAAAATCGGTTTCGATCGCATGCAGGCGCGGGCCGTTGCCGTGCTCAATCTGGTAGGCCACCGCGGAGTGATCGAAATAAACGGGCGGCACGTTGAATTCGTAAAACACGAACATCAACACGCCCAAGAGCAGGATAAAAAACTGCATGGGGATTTTGCACACTGCGTTGAACATCAGCCCCAGCCGGCTCTCGCGCAGGGAAGAGCCGGAAATGTAACGCTGCACCTGCGATTGATCGGTCCCGAAATAGGAGAGGGCGAGAAATAATCCCCCCAGCAGGCCGGACCAGAAGGTATAGCGGCGATGGACACTGAGCGAAAAATCGACGCCGTTGAGCTTTTTAAACCCGCCAGCCACGGTTAACGCATCCGAGAACGACAATCCGTGCGGCAGCTTGCCCACCAGCACGAAGAACGCGGCAAACATGCCAAGGAAAATGATGCCAATCTGATATTTCTGCGTCACATTCACCGCGTCGCTGCCGCCGGCGACGGTGTAAATGATAACAATCAAACCAGTGCCCAGGATCGTCGGGGCGAGCGGCCAACCCATCACCGTGGCGAGCACGATGGCCGGCGCGTAAATGGTAATGCCCGCGCCGAGGCCGCGCTGCACGAGGAAGAGCGCAGCCCCCAGCAATCGCGTTTTGGAATCAAATCGGCTGCCGAGAAATTCGTATGCGGTGTAAACATTCAATCGGCGATAGATGGGAAGAAAAATGGCTGCGATAATGATCAGCGCAAAGGGAGCGCCAAAATAATTTTGCACGAAGCCGAGCCCGTCTTCGTACCCCTGACCCGGCGTGGAGAGAAAGGTGATCGCGCTGGCCTGCGTGGCCATCACAGAAAGGCCAATGACAATCCAGCCGGTTTTCCCGTCTCCTTTCAGATAAGTTTTCAGGTCACGCCGGCCGCGCGTTTGCCAGATGCCATAGACGGCGATGCCGATGAGCGTCCCGAGCAGAACGACGTAATCGATCGCGTTCACGCAAATATTCTCATTAGCGCAACCAGCAGCCCAACCCAGAGAATGAAGATGCCCGTTACGAGCAGATAAACCGCGCGCCAGGAGCGCAGGCCCGCCAGGCCCGTGGTTTGATCTTCGGTCGCGTTGGAGTTGGCCATTTATTTCCCCAGCGAAACGAGATTAGCGAATAGTCGACACGCCCCCGGCACACCAGCGGGGAGCTGGCGGAACCAGGATAGGCCAGTGTAGACGAAATATCCTTTCCCATAATGCGCGACGAGAAGACCGCTCGTGAGCGGCGCTTCGCCGGCATCGCTGCACGCCAGCAGCGCCGTGAAATGCGTCGTGTCCCACTTGCTGGGAAAATTCAGCCCGCGCTCCTGCACCCACCCATCGAAATCCGCGGGAACAATTCGATTAGGCGTCGTGAATGCCAGGTGATCCGGCACCAGCAGCGTGACTGGCGCTTTTTCATCCGTCACCCGATTGTGCGGCAGATCGCGCGATAGCTCCAGATCATACGGAGCAAGCTCTGTAGTCTGCAGGCCATTGGGCGTGTTGTACTGCTCAATCACCGTGCCGCCGGCTTGGACGTAAGCAAAAAGCGCCGGCAAATGGGGAGCGAGATCAGTGCGGACATTGAACGCGCGAATGCCGATCACGACCGCATCAAATCGGCTTAAGCTTTTCGGCGTCAGATCAGCGCCGGTGAGCGAAGTCACGGCATAGCCCATCTGTTTGAGAATATCCGCTACGCTATCGCCCGCGCCGGGCAGATAGCCAATTTCATGGCCGCGAATGGCCAGATCCAGACTGACCGCTTTGAGGCTCGCCGCAGGTTGCAGCAGTATCAGCGGAATATGACTGTAGTGAATCACCACCCGCTGGTTGCTATAGCTGGCATTACCGATCACGGCGCGCGCGAGGATGCGCGCTGTGGTCGGATGTGGCGGTGCGGTGATATTGAAGGATAGCTGCGCGTGCTCCCCGGTTGAAAGGTGAAACGCCCGGGTCGATGGCGAAACGATCCAACCCTCGGAAGCATCGAGTTGCAGATTGCCCGCCAGGTCATTGCGAAATGCCGTCGCTTCAACCGTTACCGTGCGCGTAGCCCCCGGCGGAAAGAGCTGCACCTCCGAACCGAAACTCAACGAAACCGGCGCAATGACATCAAGCCGCCGGTGCGTTTCGCCTTTGTCTTGCGCTGCGGTTGATGTAGGCGGAATAGTGATCTGCACCGGCTCATCAGCAATGACCAATGTTTGCCCCGCGACATCAAAGACGAATTCCACCGGAAACGCCGGCGGATTCTCCGGGCGGCCAATCAGTTTTGGATCATCCACGCGGAACATCCCCTCCGTCTCCGGCTCGCGCAACCAGTAAGGCTGGCCCAGCGGCGTATTGGCAGGCAGCGTTTGCGTCGAATCCAGATCGACCGATTGCGCGGGTATCAAATCTTTTGTATTGCTGACCTGATTCCCCACGCTCGGATAACGCACCGCCACCCAACGAACGGGAATCTTGGATCGCTCTGTTACGACATGATGCAGCGGCAATTTTTCCCCTGGCACGACCTCCGCCTGCGGAATCACCGTTTCCACTTCGAGCCCAAGACATTCCTGCACGATGTGATCAAGCAGCCGGCGCTTTTCATCGATAACCGGATCAGCAGGAAGCGCAGCAAGGTGGCTGCGGATTGAGAGCAGCGCAGGTATGTTGGCGGCGAGGTCAGCAGAATTGAATCGGGCAATCGCTTGCGAAGCCAGCGCCGCTATCTCACCGCCGCCGGGAAAACGATTCCACGTCGTATCAATGCCATCCAGAATATCCTTGCTCGCGTGCTCGCCATCGAGAAGTTGGAACGATTCATAGCGCGGCCCATCACCGCCGCGGCCATACCCGGCAAAATTGCCGAACCCCTGCGTCTTGTGCATCGACCGGCTCATCGCCGCCAATTCACCCAACGGCACGCCGCGCACCGGATCAGTGCCGCTGATATCAATGCGAATAGTATTTATTTTTTTGCTCGGCTCCGAAGTGGCGCCGGGAACCAATTGATCCGGGCGACGGAAGCCAACAAAGCCATTGAGAAAAATGCGTTTGGGTTGCCAGGGTTTTAGCTCGGTGAGTTGTTCCGGAAAAGCATGCGGATCGCCGCAAATCTTGAACGCTTCCAAAGCCAGGACCGCCGACGCCGTATGGTGTCCATGCGTGATCCCCGGCACAGTCGAAAATCGCGTGATCATCACGTCAGGCCGAAATTCCCGGATCACCCGCACGATGTCCGAAAGCACCTGCTGATGATCCCATTTCCTCAGCGTCTGCCGATAGTCCTTGGAATAACCAAAGTCTCGCGCCCTGCTGAAAAACTGCTGCCCACCATCAATACGCCGCGCTGCCAGTAATTCCTGCGTGCGGATCACCCCCAGCTCATCGCCAAATTCCGGCCCAAGCAGATTTTGCCCTCCATCGCCGCGCGTGAGCGAAAGATACGCCGTGCGATAAAGCCTCCCGCGCGCCAGATACGCAATCAATTGCGTATTTTCATCATCCGGATGCGCTGCAACATACAGAACGCTGCCCAACTGTTCGAAGCGGTGTAACTCCTGTAGCACCGCCGATGACGGTGCTGCCTCTGCCGCGCGGCTCCATTCAGGCATGCTGGCCAACAGGCACATACCCACGATCGCTGCGCGCACAGATAAACGCAGCCATCGCCCCAACCCGACGGCTGAAAATGTTCTTCTCATTCATTTCTCGACAGTGAACGGCACGGAATATTGCGTCGTCTCCCATTTCACCTTCACGATCCCGCCGCCATCAGGATTTTTCTCGATGGAGATCGTGAGCTGATCGACCGGCGTATCCAGCGAATCTTTTTTCATATCCACCCGAGCCAGGTCCTGCTTTTCATCATAGGCATGCGACGGCTCATGCGGATCGACCCCCCATTGGCCGATCTGCTTATTGATGATCAGCTTCGCGCTCCCATCTTCGTTCGGCATCATCCAGAGAGTGTAAGCGCCGGCGGGGATCGTCGCATCGCCCATCGTGATCGGCTTTTGAGTAACGAGCAGCGTCGCCTCATCGGCGCCCATGCGCCATACTTTTCCGTAAGGCACCAATCCTCCCCATATTTTGCGAACCTCGCCGGTTCGGGGATTCTTGGTATGCGGGCGGCCGTAAACGATCATGACGCGATTGCCATCAATGACGGTGCTGATTGTATCGTGAGGGCTCAATCGTTTTTGCTGCGCCATCAGCGGTGCTGCGCTGGCAACAATAAAAGCAACAACAACCAGGGCGGATGTGATTTTGTTCATAAGCTTTACTCCTGCCGTCTGAGGTTATCCCACAGCAAGTGGGGGTTTAATGTGATCTGTTTTATGAGTCGCAGGCGATAAGTCTAGCCGCCCATGCACGGACAGACCAGACGGCGCTAGTCAAATAGGTTATATGTCGACCTGTGCAGGCTATTAATTCTCTGCCATTATTTTCCCGCAATATTCCAGCAGAAACGCTATCGACGGTTATTGGTGCGCGATCACTGGCCTCGCAAGCAAGGAATTCCCCGTCGCCGTGATTTCAGAGCGGCCAGTCCCAGCCCGCAAGTTATTACTGCGGCGCCGGCAGGTTCCGGCAAGGTCGTTGAAATATTCATCCCACCGCTCGCGGCGGCTCCCAGCATGAACAGCGAATAATCATCGGCATTTACCCTGCCATCATAATTGAAATCACCGGTCGTCCAGGTGGTGCCAATCGGAGACATCGCGGCCAAGTCTGCGGCATCGACTACGCCATCGAGATCTGCATCGCCAAGCCAGGTGTATTTCACTTCGACCATTGAGCCGACGACCAGATAGCCAAGCGTGGTAGAGCCAGTGGAGTTGGCAGCGGCCATTGACGAGGTCAGGCCCGTTTCATTCCATGTCCCATGGTCGTAGGCACTGATCAAATACGAGCGGATGGTTGCAGCAGAAGCAGAACTGATGAAAAGCTCATTACCCATTACATCCACGGTTGCACCGGGTGAGATGGAAAGCGATGCCAGATGCTGGTTGGAGCCAAAAGTCACCAGCCCGCCATTGGCGGCAATAGAGAGAGGAGAAGAGGTTGCGCTGCCCGTATCGGAGTTGAATGTGGCGGTGCCGGCCGTGTTGGTGAACGTCGTGCCGTTCGACCAATTCTGCGCGCCGCTTTCGCTGAAGCTACCGCTATTGGTGGTGGGGTCGGACGATTGCAGCCAGCCGCCGTTACTGAACGTGCCCTGGTTCGTGAACGTACCGCCGCTCATGTAATACTGATCGCCGGACCCGCCGGTCATTTGTCCGCCAGCAACCACCGTCACATTGTTTTGGAAGATGTTGGTGGAGGGGTCGGAGTGGTAGGCGTTGCCGGTGTAGGTGCCGGTGTAGGTGATGGTGGTTCCGGTGACGTTGATGGTGCCGTTGTTGGTGATGTTTCCGGTGAAGATGGCAGGCTGGTAAAGGATGTTGATGGTTTTTCCGGAGGCGTTGATGATGTTTCCGTTGATGGTGGAGGTACCGCCGGTGAGGTCGAAGATGCCGCTGTTGGTGAGTCCCGCGGTGCGGAGGGTGCCGTAGCCGACGATGGAGCCGGTGTTGTTCAGGGTTTGGGTGGAGGTGTCGAAGGTTCCGCCGGTGAGGGAAATGAGACCGGCGTTGGTGGGGAAGATGGAAGTGCCCTGGATGAGGATTTTATTTCCGGAGGAGACGGCGAGGGTGCCGTTGGCGGAATTGGCGAGAGTGCCGGTGAGGATGAGGGTTCCGCCGGTGGCTTCGATGGTGGAATTGTTAGTGATGGGGTTGTTGATTTTGCCGAAGCCTTCGATGGTGGAGGCGTTGGTGATGGTGCTGCCGGCGAGGGTGGCGGTGATGCCGGCGAGTTCGATGTCGCCATTGTTGGTGAATGCGGGGAGGGTGAGGGTATTGGCGGTGAGGGCGACGGTGCCGCTGTTGGAGAAGGGTGTGGTGATGGAGCCGGAGCCGGAAATGGTGCCACCGGCGGCGTTGGCGAGAAGGGCGGAGCCGCTGATCGACGAACCGTTCAGGGTGATGGTACCGGAATTGGAAACGATATTGCCGTTGCACTGGAGTTGGCCGGTGGTACTGAGATTGATGTTGCCGTAATTGTTGAATGCATAGGAGGTGATGACAAGGGATCCGCCGGATACGGTGAACGAACCGTTGTTGTTGATTGCAGTCGAGGCAATGGTGCCGAAACCGGCGAAAGCGCCGTTGTTGGTGAGCGTGCCTGCGCCCGCGATGGAGCCACCGTTGAGGTTGATGGTTCCGGAATTGGAGATGGGGGCAACGGTGAACGTGGCGGTGACGCCGGCCGAGATGTTGAGGGTTCCGGAGTTGGTGACGCCGGCGGAGTTGGTGAAGTTGGCGGAGAGGGTGGCAGTGCCGGCATTGAGAAGTTGGCCGTTGAGAGAGCCGCCGGCGTAGTTGTAGGTTGAGCCGACGGGGACGGAGAGGTTGCCGGTGATGGTGCCGCCGGATTGGTTGAGGGAGGCGAAGGTGAGCGAGCCGCCGTTGAGGACGAGGGTGCCGGTGGGGTTGAGGGTGAGGATGCCGGTGACGGCGTGGGTGCTGCCGGTGCTGAGGGTGAGGGTAAAGGCGCCGACGCCGCCGAGGGTTTCGTTGCCGGAGATTTGGAGAGTTTGACTGGTGCCGAGCATGAGGGAGGAGCCGAATGCGTCCCCGGTAGTGGTGGATGCGGCGGCGGAGTCCCAGATGACGTTGCTGTTCAGATTGAGTGTGCCCGCGGTCCAGTTGAAGAGAAACGGAGGGCCGTTGAAATCGAGTCCGGTGGCGTTCAGGGTGCCGCCGGCGAGATTGAGCAAGCCGGTGGATGCGAGGGTGAGGTTGCCAGTGACGGAGTGAGTGCTGCCGGAATTGAGGGTGAGCGTGAAGGCGGCGGTGTCGCCGAGGGTTTCATTGCCCGAGACGATGAGGGTTTGTCCGGT
>DASXDR010000194.1:0-3641 GCA_036490535.1 Tepidisphaeraceae bacterium | reverse complement strand
TTTTAGCGGCACGACAAGCGGATCGTTTACGAGTATTTTTCTACCGGCGTTGCCTGATGGATTAGCTTGGGATACTTCGCAGTTATATAAGGATGGCGTAATTATGGTCATTCCCGAACCGAGTTTGATGACGAGCGTTCTGGGAATGATTTGGCTTGTTTCGAAACGACGACGTATCAGCCCACCATAAGGGCGCTTGCCTGATCATCAATTCCCGCTAAACTTACATAGTTCGCTAGGGGTGTCCCGATAGATCGGGACTGAGAAAAACCCTTGGAACCTGATCGGTGAGCTCTCATTTTTCAGAGTCGAACCGCGTAGGGAAGCGACCATGGTTAACGAATCCTCGCTTGAAATCCTCTTGAAGCACGACCATTGGGCGACGGCTCAATTGCTTGGTGCTGCTAAATCACTTTCCGATTCACAATTGGACCAGCTATTTGAAATGGGGATGGGGAGTTTGCGCGCGACGCTTTATCACATCGTGCAGACGCAATGGTTGTGGGGCGAATCGCTCAGTGGCCGGGAGCATGATTTTGAGCAGAAGAAAATGGGGATTGATGAACTGATCGCCTGGCATGAATCGGTTGCTGCGGAGTTCGACAGAACAGTGCATGCAACGCCGCTGGAAACGCCGTTCAATCCGCCCTGGAAAGGGAAGCGATATGCGTTTCCGCGCGCTGGTGTGATCACGCATATTCTCACGCATGGCATGCACCATCGCGCCCAGGCACTGAATATGATGCGGCACTTGGGCGTCGATCCACTGCCGCCGAGCAGTGTCTTGCAGTGGATGTTCATGACCGGCGCGGGCGGCGAAGTAAAATAAAACGATATGTAAAGGAAAAGATGTATGGCTAATCAATCGAAACAAACCGCGTTTACGCTTCCGCCACCAGGCGATAATCCATCGACCGAATGCCAGGGGACTACGCCCGGGTCATTCGCGCTGAAAGGGCGTGTGGGAACGCCGTACACGTATTCTTCGCCCGATACGCCGGGAATGCCGGCGCCATCGGAAAAGACTGCGCATGATTTTACATCCGAAGCTGCCGGCTTAGCACCGCAAAGGCAGGCAATCACCCAACTCGAATACGCTCGGCTGAACACGATCACCTCGGAAATGTCATTCGTCGCCACGCGCGAGCCGCATTTGACGGCAGAGCAGATCAAAAACGAAATCGCCGCCGGCCGGATGATTATTCCAGCGAATCGCGTGCACCTGAAATACAAATTGCAGCCCATGGCCATTGGCCGTGCATCGCTCACCAAGATCAACGCGAACATGGGGGCTTCGCCGGTTTCCTCGGGAACGGATGAAGAAGTCGAAAAGCTCAAATGGGCAGAGAAGTGGGGGGCGGACACGGTGATGGATTTGTCGACGGGGGGAAACCTGGATGAATGCCGCGCGGCAATCATTCAAAATTCCACCGTCCCCATCGGCACCGTGCCGATTTATTCCATGATCATCGGGCGGAGCATTGAAGATCTCTCATATGACATCATTCTGAAAGAACTGGAAAAGCAGGCCGCGCAGGGCGTGGATTATTTCACCATTCATGCCGGCGTGCTGCGCGAGCATCTTCCCTTTGTGCGCAAACGCCTGATCGGAATCGTCTCCCGCGGCGGCTCGCTGCTGGCCAAGTGGATGATTCATCACGGCAAGCAAAATCCGATGTATGAAATCTTCGACGACATCTGCGCGATCATGCGGCAATATGATGTGTCGTTTTCATTAGGCGATGGATTGCGCCCCGGTGGCCTTGCGGATGCAACCGATGAAGCCCAGTTGCGCGAACTCGAAACCCTCGGCGAGCTCACGGAGCGCGCCTGGTCACACGGTTGTCAGGTGATGGTCGAAGGGCCGGGGCATGTGCCGTTCGATCAGATCGAATACAACATGAAATTGCAGCGCCAGCTGTGTCACGGGGCGCCTTTTTATGTTCTCGGCCCCCTCGTCACCGATATTTTCCCCGGCTATGACCACATCACCAGTTGCATCGGCGCAACCGCGGCGGGTTATCACGGTGCCGCGATGCTCTGTTATGTCACGCCCAAGGAGCATCTGGGATTGCCCAAGAAAGACGACGTAAAACAAGGCTGCGTCGCCTACAAAATCGCCGCCCACGCTGCCGATGTCGCTCTCGGTATCCCCGGCAGCCGCGACCGCGACGACGAACTCACCAAAGCCCGCGCCGCTCTGAACTGGCAACGCCATTTCGATCTCTCTTTCGACCCCGATCTGGCTCGTGCCTATCACGATGAAGATTTAGAAGTCGACACCGACTTCTGCGCCATGTGCGGCCACGATTGGTGCTCTGTGCGCATCAGCAAAGAAATCAATGAATTTTATTCTGGGAAAGATGAAGAAGCCCAGCCGGTGAAAAAAGCGATCGCATCACCCGGAGTTTCCTCAAGCGGCGCCGAAATCCTGAAACAACGCGGCATTCTCTCTCAGGAAGAAATTCACAAACTCGCCCACAAAGGCCAAAAAGCTGCGTGCCATAGCGACAATGTCAAAGATACCGAGCAGGCAAAATTAGTGCAGGTAAATACGCTCAAAGCGCATGGCGTGGCTGTGAATGAAGCGGGCCTATGATTCCGGTTCAATACGGCTGGAGCGTGCCGCTTCGAGGGCTGAACCGACACTGCTTAGCCCGGATTAAGTAACGATTACAAAGGAACCCATGTCCCTAGTTGCGATTCTCTTCGGAGCTCTCCTCACTTTACTAGGTCTCATTACTTACTTTGCGGCCGTCTTTGGCTGGATCGCTGCCCGCCCCAGCCCCACTGCGTTAATCCCCTGCGTAGCCGGCGTCTTGTTAATCCTGCTCGGTATTCTCGCGCTACGGCCGGCCATGCGCAAACATGCCATGCATGCCGCCGCGATAATTGGTTTGCTTGGCGCGATCGCTCCGCTGGGGAGATTGATCCCGGTGGCTATTCATCAAGGCCTAACCGCATCGGCTGCAGTAATCAGCCAGGTTCTCATGTCGTTGCTTTGTGCGATCTTCCTCGTTCTATGCATCCGTTCGTTCGTAATGGTTCGCCGCCAACGGACCGCGGCTAACAGCGGCCCGAAATAGTTACATGCTCAGTCGCTTACGAACGGCCTGCCAGATATCCATCAAGTCCAGCTTCGCTGCCCAATCAGAAATATATTCCCGATCAATCGCGTCTCCAGTCATTTTGAACATTCCAGTGATGTCGCGCAGATGCTTTTCCGAGCCGCCTTCGCGGTAATAAAGCATCTTGGAAAGGATGATATCTTCAGGAGCGGCGGCCATGCCCTGTTTCCCGGGTAATAAGCGAGCCGATCTCCGCCGTTGAATTTGTTCACTGCCCCACGCATCGGTTGAGCAAAACAGAAAATCAATTTTGTTCCCCGAGTCTGGATGAATGAGATTAAACTGGCTTCGATTGATCAGGGCCTGTCGGGCGGCGTCGAGGCTCACGTAAAAACTGTCATCGGGAAAAGATTGACACAATTGCTCCAACTGCTCGGTGGTAGCGTCAATAACAATATCTATGTCACGTGTAAATCTTGGTTCACCGTATGCCGAGCTCGCGATCGATCCGACCACCATGTAGGTGATTTTGAGGTGTTCCAAACGTTCCAGAACCAAGACAAGCAAATCAGT
>DASXDR010000190.1:0-40271 GCA_036490535.1 Tepidisphaeraceae bacterium | reverse complement strand
AGTGCAAATCGGTCATGCAGTGGCATGGCTCGACGATGCTCGCCACAGACTAAAGTGCCACCGCCGGTGGAGATTGAGAATCGGAGATATTCTGGGACGTATCGGAAATCGGCGGAGGAATTTTTGGTTTATCTGCGAATGTTTTTTATATTTACTGGGTGATATCAAAATATTTCTTCTACATGGTAATTGGCTCAGCGGCGCTGTGCCGGGCGGGGTTTGTGCCGACGCAGACGTTGCTGGATGCAGCGACCGGCAAGGATGCGTGGGAGGGGCCGAATAATCAGGATAATCTGGGAACGCAGGCCGGGAGCCACCAGGAGAATTCCAGCTTTTCGTATTTCAGCGGATGGTCGCAGAGCGAGGTAAATTGCTCGGCGACGGCGGCGGCGTCGGTGAGCGATGCTGAGATCGGGCTGTCGGCTTCGACTACCACTAATGGATACGGGGAGAATGACACGCAGGGCATGGGGTCGGCATTGGTGGATTTTTCGTTGCCCGCGGATGAATGGCTGGTGCTTAATTACAACGGAACGGGCAGCTCTGATCAGACGACTTATACACTGACCGGGCCAGCGGGATGGACATGGAATGGCATGTCGGGAGCAGAGTTTCTCGCGCCGGCGGGAGATTACGAGTTTTCGGTGAGTGCGGATATTCAGAGAATGGCGGGGATGGATTTTGCGTCGAGTGAGAATGCGGTGTTGGATGTGGTGCCGGAACCCATGGGGATTGCGATTGTGGTGGGATTGGGATTGATACGATTGAGAAGAGTTAGTTGATAGTTGTATTGGTTTTCAGCAACTAACAACTAACAACTAACATTCATTAGTTAGAGAAGTCCCAATTCCAGCAGGGCGGTTTCGGACATGCGGGATTTGTCCCAGGGGGGGTCCCAGACCAGTTCGACATCGGCGGAGGTGACTTCGGGGAGTTGCTGGATTTTAGAGGCGACTTCGCCGGGGAGGGTGCCGGCGACGGGGCAGCCGGGGGCGGTGAGGGTCATCTTTACCTTGACTTTATTATCGTCGGAGATGGCGATGTCGTAGATCAGGCCTAGCTCGTAGATGTTCACGGGGATTTCAGGGTCGTAGATGGTTTTGATTACGTCGACGACTTTTTGCTCGAGGGATTTTTGCTCATCGGTTTTGCTGGCATCGAGGAGCTCATCGATCGGGGTGCGCTCGTTGAGTTTGCGCGGAGCGGGATTGCTGGAGACGTCCAGGCTCTTGATGGAATTGGGATAATGATATTCGTCCTGGCTCATCGGGCGGCCTCGGTCATGTTGGATTATCGCAATCTCTCGGCCTGGGAACGGATGCGCTGGATCATGCCGGCCAGGCCGTTGCGGCGCTGCGAGGTGATAAATTGATCCAGGCCGATGCGATGGAAGAAGGATTCGATGTCGAAAGAGAGGATGTCGGCGGAGCGCTGGCCGGAATAGATTTTCTGGAGCAGGGCGATCAGGCCGCGCACGATGTCGGCGTTGGCGTCGGCGATGAATTCATAGCGCTCGGAATCAGCAGGAGAAGAGCGGCCCACGAGATAAACTTCCGACATGCAGCCGGGGATGCGCTCGGTGATTTTCTTTAAATTATCAAAGTTGCTGGGCAGGCGAGCGCCTAGATCGAGCAGGTATTGATTTTTGTCGGTCTTCTCTTCGAGAAACGTGAATTCGTCGGCGAGTTGGTCGGCGGCGAGCTGCGGAGACACGGCAGAGGCGGACGGATATTCGACTGATGCGGCGGTGCGTTTTTCAACGCGGCGACTGAGGGTGATTTTTTGCAGAGCGGAAGCCAAGGCGTCGATTTCTTCTTTTGTGTTATACGGCGCCAGCGACGCGCGGGCGGTGCCCGAGATGTGCATGCGCTCCATGACGGGCTGGCAGCAATGATGACCGGTGCGGACGGCGATGTTTTCAGCATCGAGTTTCAGGCCGATGTCGAGAGAGGAGATGCCATCGATGACGAAGGAGATGACGCCGCCTTTTTGTTTGGCGGTGCCGACGATTTTTAAGCCGGGGATTTTCTGAAGCTGCTGCGTGGCGTATTCGAGAAGTTCTTGTTCGTGAGTAACGTAGGAGAAATTGAGATTGCGGACGAAATTGATCGCTGCACCGAGGCCGATGGCACCGGCGATGTTGGGAGTACCGGCTTCGAATTTGGCGGGGAGCGCGGCATAGGTAGTGCCGGCGAAGCTGACGTTTTCGATCATGTCGCCGCCGGCCTGGTAGGGGGGCATGGCATCGAGAATTTCGCGCCGGCCGTAGAGCACGCCGGTGCCGGTGGGGCCGAAAATTTTGTGGCCAGAGAAGACATAGAAATCGCAGCCGATTTTTTGCACATCGGTGGGATGATGGGCGATCCATTGAGCACCGTCGATTAGGACTTTAGCGCCGGCGGCGTGAGCCAATCGCGTGATTTTCTCCACGTCGTTGATCGTGCCCAGTGAATTGGAAACATGCGTGATCGCGACCATCCTCGTTTTGGGCGAGAGCAGTTTTTGATATTCATTCATGAGCAATTCGCCCGCATCGTTAATGGGAATGACTCGAAGGACCGCGCCGGTTTGCTCGGCGATGATTTGCCAGGGGACGATGTTGGCGTGGTGCTCCATGACGGAGACGATGATTTCGTCGCCGGGTTTCAGATGCGATCGGCCCCAGGAAGAGGCGACGAGATTGATCCCTTCGGTGGTGCCGCGGGTGAAAATGATCTCGGCGGGTTCGGCGGCATTTATAAATTGCTGGATGGTGTGGCGGGATTGGTCGTAAAGCTCAGTGGCGAGTTGGCTCAGATGATAAACGCCACGGTGGATGTTGGCGTTTTGGGATTCGTAAAATTTACGGAGCGTGTCGATGACTACGCGGGGTTTCTGGGTGGTAGCCCCGTTGTCCAGATAAACCAAAGGCCGCCCATTCCTCTCCGTCGCCAGAATCGGAAATTCCGCTCGGACTCGCACGGGGTCGAATGGTTCACTGTGTAGGGCCATCGCCCCATTATAGCATCACCAACCGCGCTGAAAGCCCGCGAATAGTCATCTCGCAGGGCTTTTGCCAAAAACAGTGTTCAAGCCCGTCGTCTTTGCAGCAGCGAAACGCACCCCACGCCGAGCATCCACACCCCCGCTGGCTCCGGCAGAGCAGTCACCGTGACGTCGAAGCTTCCGCTATTGTCATTCCAGCCATATCCGTCGGCAGTGCCAATGAACAGCCGGGTAGCACCCACCGGTGCGATGAACTGCTGTACGTTGTTGCTGGCGTCCAGGCCATCGCCGATGAAGAAAACTTGCCGGAGTTCGGGCGAGAGTGATTGAAAATTCTGTTCGTCAGTAGTGCTGAAATCAAGATCCGAGGGCGACGAAAAACCATCCGGCTGGTTGTCGTCCAGGAATACGCCCAATACCGCGTCAACGGGGGTATTCAGCCCCGACATCCCGTTCTGGTCCCCGGGCGAAACCTGGAAACCCTGAATGCCATCAGGTCCGCCGTTGCCATATTCAGATCCAGACCCGCCGCCGTTATTCACCGCGCCAGTGGCGGAAAAAGTAAAGACCTCTCCTGAACTAACACCGTCCAGTTCCACCGGCGACTGATCCGGCGCGATATCCCCGCCATCAGCGGTCGATCCTGCCGGCATTCCGGACAAATAAGGATTGGACGTGCCCGGCACATTTACAGTGACTGCTGCCTTCGCCGTCGGCAACCCCACCACCAGACTCCCGGCCAAAATGCATCCTAAAATTGCGCGCGACATTAACAACTCCCTCTCCACTCGTTCGTAAGCGGAATTAAAGACCCACTGAAGGCTACAATATGAGATAGTCATCATACTTCCGAAACGCGAAATTGCCAATAAAAACTTGGAATTTGTCTACTCGCCAGCAGCTTAAAACCGCCTCAAAATCGACCATAGAGAATTGAATCTCTAGAATAATCGAACTATCCTATCGTGACATGATCCACGAAAACCTCTCTCAATCCATCGAAACTCTCTCCTCCCGCCTCACCGCCATCCGGGAGTCTCTTTGACGTCCCGGGCAAGCAGGCACGCAAAAAAGAATTAGAAACAAAAATGGGCGAAGCGGATTTCTGGAATAATCAGGAATCGGCCAAGGGCATTGTTGCGGAATTAAAATCGCTCAAGGCGATGATCGATCCGGTGGAGAAGGCGCTGGCGGATGTTGCGGATGTCAGAGCGCTGTTTGAACTTGGCAATGAAGCGCAGGATCAGGATTCGCTCAAGGAAGCGGATCAGCAACTGGCCAAGCTGGAGCGTGACGCGGAGCGGATTGAGTTGCAAACACTATTGGATGGGAAGAATGATGCGCTGAATTGTTTTATTACGATTCAGTCCGGAGCGGGCGGCACCGAAGCACAGGATTGGGCGGAGATGCTCACGCGCATGTATCTGTATTTCTGGGAGCATCGCGGGTGGGATGTGTCGGAAGTGGATCGGCAATACGGCGAGCAGGCCGGCATCAAATCCGCGACGTTTCATATCAAAGGCGCGTACGCCTTTGGCTACATGCGCGCCGAGGCTGGCGTGCACCGCCTGGTCCGCCCATCACCCTACAACGCGCAGGGCAAACGCCAAACGAGCTTTGCTTCGGTCAATGCCATCCCGGAATTTCCGGAAGTGGAAGGGGACGGCGAGATTCCCGAAGATGATTTGGATTTCGTCGCCTTTGTCCGTGCATCCGGGCCGGGCGGGCAGAATGTGAACAAAGTCGCTACGGCAGTGCGGATTACGCACAAGCCGACGGGGATCACGGTTACCTGCTCGGTCGAGCGCAGCCAGCAGCAGAATAAACGACTGGCAATGGCCATCCTTACCAGCAAGCTGGAAGCGATCGAAGAAGCCAAGCGTGATGAGGAGATGCGCGCGGTGGTTGGCGATCCCAAAGCCGTCAGCTTCGGCAGCCAGATTCGGTCGTATGTTTTGGATGATCGCCGAGTGAAAGACCATCGCACGAATGTCGAAACGCACGATGTGGAGAGCGTACTGGATCGCGGGGAATTGGATCAGTTTATTGATGCGGAATTGAAGAGGAAAAAGGCGAAGGGGAAATAAACAAATTCGAATGTTCGAATATTCGAAAAACTTTCCTCTCAATAGTTAGCGGCGGTGCGTAGCACCGCGTTGAATAGCGCACCCCAACGCGGTCCTTCGGACGCACCGCTAACTATTGGGTATTTTGATCACTGGATATTTGAGCATTGTTCGTCATTCGTGTTGCGTCATCGAAACGTAGTCTACGGCTTGATGCGTAAGCCGGCCATTGCGGTGGTGGCGGGTTCTTTTCTTCGGCGTTCGGGGGCGAGGACTACGTGTTGTTTGATTTGGCGGATGCGGCGGGCTAATTGCTGTTGCTGGGCGAAGAGATCGCGGTTGACAGAGGAGATGGCGCGATCGTCGGCGCGATGAATATCCAGAGTCAGGGTGCGAGCGATGGCGGAATCGATGTAATGGGTATGGGCGGATTCCTGCCAGGCGGGGGCGACGACGGTGGTGATGCCGAGCTCGCCGAAGGTGAGCAGGCCCCAGCGCGGAGGCAGATCTTTTTTGGCGATCACGCCTTGCGGGGCGAGAATGTAGTGAATGTTGGCGAGCGGCTGGGCGATGCAGGAGTGGAATTTGCCGAGGCCCACGGCTTGGTCCAATGCGCGGCGATGGTTGCGGTACACACTGTGCCGCAGGTTTTTGCTGCGCTCCATCATGCAGAGAGAGAGCTGGCCGTCGTTGGACCAGTCGCGCAGGAAATCGGCGCGGGAGGCTTTGCATTCGATGAAGCAGGTTTGGGCGACTTCGGTGCGGCACCCCAGGAAATTTTCGCGGGCGCGGAAAATCCCCGTGCCGACGGCGTCGATGATACCCAAGGGTTTGACGCGCACTTCCGCTGCGATGGCGCGATAGCCCATGCGATAGAGCCAGCGGCAGGCTTCTTTCTTCAAGGTTTTGTGTAAATCACTTTCTCCGGGCATGACGGCACTCCATTGCCAACGATGCGGGGCGCATGGTACTTTCACATTTCTTAAATGCAAACAAATTTTGTTAGGCGACTATGACGACCACTTGGGAAGCATTTCGGTTGACGAGTAAATCGCCGGGGGAGTTGCTGGATACGCTGGGGCCGCACGGGGTGGATCATTTGATTCGGCAGGCTCTGGATGCGCTATGGCGGGAATATCCGGGGGAGAAGCGGTCTTATGCGAATGTGCGGAAACGGGCGGAAGAGGTTTATGCGCGAAATATGAAGGTGTGGGGGGCGATTAAGAAGCCGACGCCGGGGGCGTTTTTTGAGAATTTGTTGCCGTATACGGCGGATGGGTTGATTCGGCAGGCGCTGGTGATGACGTGGATGATGATGCCGCGTGAGGGAGGAAGGGATTTTGCCAAAACGCGGAAAATTTTCGGGCGGATTTTTGAGAGGAATATGGAGGGGTGGGAAGAGGATAACCGGACGTTTTCGCCGAAGGCGAAGGTGGTGAAGAAAAAAACGGTGGCGAAGAAGGGGAAGAAAAAGAAGTCTGGTAAATGACAAAATTCAAATCGCGAATGACGAATTAATCTCAAATGATCGAATTCCGAAAAATTTCTCCTACCAATATTTAGCGGCGTGTGCGTAGCACCGCGCTGGATAGCGCTGTTCAACGCGGTCCTTCGGACGCGCCGCTAAATATTGGCGCGGATTTCGATTATTTTAGATTCGAACGCGGATACGAAATTCAATGATGCAGAAAATGGAATGTCATCAGCGCAGCGAAGGCCAAGGTGATCAGGCCAATGCTGAACCATCGCACCGGATGCGGTACGTTTTCATAACCACAGATTGGGCACATGAAGGACTCGGCGCCCACCATGTTTTTGCATGACTTGCACTTTTTCAGGTCCATCGCAGCTCCCTGCCCCAAACGCTGGACGAACGTGGATTGTACCGAAATGGCTGCCTTCAACGCAAGAAAATAATGTTGGTTGCGGTGCGGGCTGAGTGGCGTACACTCTTTTGGCTTATGCCGAGGTTTGATTTTTCGCCGTTTGCGGCGGTTTTGCTGGATTTGGACGGAACGCTCTCGCACGAGGAACACGCGATGCCGGGGGCCGTGGAACTGGTCCGCCATTTTGAGAGCAGCGGGACGAAATACGCAGTGTTGTCGAATACGACCGCATCGCCGCGGAAAATTGCAGGGCAGCTTTCGCGCATGGGGATGGCGATCGTGGAGAAGCATATTTACACGGCAGCGGCGGCGGCAGCGGATCATGTGCTGGAGGCGTTCAAGGGCGTGCCACGGGTGTTTAATCTAGCGACGGCGGGGATTGCTGAATTGCTCGAAGGGAAAGTGCGCTGGGTTGAAAGCGGCGATGAGCCGTGCGATGTGGTTATCTGTGGAGCGCCAGCAAATCGCTTTGCGGGGTTGGATCGGCAAAGAATCGCGCTGAAGTTGTTGCGAAACGGAGCGGCGTTGGTGGGGATCTGCGCGGATCGGGTTTATACCTCGCCCAGGGGATTGGAGATTGGCGTGGGAGCGCTATCCCGGATGTTCGAATATGGGGCTGGAATTACCGCGACATTTGCTGGCAAACCCAATCGATTGTTCTTCGATCATCTTTGCCAGAAACTTGGCGTAGCGCCGGAGCGGTGCATTTTGATCGGGGATAATCTGGAATCGGATGTCGCCGGGGCGATGGGGGCGGGAATGAAGACGATTTTGCCTTTGACGGGTGTCACGCAGCGCGAGGATTTGGAGCGGCTTGCTGAAGGACGGCGGCCGAACTGGGTGGTTAAAGATTTAACGGAATTGTTGTGAGAATCGCGCGGCTCGGCAGATACGGAGCGTTTGCCAATTCGCGTGGGCGGGACAAACTTTTACCGTCTGAAGAATCGCGCACTGCTGCGCAGAGAATCCTGTTCTGGGGATTAGTTGTATTGGTGTGCGTGGGAGTTGTTGTGCGCTTGCTGCGCTATGTGCGCGTGCGGTCGCTTTGGCTGGATGAGATTTTCCTGGCGAACAATTTAATTCACAAAACGCCGCTGCAATTGCTGGGACCATTGGACTATCGGCAAGGGGCGCCGCCGGTGTTTTTACTGTTATGCAAATTGGCTGTGGAGGTTTTGGGGACATCGGAATACGCGCTGCGGTTTGTGCCGATGGTGGCTGGATTGGGGAGCGTGGTGTTTTTTGCATTATTGGCGAAGCGGGTCTTGCAGCCCATCGGCGCATTGGGAGCGATGGCGCTGTTTGCGCTGCTGGAGCCGCTGGTTTATTACTCATCGGAAGTGAAACAATATTCGATGGATGTGCTGGTTGCCGTGGCTATTCTTTGGGCGGCGGCGAGACTGGTGGATGAAGCGACAGAGCGGGGCCGAGGACGATCGAAAATTATTTTTTTTGCCATTGGAATGGCAGGTATTTTCGCATCGCATCCGGCGGTTTTTGTATTGGCGGGGGCTAGTGCGTGGCTCATTTTTTCGCGGAAATTTTCGGTGCGAAAATTGGCGGCAATTTTTGTGGCCTGGGTGGCTGCGATCATTTTGGATTACTGGTTTTTCTTGCGGCCTCTGGCGCGCAATGCAGGATTGCAGCACCATTGGTCGGCGGCGTATCCGCCATTTTCAATGCAATTCTTTCCGTGGTTTTGGCATGCGATGCTCGGACTCTTTGCCGGCTATGACACGATGTGGCTGCGCTTCACGGTGTTCGGAACCTGGCCGGCGTATGTTGCGATGATTCTGGCGGTAGCGGGGTGCTGGCGATTGCATCGTCAGAAAAAATTGGGATTGGTGGCGTGGCCGATCGCGCTGACGCTCTTGGCGGCGATGCTGCAGAAATATCCGTTCGATGATCGGCTGATTTTGTTTCTGGTGCCGATGGTTGTGCTGATGATGGCTGCCAGTCTGGATGGGATAGCGGGTGGATTGGCGACGTTGCTGTTCGGTTTTGTGCTGATCTCATGTCTGGGGCGGCAATTCGCTTTTGCGATTCAGCCGCCGGGGCGGGAAGAGGTTGTGCCGGTGATGACGTATTTGAAAGATCACTGGCAGAGCGGGGATACGCTTTACCTGTATCGTCCGGCTGATACGGCGTTTTTGTATTACCGCGATCAAGAGGGATTGGTTGGTGTGCCGTTTATTGATGGCACATGGAGCAGTGGGGATCGTGATGCGTTTGCAGCGGATTGGGGCGCGATCGTTGGCAAGCGGCGTGTGTGGGTTTTGTTTTCACATGCTTTGCTGACGAGCAGTGGGGATGAGCGAGAGGAATTGTTGCAATTGCTGGCGCAGAAGCGAGCGAAAAAACTGGGGGAATTCGATGCGCCTGGGGTGGGGGTTTATTTGTTTGATACGAGGTGAATCCTCGCCACAGTTCGACAGGCTCACTGGGAAGTGGCCAGGCCGTCGGAGAATTTTCGAGTCGAAGCAGATGTGAGCACACAAGGCGAGCGCGGTCCTTCGGACGCGCCGCTAAAAAGGGGAAGAAACGTTGGCAGGCAAAGAAAAAATTGCCATGTTGCCCCGGTTTCGCGTAATCTTGGCGATCAATGCCACCGGCTATTCCTCCCGGAACATTTCTGGAACATTGTCAATCCGCGCTTGGCTATGTCTCTTTTATTCTGCTGGCGTTCTTGATCGGGCGGTTGTGCGGCCATCGCAAGATGATTCGCTTGCGCACGCTTTTCTGGGGCGCGCTGCTGGAATTTCTGTTTGCGGTGATTGTCATTCAGCCGCCGGCGCTGGTGCGTGCGGCGGTAATTGCGATCTATGCGTTCTATGCGTGGGTCATTATTGCGTTTATTGCACGCAAGGTGACGGGCACGAAATTGCCCGCGTCGGAATTGCCGCTATTGATAGCGGCGGGGGTTTTGAATCTGCTCCTGAAATTGCCACATGTTTTGACGACGCTCACCAATGGCATCGTGGCGCTGCTGGGATTTGCTAATCAAGGCGCGACGATTGTTTTTGGGAATCTCGTGCAGAACAACATTCCGGTGGGGACAGCCGACGGGCCGATGGGAAGTTTTCACGCCATTGCTGGGCATTATGCCAACGCCGGATCGTATTTCGCTTTTTTCGTTTTGCCGACGATCATCTTTTTCTCCTGCCTGACCGCGACGCTGTATTACATCGGCATCGTGCAATACATGGTGCAGGGGCTGGCGTGGATCATGTCCAAAACCATGGGCACCAGCGGCGCAGAAACGCTTTGCGCGGTGATCAATATTTTCGTTGGCCAGACGGAAGCGCCGCTGATGGTTAAACCGTTTCTTACCGCAGCGACCAATAGTGAACTGGTCGCCATGATGGTGGCGGGGTTTGGTAATATTGCATCGGGGGTGCTAGCGCTTTATTCGCTTTGGCTGGGTCCTTTTATTCGAGAAGCGCCGGGACATCTGGCGGCGGCGTGTTTTATCAGCGCGCCTAGTTCTTTACTTATCGCCAAGCTGATTTTTCCGGAGCTATCTAAACCCGAAACCGGCGCTGGCGTGAAATTTAAAATCGACCGTCTTGACGCCAATCTCGTCGATGCCGCTACGCGGGGGACGCTCGAAGGGCTTAGCCTGGCTCTGAACGTCGCGGCCATGCTCATCACCTTCACCGCACTTGTTGCTCTGGTGGATGTGATTCTTTCCGGCACGGTCAGCGGCATCTATAACCCGCTGATCGATCATTTCAATCGCGTTCACGACCTGCACCTGAGCCATGCACCGGCAATCACGCTGGAAGTCATCTTTGGCTATATCTTCCGACCGCTGGCGTGGCTCACCGGCATCTCGTGGGCGGAATCGCAGCGGGTCGGCACGCTTTTGGGGATCAAAACTGTGCTGAATGAACTGGTGGCATATTCCAGTATGACCGGATCGCTGGCTGCTGATCCATCCTATCTGTCGCCACGGGCGAGGCTTCTGGCGCTTTATTCATTGTGCGGGTTTGCGAATTTCGCTTCGGTGGGGATACAGGTGGGGGGTATTGCGACGATGGCGCCGACGCGGCGGTCGGATTTATCGCGCATTGGGTTGCTCGCGATGGTGGGTGGGGCGATTTCGTCGTTAACGGCGGCGTGTATTGTGGGGATTATTATTTAATCAACGCGGTGCTGCGCACCGCCGCTAAGTATTTGCGGGTACGCGATTTAATAGTTTGTGGCGACCGCGTTCGCACAAAAAAAGACGATCCGAGCGTAACCGCGAGGGCTACGCCCGGACCGCTGTTGGGGCATATCATGGCGGAAAAAGATAGAAAGTGTAACTTTCTACTTGCCGCCTCGTACTCATCAATGGAACGATGAGTAGTTTCGTTGGTGGAGCTTTGTATTTTTTTTACCAAACAGTTAAGTTAGGTAGGCGTTGGGAGTATGCCAACGAATGGCTTGGTTGGGGCGTTTATAAGAATAGGTAACGGCCGCTGGTGAACCAGAGACCAAACCAGAATGCTGACCGTGTGCGCTCCAGCGGGACTTCCGCAGAAGAGTTAGTGCGCGATCACTGGGCGGGCGTTTACCGCTTGATGTACCGGCTCACGTCCAACAGCCACGATGCCGAAGATTTGACGCAGCAATCGTTCCTCCAGGCCATTGAAAACCTGGATCAGTTCCAACCTGGAACGAATCTGCGCTCGTGGTTGTTGCGCATCGCCACGAATTGTTTCCTGGACAACAAGCGCCGCAAGCGTCCCGCGGCGATGGATACGACGACGTTCGATGCCGGCGCTGAAAACCCAGTGGATGCGAACCTGCAGCGCAGCGAATTGGCAGCGCAATTACAGGGGGCACTGATGAAATTAGCCGAAACGCCCCGGGCGATCTTTTTGCTTCGTACGACTGAAGATATGAGCTTTCGCGAAATCGCCGACCTGGTGGGGACGACCGAAGTCACTGCCCGCTGGCATATGCTGCAGGCCCGGCAAAAGCTCCTGGAACTGACGGAAGGAAAATTGTGAGCTAATCATTATGGACTGCGTACAGGCACAAAACGATCTGCTCTCGGCTGAAAGCCTTAACCTTTTGGCTCCGGAGCTTTCTGCGCATCTCGCTGAGTGCCCGCAGTGCCAGACGCTGCTCGCCAAACTTCGCAAGCTGGAAGCGGAGACGATTGCGTTGCCGGTTCCCACTGGGCATGAGCAGCCTTCGGCCGAATTTTTGCGAACGCTCATCGCCGCCGCTGCAGAGACTCGCCGCAGCATTCATCCCCTTTTCCGCCGCGCCATGGCCGCTGCGATCGTGGTGATCGTTGGCCTGATTGCGGTTTCGCTGATTTTCTTCAATGGCTCCAGCGTGCAGGCTGATGTGCTGATCGGCGATCTGGTGAACTGGAACCTGAGCATCGCTCACGTGCACGACGCTGGCGCGCGCGCCAGCGCTTATCAATCGCAGTTACAGCAATTGCAAACTGAAGCTGGCAAAGCCAAGCTTGATTCCTCGGAGCAGGCGTTGGTGCAAAAGCTGATGGATAATGCCCGGTGGCTGACCACCGAGGATGATTCGACGGCGGAATCGCAGCGCTTCCACGCTTTGGCTGATGAGCTGCTGACGCACCGTCAATCTGCGAATAACTCGGCAGCGCAGCATTATCAGCAGATGTATGACCAGGTGATGAGCCAGGGTGTGAACAGCGGCTCCACTCCTTCTTCCGCCCCCGCTGCGACGCTGCAGAATACCGACTCGACCAGCTTTTCCAGCTACCAGGTTGCTGCAGAATTTTCGCATTCCTCGCGCAATTACGCCCGCGAATTTTTCGCCTCCGCAGCCACGGTGGAGTCAACCCCCAGTGTTACTGCGACGCCTGCTCGCAACGAGTATTCCTGGGCCTCTAACAATAGCGACGACTATTACCCGGGTTATATTTCTCATCCGTCTTCGGCTTACAACGCCGGCTCATTCCACGACGAAGGATCCCGGTCCCACCATTCTTCCTCGCATGGAGGCGGTGAAACAGTCACTACCGGCAGCGATTCCTCGCACCCTGCCGCTAGTTCCACGACGGGCACGAACACGAACAATACAACCACTGCATCCTCACAAACTCATTCAGCCACCGATGCCAGCACGCATACCAATACTTCGGTCGCCTCCAGCGCAACGATTCATCCGCTGATCAGTTCCACTCCACTGGTTTCGACGCAATTGCCTCTGGCTCCCTGCAAGACCTGGGATAGCAACTCGCAATCCTCGGGCAGGCCATCATTGGCTTCGTTGAAGGATCTTTCTGGTATTGAATCTATTCCAGTGCAATTGCTGCCGAATTTGCCCTCGCCTGGCCAAATCGCTTTCGATCTAAGCAATCCGGCTTCTATTCCTGTTGTGCTTACGCAAGCTCCTTCGCGTCGCGATATCGACCAGCTTCTGGCGCAGCACATTGATCATGACGCCGAGAGTGGTTTCGATTGGCCCATAGGCCAACCTCCTCCCGGTTTAGCTCCTAGCCAGACGTATTTCTTCGGAGGCCATGATTTCGATATCGATCATGATCACGACGATGATGACGGTGGTCCCGCGATGAGCTTTATCGCTCCTACGGCTTTCCCCGAGCCTGCGATGGGATTGATTCTGTTGGTGCCGTGCCTGTTGCGTCGCCGTCGCCGTTAAAAATATTTTTTCATTCAGTTGGGCCGAGCCGTCCCCGGTGCGAAATTTTCCTCGCATCTACAAGAATCCATTCTCTTAAATCCAATATTCAAATTGCGCGCAATACGTTATGCTCCGTCGCATTCGCGCAGGAGTTATCGGATATGTTCAAATCGTGCGTATTGATCCTGTTTTTAACCGCCACTGTCTTTGCAGCCCCCGCGACGCAGCCGAGCCTTTTTCCCACGCCCGCCGAACTCGCGGCCAAGATTCGCGCGATGCATGATGATTCGACACCGAAGGTGGCGTATATCAGCCTTCCGCGGCAAGTCATGGAAAAGCAGCCGGACTTTGAGCTGTTTCCGGATGTGCAGAGCGCCACCATGCAGGATGTCATCGCCCGCATTCAAAAGGCGCGCGATGATGACAAGGTCAAAGCGATCCTGCTGAACGTTGGCGAAACCAGCCTGGGGCTGGCGCAGGCAGAAGAAATTCGCGACGCGCTGGCGGATTGCTTCAAGCATGGCAAGCGCACTTTCGTTTACGCTGATGCGTATGACACGACCAGCTACATTCTGGCTACCGGTGCCTCGGATATTTGTTTGCTGAGTGGCGGCGAGATGATGCTGCCGGGCGTGGGGCTAGAGCCGATTTTCATCAAGGGATTGCTCGACAAAATCGGCGTGCAGGCTGACTACGTGCAGATCGGTCAATACAAGGGAGCCGACGAAGAATTTACCCGCACGCAGCCCAGCCCGGAATTCGCTGGCGAATTAAATAAACTCGCGGATTCGATGTATCAGGAGATGGTCGATTCGATTTCGACTCGCCGCAAATTACCGCCGGACCAAGTGCAGCACATTATCGATCAGAGTTTGCTCGAAGCGAGTGATGCCAAATCGGACAAGCTGGTCGATCATCTTGTTGATGAAGATGGCCTGCGCGATCTGATCAGCAAGGAGCTGGGTAAAAAGATTGAGCTCGTGCATCACTATGGCGAGGAGGATCGCGAGGGTTTTGATCCGGATAATCCGTGGTCGTTCTTTGCGATGATCATGAAGCGCCCCGCTGCGACGACTGGGCCGACGGTAGCGATCGTGCATGCGGATGGTGTGATCGTTGATGGCGACGCGCAGCAGAGTTTGTTCGGCGATCAGACGGTCGGCTCGGACGATATCCGCCGCGCGATGCGCATGGTGGAGCGCGATGACAATATCAAAGCGGTGGTGCTGCGGATTAATTCGCCAGGTGGGAGTGCCTTGGCTTCTGAGGCGATGTGGCAGGCGGTCCATCGTGCGGCAGTGAAAAAGCCGATCATTGTCTCGGTTGGATCGATGGCTGCATCGGGTGGGTATTACCTCGCCAGCGCAGCGAATACGATTTATGCCGACCCCACGGCTATCGTTGGCTCCATTGGCGTGGTGGGCGGGAAATTTGTGATTACGGGATTGTTCGACAAAGTGGGCCTTTCCGCCGATCCGATCGTGCGCGGAAAGAATGCTGATCTCTTTGATCCGTTTGCACCGTTTAGTCCAGCGCAGCGCGAAATGGTGACGGCATGGATGACGCGCACCTATCAGCAATTCACGCAGCGTGTTCTCAGCACTCGCAAGAATATCAAGGACATCGACAAAGTCGCGCGCGGCCGAGTGTTTCTTGCCCGCCAGGCTAAACAACTTGGGATGGTGGATGAAATCGGCGGTTTAGATGCTGCCATCGATGCCGCTGCCAGCCGTGCTGGTTTGAAAACGGGTGAATATCAGGTTGAAACCATTCCCGGGCCGCGCACTTTTGCTGATATTTTGATGGGCGACCGGGAAGAGGCTTCGTCGCCTATTCGAAGTATGGATTTGCATCTTCTGGGGCTTATTCCTCAATCGCTCCGCACGCCGATCCTGCGCGAGCTTACGCTGATGCAAATTTCGGAGCGGCAGCCGGTGATGCTGATTACGCCGTTTACGTTTGCGAATTAAGAAGAAATTCGAATCACGAATCGACGTTTAAATAACCAATGACCGGGTACCTCCCCGCAATATTTAGCGGCGTGTCCGAAGGACCGCGTTAAACAGCGCTATCTAGCGCGGTGCTACGCACCGCCGCTAAATATTGCGGAGAGAATCTTTCGCGCATTCAATCATTCGAATTTCGTCATTCCCCCATTATTCATTTTTCCCTCTCTATGCCTTATCATCCCTCGCTCGAATTTCGTACAAAGGAGTTTTCAATATGGCTAATAAACGTATCGGCATTCTCACCGGCGGCGGCGACGTCCCGGGGCTCAATTCCGTCATTAAATCCGTGGTCTATTCTGCTACCGCGCATGGTGGTTATGAAGTGGTCGGTTTTCGCCGCGGCTGGCGCGGGTTGACGCATTTGTTACCCGATGGCTCGACGGATCATGAATATGTGATGCCGCTGGATCGCAATAACACCCGCACGGTCGATCGCCAGGGCGGTACGTTCCTGCACACCTCGCGCACCAATCCATACAAGATGAAGCCGGACAGCATGCCGGAAAGCTTGCGCTCGCGCGCGGCCGGCATGAAAGAGACCAAGCCGGGCGTCGTGGATGTCACGCCGATCGTTCTGGAAAATCTTCAGCGCCTCGAAATTGATTCGCTGGTCGCCATCGGTGGCGATGACACGCTTTCCTATGCAGCCGTTCTGGACAAAACCGGCTTCCCCGTCGTGTGCGTCCCCAAGACCATGGATAACGACGTGCAGAACACGGAATACTGCATCGGCTTCTCTACCGCTCTCACTCGCGCAGTCGATGCGATTCAACGTCAGCGCACCACCGTCGGCTCGCACGAGCGCGTGGGCATCTTCCGCATCTTCGGGCGCGATGCTGGCTTCACTGCCCTCTACACCGCTTATGTCACCAGCGTCCGCTGCTGCATCCCCGAGGTTCCCTTCAATCTCGATAAGCTCTGCGACGTTCTCATGAAAGACAAGCGCGAAAATCCCAGCAACTATTCGCTGGTCGTCCTCAGCGAAGGCGCGACCTGGGCGGGCCACGAGCTGGGCACTTATGGCGAAGCGGACGCTTTCGGGCATAAGAAAAAGGTCAACATCGCCGACCTGCTTTCCAATGAAATGATCAAGCGCAACAAAGTCGAAACGGTTGTCAGCGATCTCACCTACGACCTGCGCTCGGGCGATCCGGATTTCTTCGACAAGATGATCGCCACCACTTTCGCCAACATGGCCTTTGAATGCATCGCCTCAAACACCAGCGGCAAGATGATGGCGATTCGCCAGGGCCATTACGCCGTCGCCGACATCCCTGATCCCAAGCTCGGCCCCCGCAAGGTCGACGTGCAGAAGATGTACAACATCGACCGCTTCCGGCCGAATTATTCGAGCAAGGCGGGGCTGCCGATCTTCCTGATTGAGGTGTAACGGAGTTTATAGGCAGTCATTAATAGCCGGCGGTCAACGACCGCCGGAATTCTGAGAATTCCGGAACTCGTTGAATCCCGGCTATTGGTGCACATTGGTTTCGGGACAATGTTTTTTGAATGCCCACGGATAGCCATCCGTGGGCTTTTCTTCGCGCTTAACTTTAGCGCAAGCTTTCGCTGCAAAGCGTATAATCCCGGTCATGTCTGCGCTGAGCATTGCTGAATTCCAAAAACATATTTCCAAGCGTTATGAAGCCGCCGACCGGGCGCGGGGCACACCGGGGACCTGGCTGCATTTCAGTGAAGAAATTGGCGAGCTGGCCCGGGCGCTGGCGCGTGATGATAAGGACAATCTTGCTGAAGAATTCGCGGATGTTGTCGCCTGGCTCTGCACGCTGGCGAACATCAATGACATCGATCTGGAAGCGGCGATTCGGCAGAAATATCTTGGTGAGAATGCTCCGAAGGGGCATAAATAATGGGCGTGGGGCGAATGATCGAAACCTTGCATTATTTAGCGGCGCGTCCGAAGGACCGCGCTGGGGTGCGCTATTCAACGCGGTGCTACGCACCGCCGCTAAATATTGTGTGCGATACACCTTTGAATTATCCGAGATTGACTCCTCATTTTCGGGACATTGCGCGAATACTCGCAGCGCTCATTTTAGTACTTTTCTTCTCTGTTCCTTGCTTGGCTCTCACTGGCCAAGTTGATCAGATCGGCTTTCAGAATACCTATCGCCCCAATTGCTGGACGCCGATGCTCGTGACCATTCATCCCGATGGAGCGGCTGGCAATTTTCTCCTCCAGGTTGTCCAGGAAGATCTCGATCGCGACCGTGTGGTCTATCAGCGGCCCATCGCGCTCTCCGGCGGCACAACCGACCAGCGCTTCTGGACCTGCTTCATCCCCGAGCCAACCGACTCGGGTTTGCCCGATCCCACCGAAGGGCTGCCCGCGCTGCAGGCTCGGCTCAAAGTTTTCCTGGCGGACAGTAATGGTAAACCGATCGCTCAGCTCCAGCTCACGCAGCCAGTGATTGATATCGATCCAAAATCGAGCCGAATGGACATGCAGCGTGCCAAGCGTCTGATCCTCGCGGTCAGCGATGCGGGCTCCAATGATCTGGCTCCTCAATTTAATTACGACGATGTGCGCGGCGTGAAAGAAGATGTCTCCATCTTTCCCGCAAATCCTTCTGATCTTCCCGACAATCCGCTCGGCTACGAATCCGTCGACGCCATCATTCTCATGAACGTCGACCCGGCCGAGCTGAAAGCGGAGAATAAATTCAACGCCCTGGTGCAATGGGTCAAAGAAGGAGGCACGCTGCTGATCTGCCAGAACCCGCAATGGCAGAAGATGCAAAGTTGGGGCGATCTGCTTCCGATTACCTATCCCGCCTTCGGTGGAGGGGGCTCGCTCATGCAAGGCTCCGCCGACCGCGATACGCCCGGGCCGCTCCCCGAATGGGATCTCCTCACCAAACCTACAACCAATCCGGCGAATCCTTTCCGTGTCGCCGTCGCTCAGGCATTGCCAGCTGCGCATGAAGTCGATCACATTGCCTGGCCGGCAGGTAATGGCAAGACCATCAATACTTCCTATCTGGTTCGGCAGCTTTATGGCGTGGGCACGGTTTCGTGGATCGCGGTGGATATTGGTGACCGGCGCTTTGCGCGCATGAATCTTTATTGGCCGCGGATTTGGGATCATATTTTTGGATGGAACAACTACACCATCTCTTTGCCTAACGGCAATACGGTGCAGGAACAGCAGCAGATCACAGCGATCCGAGCGCTCTATGATTACGCACACGGCATTGATCTCGGCACGGCTTTTCTTGCATCGATGGAACACGCCGGACGAAGCGCTTCGCTGCTGCTGATCGCTGCGATATTCTTGGGAATCTATTGGCTGCTCGCGGGGCCCGGGGAATATCTGTTTTTGCTCTCGCGCAAACGGACACGATTAAGCTGGTTTTTCTTTGCAGCGATTGCCGCAGCAGCGACGCTGCTGACATTCATCGTGGTGAAACTGGTTTTGCGCGGGCCGCCCGAGGTGCATCACATCAGCGTGGTGCGAGTCAACTCCGATCAAAAGGCCGTAGTCCGCAGTGGCATTGGTTTATACATCCCCCGAGATAATCCCGCCGAGCCGGTGGAATTGGGCGATACCAGCGGCGATGCGTATATCACGCCATTTCCGATCCATCCGCAGCAGATGAAGGCGAATTCATTTGCGGGTTATATGCAGTATGCGGTGAATGTGCGTGATGTGACCGACGAAACTCCGCCGCTGATTCGCGTGCCCTATCGCAGCACACTCAAAAAATTGCAGGCGAAATGGCTTGGCACGCAACCGATTATCGAAGGGCCGCCGCCGCAACTTCTTCCGCCGAGCAAGGGATATATTGCTGGGCAATTGACCAATGGCACGAATCATCCGTTGCAGGACATTTTTATTCTGTTTCATTATCCATCGACCGAGCCGGCGTCGAACGGGGATTGGGGGCTGTATCTGCCCAGTTGGCGAACCGGAGATAGTGTCGACCTCAGGCAGACTTTCGCCGCTGCGAAGATTTTGGACATGGTGAATGAGCCGCGCACCGTTCCGGGGCAGAACATGATCATCAAAGGCAGAATCGGTCGCGGCAAAATCCAGCTCGATTGGGATCGGTGGTGGTACAACGGCCTGCAGGGTGGAACCGAGGAAGCGGATTATCCGCAGGGAGATGATCCGTATACTGCGTTTGTGATGGCCAGCCTTTTCGAGCGCTTGCCTACGCCGCAGACGCATACCAATCAGCCCCGGTTTGAATTGCAGCGACGCGGAGCGAGAAATATGGATGCATCGAATATTCTGGCGGCAGGGGGGATGCTGATCCTGGCGCGAACGGAAGGGCCTTTGCCGTTTCCGTTGGAGGTCAGCGGCCAGGCCATCGGCGGGTCGGGAGATATTTATTATCAGATGATTCTGCCATTGGATCAGACGCAATTGGCTCCGCTACAAACGACAACGGCTCCGTAATGCGAATCTCCATGCGACAAATCGCGATTTGTGCGGCGTTGATGGTTGTCGCGCTATTTGTTTATTGGCCGTTGACGAACGCCCATTTCGTAAGCTGGGATGATATTAAAATCGTTCTGCAAAACCCGGCACTTACCGAGCCATTCTGGAAACGCTGGGTTCATGCCAACGAGGGGATGTATATGCCGATGACGCAGTCGGCATATCAGCTCATGGCGGTTTTGGGCGTGCATCCGGGCGGCGTGGATGAAACGCATTACAATCCGCATGTTTTCCATTGGGTGTTATTGATTGTTCGGCTACTGAACATCCCGATTGTTTTTCTATTTCTACGCCGCGCCGTTCGTGACGATTGGGCCGCCGGCGCTGGGGCTGCATTGATGGCGTTGCATCCGATTGGCGATGAAGCCGTCGCATGGATCACAGAAATAAGCACGCCCTTGTGCACGCTTTTCGCTGCGGCATGCTTGTGGCAATGGCTGGTTTTTCGGCAGGAAACGCGCCATCGTCGCTGGCATTATGCAGCAGCCTTGCTCCTTTATGTGTTGTCTCTCCTGAGCAAGCCGCAGTGTGTGTTGGTTCCAGTCATGGTCTGGGCAGTTGATATTTGGATTGCGCGAGTTCATTGGAAACGCTCGCTGCGCGATTTGTGGCCGTGGTTGATCCCGGCGATCGGCATATCGATCTGGATGAAATACCTCCAGTTGCCGCTCTCCGGCGTGTGGGTGCCGCCGTTATGGCAAAGGCCGAGCGTGGCAGTGGATGCGGTGGCTTTCTATCTTGGAAAGCTTCTGATTCCCGTTAATTTTGCGATCGATTATGGACGGATGCCACTCTGGGTGTTGCATCAACATGCCATGCTGTGCGGGGAATGGATTGCCATCGGATTGCTGGCATGGGGAATCTGGCTGCTGCGGCGCAGGCGCCCCGTGTTTGTCGCAGCAGCGATTATTTTTTTTGCCGGGCTGGTTCCCGTCCTCGGCCTGAATACATTCTGGTTTCAAGCCCTCTCGACCACGGCGGATCGATACGTTTATCTTTCGCTGATTGGCATCGCTTTAATCGCAGCCGATCTGCTAGCGGGAGTTCGCCGCATCTGGGCCTGGTCGCTGGTGGTTGTCGTGCTTGTGATTCTTTCAGGGCTTTCATTTCATCAGGAGCAATTCTGGCAGGACAGCCAGCAGCTTTATGTGCATGAGGTCTGGGTGCATCCGCATGGATGGCTGGGGTGGGATAATCAGGCGTTTATGTTGATTGCAGACGATCATCCTAATCAGGCGATGCCTTTAGCGCGCGTCGCATTTACGCTGGATTCGACAGAGACGGATATTTATTCGAACATTGGCATGGTGCTCGCCGAGCGCGGGGATCCCAGGCAGGCGATCCCGTATTTCCGCCGGATGATTTATTCCAAGCCCAAAGATCCCAATACCTCCATGAACCTGGGGGCGGCGTATGTGGAATTGCATCAATATGATCTCGGAATCAGTTGGCTGCGCTACGCACATACATTGAATCCGAGCTCAAAGAAGATTCAATGGCTGCTCAAAGGTGCGCTGGAGATGCGTCAGCGCGCAACCGCAACCAGTAAACCCACGGTTCCGCATTCATGAAATCGCCGCAAACATCTCGGCGTGGGCCTTCAATTTTTCTGTTGGGCCTTGCGCTGGGGTTACTGATCGCCGCAGTATATGGCCGCGCGGCGACTTACGATTTTATTCGCTGGGATGATCAGCAGCATCTGGCGAACAATCCGTTTATGCACCCTCCGAGCTGGGAGCACATCGCGGTATTTTGGCATCGGCCTTATTTTGGATTGTACGTGCCAGTGACTTATACGCTCTGGTCGCTGGTTGCGATGTTCGCCCAAGTGCCGGGGCAGGGGGGTAAGATTGAATTTAATCCCTATCTGTTTCACACCGTAAATATTGCCGCACATTTTATTGCGGCGCTGCTGGTGTGGCGGATTGTTTATCGGCTGGTGGGGGATCGATACATCGCATGGATCGGAGCGGCGGTGTTTGCGCTGCATCCGTTATGCGTGGAACCCGTGGTCTGGGTATCGGGGTTTCGCGATTTGCTCAGCGCGTGTTTGGGCTTTGCAGCGATACTGGCGTATTTGCCGGGCAGAGAGCACTCAACGGAGGAGGATATAACTCCCTCCTCTTGTACTCAGGAGGAGGGCAGGGGTTCTTTAGAGAAGCCAGAAGCCAGAAGCCAGAAGCCAGAATTTTCTTCAGCGTTCAGTGTTCAGCGTTCAGCATCCACGAATAACCCCCACCCTACCCCTCCTCCTGTGTACAAGGGGAGGGAAGAAGAGCGACGGGGGCGAATGGTGGGACGCTATTTGTTAGCGACGATTTTTTATTTACTGGCGATTTTGTCTAAGCCGGCTGCGGTGGCGATTTTGCCGATGGTGCTGGTGCTTGATGTAATTTGGCTTCGGCGGCGATGGATGGGGATTGCATGGAGATTGTTGCCGTGGGCGGCGGCGGCGGTGGTGTTGGCGGTGATGACACATCGAATCCAGGGGCTGCCTCCCGCGATTGATACGCCAGTATGGTGGCAAAGGCCGATGATCGCTGGCGACGCGGTGACGTTTTATTTGCAGAAAGCGGTTGCGCCGGTAGCGCTGTGCGTGCAATATGATCATGCTCCGCATCGCGTATTGGATCGAGGGATGGGAATCACTCCGACGATGATCGCGCTGGCTGCGGGGCTGGCGATATTCGGATTAGGATTTCGCTGGCGATGGGTTTGGCTTTGCGGCGCGTTATTTCTAGCGGGGCTTCTGCCGGTACTTGGATTCGTGCCGTTCTATTTTCAATATTTTTCCACGACGGCGGATCGTTATGCGTATTTTTCGCTGCTGGCGGTGGCGCTGGCGATCGCGTTTGTGCTGCGCGAATGGGATCGAGCCGGATTATTTTATTTTTTCGCGACTTGCATCGCAGCTCTGGCGATCATCAGTTTTTTGCAGGTTGGTACCTGGCGAAGCACGGAGGCGGTATTTCGACACGTGCTGGCGATTAACTTGCACAGCAATTTGGCGCTGGTGAAACTTTCGCGCGAAAAATTAATTGAAGGTGATCCGCTGTCGGCGGAGCAATTGGCGCGGAGGGCGTTGGAGGCCAGGCCGGATGATTCGCGCGCCTGGATCAATCTCGGCGCGGCATTGGAAAATTTGCATCATCCTGGCGAGGCAAAAAAATGCTACGAGCATGTCGTGGAAACAGACCAGTCGCGCGATGCAGCGGGGGCATATTCGAATCTGGCAGCCATGAACGCGGATGCGGGGGATTATGGAGATGCGATCAAGCTCTATCACGAGGCGCTATCGCATGATCCGGATTTGATTGAAGCGCAGATCGGCTTGGCAGAGGCAGAGCGAGGAGAACGCTGAATTCTGAATTCTGAATTCTGAACGCTGAAAAATCGCTTTCGGGTTTTTTCTGCTAGAAAGCCCACGGCCGGGCCGTGGGCTTTAGAGTTGGAGAGAACGTTTGGAAGCAGATCGGTATAAGCGAGCAAATCGTCATCTTTCGGCAATGTTGGCGTGCTAAAATTCGGGAAGTGAGAATCAGCCGTGCTTTTACATTGATCGAATTGCTGGTGGTGATCGCGATCATCGGGGTGCTGATCGCGATATTGTTGCCGGCGTTGGAACACGTGCGACATGAGGCGTACATCAGCGATTGCGCATCCAACCTGCGGCAGATCGGGCAGACGGTTTGGATGTACGAAAATGACAATCGGGGAGAATTCCCGCGCACGACCTATGTGCCAGATGCGCCGCCCGTGTTCGGGACGGGCAGCAATGCGACCGATTCGTTCGCGATCAATGGGCCGGCTGCAAATGATGTGACGGCGGCGGTGTATCTGCTGCGTCGCGTAGAGAAATTGCCGGGGAAAATCTTGGTTTGTCCGTATGACGATGTGTTTAAATATCAGCCGGATATGAGTGATCCGATGACACATGCGAATTTTCCGAATTACAAGATCAATCTGGGATACTCGTTTGCCAATCCATATCCGAGCACGGCAGCAGCGCACAGTGGATATCAATTAACCAATCATTTGCGCAGCGATTTTCCGATCGCAGGCGACATCAATCCGGGGACGATGGATCCGGGTGATGATCTGTTTGATCCCACGCCCACATCCCCATCGAGCCAGCAGGAAGGAGCGAACAGTGAAAACCATGAGCGGGATGGACAGAACGTGTTGTTCGCCGACGGGCACGTAACGTGGTTCAAAACCGCTTTCGCGGGGATTGCTCAGGATAATATTTATACAACGCAGGATCGACAAGTGGTGGCATCGCCAGCGAATGCGTATGATGCGGTGCTGTTACCGACGGACGATTAAAAGAATCGAATCATTTGTTGAGCAGGCGCTGGGCTTCTTCGAGAATCTTGGTGGGTTCGGACATTCGACCGGGGCCGGTGTTGCGGCAGGCGAGCCAGCCTTCGTCGGGGCCGATTAAATGATAATTCTTGTTCGCGGATAGTTTTTTCACGTTCTCCTGCGCGATCGGGTTTTCCCACATGTGGTTGTTCATGGCGGGAGCGAGCAGGATGGGGCAGGCGGCGGCGATCGCTAGCAAAGAGATAATGTCATCGCAAAAACCATGGGCGATTTTCGCGATCGTGTGAGCCGTCGCGGGGGCGATGATGAAAAGATCGGATTGCTCGGTGAGAGCGATGTGTTGGGGATCGGAAGAGTCGGCCAAGTCAAATATTTCCGTGCGGACTTTTTTGCCGCTCAGGGCTTCGAAGGTGAGGGGCTGAACGAATTTTTGCGCATCATTCGTCATGCAGACGGTAACGCCCGCGCCGGATTGGACGAGCTTGGAAACCAAGTCAGCGGATTTATACGCGGCGATACCGCCGCAAACGCCGACGATGATTTGGCGTTTAGCGAGGGGCGAAGATGCTGAGTCGGAGGCCATGAATAGAACCGCAGAGGGTGCCTGCGGAGGTCCGGCCAGAACCGCCGATGCCATCGGCGGCTTTATTTATGGTTTGGCGATTCCGCTGGCTTCGAAGTCGATGGTGATTTTGTTCTGGAGGATTTCCTGAATCACCACTTCGAGGTCGGTCATGTTATCGGTGCGCTCGATCAGTGGGCGCGCGCCATCCATGAGTTCGAACATACGCTTCTGGATCAGGGCGGTGAGTTTAAACCGGCCACCCATTTTCTTGACAATTTCATCGGACTTGAGTGCTTCAATCATAGTTTGCTCCTGTATTTTTAATGGCTAAACGGCAAGCGACTTTTAGATTCCGCCGGCGCGCTTGTGACGGATGATCTTCATAATTTCCTGCACGGCACGGTCCAGGTCGTCATTGATTACGATGTAATCAAAGGCTCTGGAACCTCGCGCCATGTGGATTTCCCGCTTGGCGGCACGGAATCGCTTGGAAATATCCGCCTGCGAATCCCTGCCGCGGTCGGTTAGCCGCTGCAGAAGTGTATGCTCGTCAGGCGGAACAATAAAGATCAATAGTGCATCGGGGTATTCAAACCGCACCTGAAGGGCGCCCTGGACGTCAATTTCCAGCAATACATCGCGGCCGGCGGCTAGATGATCCAAGGCCGGGTGCTTGGGGGTGCCGTAATATTCGTCGTAAACCTGGGCGTATTCGAGAAATTCGTCGTTATCCAGCCTGCGATGAAATTCCTCGTCGGTAATATGCTCGTAGGTTTTTTTATCGTCATCGCCGGGGCGTTTAGGGCGAGTTGTTGCGGAAACGGTGTATTCGAGGTTCACTTCTTTGGCCAATCGGCGCGAAATCGTGCTTTTGCCGACGCCGCTGGGGCCGCAGAGGACGATGAGGATGCCGGGATGACTGCGCTGCGGAGACATTCGGTATTATTCGACGTTCTGGACCTGTTCCTTGAGGCGGTCGATCGAGCCTTTGATTTCAACAATGTGACGGGCGATCGTGGCGTCGTTGGCCTTGGAAGCGATCGTGTTGGCTTCGCGGAGCATTTCCTGGGTGATGAAATCGAGCTTGCGACCGGCGTGCTCGCCGTGGCGGCAGGATTGCTCGAAAACTTCCAGGTGCGTGCTGAGCCGCTGGATTTCTTCGGAAATATCGGCACGCTCAGCGAAGACGGCTACTTCGCGCAATAAATCTTGCTCATTCACTTTCAGTTCTGCTTTTGAAACCAATTCGTTCACGCGCTGGCTGAGCCGTTTGTGGTAGTCGTTGATTACGTGCGGGGCGCGGGTGGCGATTTCCTTGAGGCTGGCGGAAATCACGCCGGCGTGTTTCATCAGATCGGCAAATAGTGCCTCGCCTTCACGCTGTCGCATGGCGGCGAGCTTGGTGATGGCTTTGGCGGAGAGCTCGCGGATAGCGGGCCCATGGCGTTCGATTTCATCGGTTTCATCGCGAGGCTCCTGGCAAACTCCAGGGAGGGCCAGCAAAGCGCCCAAGTCGATTTTGAGCGAACCATTGGGGTTTTTGACACCTTCCAATTGCTGCAAATAAGCGGTCAGTGCCTGCGTGTTAATGTGATAGGCCGCTTCGGCGCTATCCGTGCGGATTTTGAGGATGTAGGTGATCGAGCCGCGTCCGAGCTTGTCGCGGAGCATGGATTCCAGTTCCGGCTCCAGGCCCGAGACAAATTCCGGCAATTTGATGGAAGCTTTGAAGAAGCGGTTGTTCAGCGAGCGGATTTCAACGGCGTAGTGCGTTCCTTCACTTTCGCCGGAGGCGTCACCAAAGCCAGTCATGGAAATGATCATGCGTCAAACTTTCTACGGCTGCGATGTTGCAGGGGCGGTCAGTTGGGATGAAGTGGCGGGTGTCGTAACAGGAGCAGTATTCACCGGAGCGGTATTTGGGGCTGCTGATGGGGCGACTGGTGCAGCATTCACGGGCGAGGGATTCGCGGGCGTGGTACTCACCGGGGCGGATGGCGCGACGGGCGCCACTGCAGTGCGGGTCGCTTGCATGTGATTAGCCAGCAGGTTCAACACGATCGCAATCAGAAGGAAAATGCCAAAGATAACGCTGGTAGCCCAAGTGAGCATGTCGCCGGTTTTGGCGCCGAAAGCAGTATTGCCTCCACCGCCACCGCCGAAGGCGCCGCTCAGGCCGCCGCCGCGACCCTTCTGAACCAGGATCAGCAGGGTCAGAATCAGGCAGATGAAGACAAAAAACACCATCAGGATGTACATTGTGGTTTGCATGGTTCTGGAGGCTAGAGACTAGAAAAAATTAAATTGCTGCCTGAAGGATTGGTAAGAAGGTTTCGGGTTTGAGAGCCGCTCCGCCGATCAGGCCGCCGTCGACGTCTTTTTGGGAGAGCAGACCCTTGGCATTGTCGGGTTTCATGGAGCCGCCGTATTGGATGCGTACGCGGTCGGCGAAATCTTTGTTCCAGGTTTCGGAGAGGGATTGGCGGATAAAAGCGTGAACTTCCTGAGCCTGGGCGTCGGTAGCGTTGCGGCCGGTGCCGATGGCCCAGACGGGTTCGTAAGCGATAACCAAACGCTGCGGATCCTGGATCGTGCTGGTTAGTTCATTCAACTGTTTCTGAACGACTTCGAGTGTTTGCCCGGCATCGCGCTCGTTGAGCTTTTCGCCGACGCAGTGGATGAGTGTGAGGCCACCGGCGTAAATTGCCGCCGCTTTTTTGGCGACCAGTTCCGAAGGCTCATGCAACACATGGCGGCGTTCGGAGTGCCCGGTCAGGCAGAATTGCACGCCGAGGTCTTTGAGCATTTCGACGGAGATTTCTCCGGTGAAAGCGCCGTTCTTTTCAAAATAAGCATCTTGAGCACCCAGCTTGAGGGATGAGCCTTTGATGGCTTGGCCGACGGCATCAAGATAAACAAACGGCACGGCCACGCCGGCTTCCACGCCAGCGGGAACCGCCTTGGCCACGGCTTTAGCCAGATCAATGGCTGAAGCCTTGTTCGTGTTCATCTTCCAGTTGCCAGCGACAAATTTAGTACGCATAAATTCCAAATTCTAATTAACCACAGATGGGCACGGATGAACACAGATAAGAAAAAATCAAATGCATTTATCTGTGTTCGTCTGTGCCCATCTGTGGTTAATGTTCTTCATGCCTGTGCCATTTCGCCAACTTCGGCGAATTCCTTGCCAACTATCGCTGCGATCTGTCGGAGTTGGCCCATCAATTCCTTGAATACCTGTGGCAAGAGTGCCTGCGGCCCATCGCATTGGGCTTCGGCCGGGTTGTAGTGGCATTCGATGATCGTGCCGTCGGCGCCGGCGGCCATGCCGGCTCTCGCCACAGAGCCAACCCACTCGCGCTTTCCGCAGCAATGCGAGGGATCGATGATGATCGGCAGGTGCGACCATTGCTTGGCGACCGGGATACTGGTGATGTCGAGAGTGTAGCGGGCGGAATCTTCAAAGGTTTTGATGCCACGCTCGCAGAGAATCACGCCGCGATTGCCTTGGGAGAGGATGTATTCAGCGGAGAGCAGCCAATCTTTGACGGTGGCAGCTAGGCCGCGTTTGAGGAGAACGGGCTTGCGCGTTTTTCCCACTTCGCGCAGCAGGTCAAAATTCTGCATGTTGCGAGCGCCGATCTGAAACGCATCGGTATAACGCTCGATCAATTCAACCTGGCGAGTGTCCATCACTTCGGTGCAGATGGGCATGCCGAGCTCGTCGCCGCAAGAGCGCATCCATTTGAGGGCGGTTTCGCCATGGCCTTGGAAGGAATAAGGGCTGGTGCGCGGCTTGAATGCTCCGCCGCGAAGGACGGTGGCGCCGCCGTCCTGGACTTCTTTGGCAATGCGATTGAGCATTTGCTCATTTTCGACCGCACAGGGTCCAGCGATAGAAACTGCGTGCTTGCCGCCGCATTTAATCTTCGGAACGCTTCCGCCGCCGATTTCGACGACGGAATCTTCATTATGAAATTCGCGTGAAGCCAGTTTGTAAGGCTTCATGATCGGTACGACTTCCTGCACGCCATCCAGCGAAGCCAGATGATTCTGGTCCAGTTTTACTTCATCGCCGACCGCGCCGATCACCGTGCGGAATTGCCCCTGCGACAGGTGCGGGGTCGCTCCCATGCGCTTAATCTCTTCGACAACGCGATCAATGGCGGCCTGTGAGGCCCCGGAATTCATTACAACAATCACAAAACTTCTCCAGCTTGGGTAGAGTTCAGCAAGTATATTCAATCCATGCCGCTACGACAAGCTAAAGCCGCCTGGGAGATGGAAATAGTTTATCTAACTTAATTGCCTGTTATAAATGAGATTACAGCGAATCGCGACGGCGTTTGCGGAGCTTGACCAATCCGAGAATTCCCAACAAAGCGCCTCCAGCAATAACGCTGGGCGGGAGTGGAACTGTCGTGGGCGGCGCCCCAGTCAGCACCGGAATGTTATACGTGAAGGGCACATTATGCAGCTCGCCGCTTCCGCCATTAACGGTGTCGTCCAGGCTTGCTGCGACGAGGGTTCCATTCAGATCGCCGCTAGGGAAACTAACCGCCGCCGATGGAGCCAAAATGGATCCATCGAATGAGCCCATGGTGATGCTGCTGAAATCATATAGATTCCAGAGCACATCAGCGGAGTTGAGCCAGAAACCGACATTCGGCAGCGTGACGGAAGTCGCGCCAGTGACATTTACAATCGCAAAGCCATTGCTGGGGATATTGATGTGAATCTCGGAACCGGCAGCAAGCTCACTGGCGCTGATCGAGAACACGTTCAAGCCATCAACGCTTCCGGTGAACGTAAGTGCGCCGAAGCTATCGACATAGGTTCCGGTATTGGTTAGCCCATTGAGATATTTCGAAGTAGTGGTCAAATCGGTCTGTGCCTGGTTGAAATCAACCGGCAACGTGATGCTGGTATCTTTAACAGCCGGCTTGACCCAGCTGGGCGCACTAAAGGATTTGCCATAATAAACTGTGCCCGTCGGATCGACGAAGCTGCTGTAGTTCCCCACATCATAAACATTGCCAGTGGGCGCAACGACACCGAAGCTTGCATCCCCGCCGATGTAAGAATCGCCATTCACCGAGCCGCCGGTGATCATGGTCAGGTTTTTGCCAACGACCAGGTGCGTGCCCGTATTGCCGAGGCTTGAAGCAACGGAATAGCTGGTGAGTGTAAGATTTCCGCCGACGGCCAAGGCGCCTTCAGAATCAGAACTCTGGTTCATATTCCCAAAGATGAACGCGTTGTAATCCTGCGCAACCCCCAAGATTCCGTTAGCCCACGTCGCTGATTGAAACGCCAAAATGCCTGCTACGGCCCAGAGAATCTTCTTCTGCATTTTCTTCTAGCCTCTCCTTTAAGTCCCCAAGTATTCGATGCAAATGCAGCGGAGTCAACTTTTATTCACATCCATCCAATGAACCGCAAGATATTGGCATAAAAGAACATAACGCAAATGGTGCCCAGGGAAAGATAGGGCCCATAGGGAACCTCGCGACGTTTGCCGGTGATTAAAAAATAGAGCGCGATGAGTAATCCAAAGAACGGAGCGACGAAGAACGCCACAACCGCAGCAGCCGCCCCGATCACTGCTCCGACGCCAAACATCAGGTGCACATCCCCCAAGCCCATCGCCACGCGCCCAAAGCCGAGCGTGCCGAAGATGCGCGTCAGCCAGACGGTAAATCCGCCGACCATCGCGCCCAGCAAGGAACCCAGAAGCCCGGTTAGCCAATCATGGCGTGCGAGTTGATCGGCATAAGCATGAACTGCTGGCAGATTTTGATAGAGCAAAAAGGCCAGTGCGCCGAGAATAAGAGGCGGTGTAAGAAACAACATCTCCTTGCCGATCTCAAAACGAATCTGCGCCGGCGAATATTCCGGCGGCATCTGCGATTTGTCCGTGATCAGATCTTTGTCAACCTCCAGCATCGGCTCGCCCTCGGCGAAGCTGGTGGGGAAAATCTTCAAAGCCCAGAGCACGATGGAAAGAATTAATCCAAGAAATGCTCCCGCCGACAAAGCCGCCAGCGGTGTAGAAAGATTCAGCGCACCCGGCACGGTCGGATGATCCGCCAGAGCATGAATGACGATCGCGACGAGCGCCAGGAAATAGGGAATTTCCAGCGGAATCACGAACAATTCCAGATCGATCAGGCTGGCTGCGAGCAAGCAGCAAATGGTCGTGAGATACAGCAGCAGTAAAGGCCAATGGTCAAAGGGATTCAGCCCTCGCAGCATTACCCCGCCGCTCGGATCAGGGACAAACGAATCAGTCGACGCACCCGGACCAATCTGCATGACAAAGAGCAGCAAATAACATCCAACGAAAAGGAGCGCGGTAATCAGCTCGACAATCGGATAGCGCGGCGAGATTCTTTCTTTGCAATACCGGCATTTACCCGCCAGGAAAATCCACCCGAAAATCGGGACGTTGTCATACCAAGCCAGCCGATGCTCGCACGTGGGACAGCGCGAGGGCGGGAAAACCAGCGATTGCCCGCGCGGCAACCGCCAGACCACCACGTTCAAAAATGATCCGACACAGGCGCCGAGACAGAAAAGGAAAAAAAGATGGGTGGCAATTGGCATATCTAGGCTCTTTTATCGGCGCGATCGCTCGGTTGGCACAATTCAATGATGCGGCTGGCAATTTGCTCCGGCGCCAATTGGCTCCCATCAATTTCAAAATCCATCACTTCGCGATACCAGGGCAAACGCTGCTGCAGCAAATGTTCTACTTCCGCAATCGCGCCGGCGAATGAAGTTAAAGCAGGCCGATGAGCAGCAGTTTTTTTATCAGCGGCAATCCGCTGGTGCAGAATGTGAGGGTCGCAGTTGAGAAAAAAAGTTTTGGTATTTTTAGCTGTTTGTATCGCCACGCGATTTTGCGGGCGAACGACTACGCCTCCGCCGAGTGAAATAATTTGATTGTCGTGCTTGAGAAGATCGGCCAGGACTTCCGATTCAAGGTCGCGAAATTTCGCTTCGCTATGCTGAGCGAAAATGCTGGCGATATCCATTCCCGCCCGGCGGACGATTTCTTCATCGCTATCACGAAATCCCATGGCCAGACGAGTAGCGAGGATTTTGCCGACGGTGGTCTTACCACTGCCGCGATAGCCGATGAGCAAAAGGTTCATGCGTGGGAGATTGTAAGGGCTGATCGCAGGCAATGCTCGACCGGTTCCCTCGCCTTGTACACAGGGGGAGGGGTAGGGAGGGGGTTGAAATTTAGTTCTGAGTTCTGAGTTCTAAGTTACCCCCACTCCCTGCCCTCCCCCGGAGTACAAGAGGAGGGTGAAGAGTCTGCTAGCTCAGACCCTACCCAATTTGCGATAGCGCTACTTCGCCCAATTGCCGTTTGATCGCCGCACGCAACGCTGAATGATTCTGCAAGCGTGGATCCGCTTCAAGAATCTCCGCAGCATCGGATTTTGCCTGCGATAGCAACTCCATCTCCTGCGTGATATCCGCGAGCTTAAATTCCGGCAGCCCATGCTGGCGCGTTCCGAAAAACTCCCCAGGTCCGCGCAGCTTCAAATCCATCTCCGCAATCTCAAACCCGCTCGTGGTTTTGGTCATGGCATTCAGCCGTTCCCGGGCTTCGTCGCTATCTGCATCCGAAATCAAAATACAGTGCGAAAGATGCTCTCCGCGACCCACACGCCCGCGCAGCTGATGCAATTGTGACAACCCAAACCGCTCGGCATTATCGATCAAAATCACCGTCGCATTCGGCACGTCAATACCCACCTCAATCACCGTCGTGGCAACCAGCACATCCGTTTTGCGATCCCGGAAATTTTCCATGACCGCCTGTTTTTCATCCGGCGACATCTGGCCATGCAGCATCGCCAACCGGCAATCCGATAACGGCCCCTTGGATAACCGCTCAAACTCTTTGACGACCGATTTGGCAGAATCTTCGCTGCTCTCATCGATTTGCGGCAGCACAATATAAGCCTGCCGCCCATTGGCGATTTCCTCGCGAATGAACTGATACGCCTGGCTAGCGGCCGACGAGCGAATCCACTTCGTATGAATCGGCTGCCTGCCCGGCGGAAGTTCATCAATCGTCGAAACATCGAAATCCGCGAAATACGACAGCGCCAGCGTGCGCGGGATTGGCGTGGCCGTCATTACCAGATAGTGCGGCGAAAGCCCTTTGCTTTTGAGGACTGCGCGCTGCCGCACGCCGAGGCGATGCTGCTCATCAACGACGACCAGCCCGAGATTGGCGAATTCGATATCTTCCTGAATCAACGCCTGCGTGCCGATGGCGATGTGGATTTGGCCGTTAGATAAATCCTTGAGCAAGGTTTGAGGGAGATGCTGGCCAAAAACCCCAAGGTTTGCATTCAGTGGCACAGAAGTGCCACCTCCGGTTTTCTTTTTGGCGGAATTCGCTTTGGTGCGATGAGTAAACAGCTCAATGCGAACGTTGGAATCTTTGAGCAGATTTCGCAGCGTCAGAAAATGCTGCTCCGCTAGCACCTCGGTGGGAGCGAGAATCGCCGCCTGCATTTTATTCGCCACTGCTACCAGCATCGCATACAGCGCCACGCTCGTTTTGCCGCTGCCTACGTCCCCTTGCAGCAACCGATTCATCGGTTGCCCCGAAGCCAGATCGCGCAGCACATCATAAATCGCATTTTGCTGCCCCGCTGTGAGAACAAATGGAAATCGTTGCCGAATGCGCTGATCCAGCAGTTTGTCGAATTTCAAAATGGGAGCAGCCAATCGCTTATCACGCACTTTTTTAGCGATTCCCAGTCCGATCTGCATCAACATCAATTCGTCATACACCAATCGCCGCCGTGCCCGCATCGCTTCGGCAATATTTCTCGGCAGGTGAATCTTCTCAAACGCTTCCCGCCGCCCTGGCAATCCATGCCGATTCAGCAAATCACCATCAAACCATTCCTCAATCTCCGGCAGCGCCAGCGGCATCGCCTCTTCAATAATCCGCGCGATCACATCCGATGGCATCCGCTCACTGGCGGGATAAACCGCATGAAATTTCGAATCTGTATTAGACGGTGTAGCTGCATCGATCGGCTCCCACTTGGGCTGCACGAATTGCGGGATCCCCCGAAAAAACTGTACCTTCCCTTTCACACGCAAGTAAGCCCCCGGATGAATTGACCTGCGGAGATATTGGGCATTGAACCAGGTCAGCGCGCATTTGCCGGTTTCATCTTCCAGCGTCGCTTCAAACCGCGGCCGCGGTCGGGCTGGAATATAATTCACTGCCACCACATTCCCGCGCGTTTGTTGAATCGCTTCCCCGCCCAGATCAGAAATTTTCTTCTCCGCCGATTCCGCCCGGTAATCACGGGGAAAATATTCCAGCAGATCGGAAACCGAATGGATTCCCAGCGACTTAAGCGCTGAGAGCCGAGCCGGACCGATGCCGGAAATACAGGAAAGATCAGTCACCGCTTTATTCATCACGTTTCACGTCTTCACGTTTTATATCTTGCTGAAACGTAAAACGTGAAACGTGACAGAACTAATGACTATTCCGACCAGCCCTCCGCACCAATCAATTTCACAAACCGGCACGGCACGATTTCTTCCATTCGCAGCTCATTGCCAACTCGCCTGACCAATAACAGTTGCTGCTTATCCAGCGGCCCCGCCGGCAATACCGCCAGGCCGCCGTCTTTTAATTGCGAAAGTAGCAATTGCCGCGGAAGCTCCGGCGCGCCAGCTGTAATGATTATCCGATCAAACGGTCCCGCTTCTGCCCATCCCAACGTTCCATCGCCAAGGCGGAAATGCACATTGCGCACCCCCAGATCCAGAATCCGCTCAAATGCCGCATCCAGCAGCGGCTTCACGCGTTCGATACTGTAAACCTCCTGCGCCAGTTGCCCCAGCACTGCCGCCTGATATCCCGATCCCGTGCCAATCTCCAGAACGCGATGATGTGGTTCGACCGCCAGTCGGCTGGTCATCAGCGCCACAATATAAGGCTGCGAAATCGTCTGCCCATGCCCGATCGGCGAAGCGCGATCCGCATAAGCACTATTGCGATCTTCCTTGGGAAAAAACGGCTCGCGCGGCACCCGGCGCAGTGCCTCGATCACCTTGGCATCCTCGATCCCGCGATCGATCACCTGTTGTTGAATCATCTGTTCCTGTGGCGAACTCTGTTGAAGTTGTTTCATCGTGGTGCGATATTCTAGGCTCGATGAAAATCTCGCTGCAATGGCTCGAAGAATATATTGGCAAGGGAACTACTGCTGAGCAAGCCGCCGACGCCCTCATGAACGGCGGCTTCCCCGTCGAAGGCATCGAACGCCTCGGCGACGACAGCGTGCTCGACGTAGAAGTCACCAGCAACCGCGGCGACTGCCTCTCCCATCGCGGAGTAGCACGGGAATTAAGTGCACTTACCGGCGAGGAGAGCCGGGCCGTCCCTGGCCCGGAATTGCGGGGCGAGGACGCCCCGGCTCAACCAGCTTCAAAATCTGCTGATAACTTCAAAATTTCTATCGACGCCCCCGACCTTTGCCCCCATTACGTAGCCCGCATCATCCGCAACGTAAAAATCCGCCCCAGCCCCGACTGGCTGCAAAAGCGCCTGCTCGCTTTGGGCCTCCGCCCCATTAACAATGTAGTGGACGTTACAAACTATGTAATGTTCGAATTGGGCCAACCCCTGCACGCTTTTGATCTGGATAAACTGCACGGCCAGAAAATCATCATCCGCCGCGCCGCTGCAAACGAAAAAATCACCAGCATTGATGGTCACGACCGCAAGCTCGAACCCACGATGCTTGTCATCGGCGATGCCGACCGCCCCGTCGCCTTGGCTGGCGTAATGGGCGGCAAAGATACCGAAGTCAGCGATGGCACAACGAATATCCTCCTCGAATCCGCCCGCTTCGATCCGCTCTCCATCCGCAGTACCGCGCGCGCCCTAACCATGAAAAGCGATTCCAGCTATCGCTTCGAGCGCGGCATTGATCCACTTCTCCCCATCGAAGCCGCCCATCGCGCCGCCGATCTAATCGTCCAAATTGCTAGCGGCGAGCTCTCCCCAGAAATTCTCCAGGATGGAGCCACCGGCTACGCGCCCAAAAAAGTGGAGCTGCGGCTTGGTCAGGTCGAACGCCTGCTCGGCGTGAAATTTTCTCAGGAGCAAATTCTCAATGCGCTGAATCGCCAATATCTTTCCCCGCAAATCCAGAATGACCGCATCGTCTGCCAAATCCCCTCCTGGCGGCTTGATCTGAACATCGAAGTCGATCTCATCGAAGAAATCGCCCGCACGCTCGGCTATGACAAAATTCCCACGCGCAGCGAAATCTCTATTCGTCTCACCCCGCCACAAAAAGATTTACAAACCATCGATTCCATCCGCACGGCACTGGTAGCCGCCGGCTATTTCGAAGCGGTCACCTTCTCCTGGGTCGCGGATAACCTGGCCACCGATTTTCTTCCCCGCGAGGCCAAGGGCCTGCCCCGCGCCGAGCACTCCGTTCGTAAAGCCGACGGCCAACTTCGCCCCTCACTTCTCCCCGGCCTGCTCGAATCCGTTCGCCATAACGAAACTGCTGGTACTGCCAACGCCAAGTTATTCGAGATCGGTTCCGTCTTCTGGCTCGGCGAAAATGGCGTAATCGAAAACCGCCAGCTCGCTCTGGTTGGCTCCTCTGATTACCGCGAGGTGCGCGGCGCCGTCGAATCTCTCCTGACCAAACTGGATCACCACAAACCCATTCGCATCGAGCCGGCTGCTTCTCCGGGTTTTGCCTCTGGTGCCGCGGGCATGATTCACTGGGATGATAAACCCATCGGCCAAATCGGCCGCGTCGATTCTGCGGTGATCAGCAAAATTGACTTGCGCACCTCCCCGTGCGCTGCTCAGTTGGATCTTGCCACCTTGCTCGCTGGCATGGCCACCGAAACCAAGCTCAATGCCCTGCCTCGCTTCCCTGCCGTCCGCCGCGATCTCTCGCTGGTTGTCGCCGAAAAAGTCGCCTATCAGCAGATCGATTCGCTCGTGCGCTCCCTGAAGCCCGAGATGATGGAAGACCTCGAATACATCACCACCTATCGCGGCAAACCACTGGAGAAGGGCCAGAAATCCATCACCATCACCCTGATCTTCCGCTCCCCCAGCACCACCCTCACTGCCGAGCAAGTCGAATCTTCCGTCCAAAAAGTCATCGAAGCCGCTAATCGCGATCTCGGAGCAACTTTGCGCACCTGATTCTTGAGCCACGAATGGACACGAATGCACACGAATAATAATAACCGTTCAACACGTAATATTTAGCGGCGCGTCCGCAGGACCGCGCGGGATACCGCGCCCTCAGTGCGGTCCTGCGGACGCGCCGCTAAATATTAAGATTGGAGATTTCTTCGTGAAGATTCGCGCCCATTCGTGGTTAATTCTCTTCTGCATTTTCTTCTCGAGTTTCGCTCACGCCGATTTTCGCTTCATTCATGAAAGCGATCCGCATGTGAATTCCCCCACCGGCAACGATTCCCACATCCCCGTCGACACCACTTGTTGGAAAGAGATGGCCCGTCTCAACCCCCAGCCCGCTTTCATCGTCGACACCGGCGATCTCGCGGACCACGGCTTGGCCAGCGAATACGCCACCTGGCGAAAGTGCATCGCCGACGATCTCCCCAGCATTCGAGTCTACGGCGCCATGGGCAACCACGATCAACGCTGGAACCCGCTAGGTAAAGAAGGCTATATCCGCGGCACGCATCAGCCGCTCTGGCAAAGCTGGGATTACCAGGGCATCCATTTCGTCACGCTCGATTCAACCGTGCTCTTGGAGCATTGGGGCCATATCGATCAGGCGGAATTGGATTGGCTGCAGAAAGATCTGGCGAAGATTTCCAATACCACGCCGCTGATCATCGGCTTTCACCACTGGATCGGCCGCGATCCAATGATGGTGGATAATCAACAGGCGCTACTCGACATCGTTAAGCCATACAACATGCGGCTATGGCTCCTGGGCCACGGCCACCAGAATCTCCTGTGGAACATCGACGGCGTAACCGCAATCATGACCGGCGCGCTTTACGACGGCTCTTACACCCTGATTGACGTCGATACCACGCACGGCATCATGCATTTGACCCGCCGCCATTGGGGCAAGCCCAATCCCAATAAAGAATTGCTCAACGAGAAAGTTCATTCCTATCACCGATCCGTTGTCTGGTCGCACATCATCGATATTCCTCTTGCTCCGCAACCTGAGCCGAAATGGTCGGCTGATGTAACGCGCACCAACGACCAACCTCAAATCAAAGTTGATTCCGGCAATCTCCCCGCTCAATCCACTTTCGCCTGGCGCATCGACCAGAATCCCTACCAACCCCTGGATATCAGCAACCCTTCGACTTCGACAGAGAGCCGGGCCGTCCCCGGCCCGTCGCACACCGAAAATCTCCCTCTCTGCGCAGGCCATCACCAAGTAACCGTTCAAGCCACCCTCCCTGATGGGCGAGTCTACGAAAAATCTACCGATTTAATTGTTGTACTCCCCGGCACACCAAAGCCTCTCTGGCAAACCAATCTCGGTTCCGCCGTCCTCTCTCACCTCGTCCGTAATCGCGACGCCCTCTACGTCTCCACCATGTCCGGCGATCTTTTCCACCTGAACCCCCAGACCGGCAACATCACCTGGAAATTCCACACCCATGGCTCGCTCTTCTCCACACCCTTCGTTAGCGGCAACACCCTCTACGTCGGCTCCGTCGATCACAACCTCTACGCCATCGACACCTCCACCGGCAAAGAACTCTGGCACCACCAAACGCAAGCCTCCATCCTTGCCGGCCCCGCCGTCGCCCACGGCATCGTCGAAATCGTCTCCACCGACAAAACCGTCTACGGCCTTGACGCAACCACGGGAGCCGAAAAATGGACCAGCCACGTTGACGGGATGTACCAATCCAACGCCGCCACCGACGGCACGCATTTCTTCATCGCCGGCTGGGACAACCACGTTCGCTGCCTCGACGCACTCACCGGTCAAACCCTCTGGACCGACATTTGTGGCCGCAATAAAAAAACCGGCGACGTCGAATTCCCTTATTCTCCCGCCATCGGCGCTCCGTGCGTTGGCGACGGCAAAGTCTTCGTTACCAGCGATGACGGCATTCTCCACGCGCTTCAGATTGTGGACGGCAAACCCCTCTGGCAAATCGATCAGAAAAATCTCGGCTATTCGGGCCCCCTTTATCACGCAGACCTCGTCTACGACGCGATTTCGACCGACGGCAACATCTTTGCCGCCAACGCTGACACCGGCGAAATTCTCTGGCAAAACCACACGGGCAGCGACATTTACGATTCCACCTTCGCCTACTCCAACGGCTCTGTATTCATCGCCAGCGTCGATGGCATCTTCAACCGCGTCGACGCCACAACCGGAAAAATCGATTGGCAATACTCCCTCGGTCCCGGCCACGTTCTTTGTTCACCGGCCGTAGACGACGCACAAGTGTATATCAGCTCCATGAGCGGCACCGTCTTCGCGTTTCCGATTGCGGCTAGATAAAAGCCGCACGCGAAGCTTCATTGCATGATTCCCAGGAAGCCGAAAACGCATATGTTTGCGACTAAAATCCAGTACGCTCGTTCCACTACTCGCCGCTGGCGTACCAATGATGAAGGAACAAATGCTCCCATGATCGCGATGGTTGGAAGCGTGCCAATCCAGACCCAGGCGGCGATTTTATCCGCTGGCCAAGGGAAGCTCGCAAAGAAAAGTATGACGGAATAAACCATAGCCAAATCGACAGACAGAAAACTAATCGAGCAATGAATGTCGCGCAACGCATAAATCCTGGCTTGATCTGAACAGGTGCCTTCCGAATCCAACCTTTATCCTCGCAAATTATCCCTGCTATTCCAGGAATAATCGCAATCCCCATAAGCAGCGCAAATGGCACATAAGTGCGCGGCAAATACATCTCGAAGTCCATTCTTGTATATTTGCGAGGATGGTAGCTGAGATAAAAACCTGCGCCGGATAAATAATCTTTCTGGAAAATCCATTGTGAGTGGTTACCGAGGAATGCATGACCGTTGGGCATTGCAGCAATGGCAAATACCGCCAGCATCAAAATGGCGGTGAGCAGGGATAAAAGACGGCCAACCCATACGGGCATGGGCGTAATTATAATACATTCAGCGGTATTTACTAGAACCTGTTTCAAAACCTATCGCACGATAAATTCGCGCAATGGAAACAGTTATGATTAAATGTGACATGGAAAGGAGTCTTTTTCATGTCACGACACGATTCTGAACTCACGGATGAGCAGTGGAAAAAGATTGAG
>DASXDR010000189.1:0-28304 GCA_036490535.1 Tepidisphaeraceae bacterium | reverse complement strand
GCTCAATCTTTTTCCACTGCTCATCCGTGAGTTCAGAATCGTGTCGTGACATGAAAAAGACTCCTTTCCATGTCACATTTAATCATAACTGTTTCCATTGCGCGAATTTATCGTGCGATAGGTTTTGAAACAGGTTCTAGTTTTTGGCCTGCGAAATGTGGTACGATATTTTGATCATCGCTATTTAATAAATGGCGATTGGCGGAAATCTCATCTCGCGTTTTTGCTGACGGAGAAAAATATGGCGGATTCTACCTCACCCCAGCGGCGGTCTTCCGTGGGAGTGCGTCTTTTTCTTGAAGTGGTTTTGCTGCTTCTGATCGCAGCAGGAATTTATTTTGAGTACGCCCGTGAAACAAAGCCCCGGCATCTCAAGCTGGCGCTGATCACCTGGACGCAGGATCCGTTCTGGCAACCGCTGCTTCGCGGCGCGCAGGAATATGCTGACCACAACAATATTGACCTGACCATTATCAAGTCCGAGCCAACCGTGGATGCTCAGACAAAGCACATTCGCGACGCGCTCAATTCCGGCGTGGATGGCATCGCGATCAGCCCGAACGACGCCATCGCCCAGCGAGCAATCCTGGACGAAGCGGCGAGCAAAGTCCCCATCGTTACGTTTGATACCGATGCGCCCGACTCGCAGCGCAGGCGGTTCGTTGGCATTGACAATTATGCTGCGGGAAAGATTTGTGCCAGCGAGTTGATGGACGCGATGCCTAACGGCGGTCCGGTGCTGATCTCCGTGGGCAGCGTGAGCATGCAGCATGGCAGCCAGCGCCGACAGGGGGTGATCGACCAGCTCCTGGGGCGCGGGTTTGATCGAAATCGTCCTGCCGATCCGCTAAATGCAGTGTTGAAAGGCCCGAAATTTTCTATCGTCTACACCGCCACCGACGGCGGCGTTCCGGCAAAGGCGGTCGATGCCATTGCGGCCGGCCTCCGGGCGCATCCGGAAGTTAAAGGCATCATCGGACTTTTCAGTTATAGCGCACCGGCAGCGCTCGAGGCCATCAAAAAAGTCGGACGACATTCCGACGAATTCCAGATCGTCGGCTTTGACGCCAGCAGCGAAACGCAGGCTGCCCTGGAAGCGGGCACGATCCATTCTTCGATCCTGCAGGATTCCTATCACTGTGGCTACGAAACCATCGAAGTGTTGGCCAACGAAGCCCGAGGCATCCCGCGCGGCCCGGCAGAGCTTACGCCGGTGGTATACGTCGGTATTAACGTACTGACCAAAAACAATCTGCCCCTACTGCAAAGCTCCGGCGAGTTGCCGGCGGCGGCTGCAGCAAGTACGGAACCTGCTGCGCCATAAAGCAAACAGGCTCAGGATAATATATTGCTCCGCAATGCGAGAAAATCTTCTATTTATTGAGATTCATTGCACGAGGTCTCGAAAAGTGATTGATAAAGGATGGCGTCTGTCTTACGATTTTGGGCAATGATTCAGCGACGTCCGACACGCAAAATTACGTTTGGTGATGCAGCTCATGGATTTGTATCGATTGGCGGAGATGCGCCGGTTTCGGTGCAGACGATGACGGCGGGGTATACGTACGAGATCGATAAGTGCGTGGCCGAAATTCATAAGCTGCACGCGGCGGGGGCGGATGTGGTGCGGGTGGCGGTGCCGGAGAAGAAGGATACTGCGGCGTTGAAGGAGATTTTGCCGCAGGTGCGCGTGCCGATCGTTGCGGATGTGCATTTTCATTTTCAGCGGGCGCTCGAGGCCATTGAAGCTGGCATCCATAAAATTCGCCTGAATCCCGGCAATATCAATGATCGCAAGCAAGTCATCGACGTGATTCAGGCGTGTAAGGCCAAAAAAATTCCGATTCGCGTGGGTGTCAATGAAGGGTCAATTGTTGAACGAAAAGATAAGCAGCGGCGATTGAAAGAACTGGGCGGGGTTTTCTCCAACAACAAGCACGGCCATTTCCTGGCCATCATGATCACCAAGCTCGAAGAATATCTGGATATTTTCCACGAGCAGGATTTTCATGACATCTGCATTTCAGCCAAGTCGATTGATCCGCTTTTGGTGATTGATGCTTATAAAGCGATCAGCGAGCGGTTTGATTATCCGCTGCATCTGGGGGTGACCCATGCCGGGCCGAAAGAAACAGGGACGATTCGTAGTGTGGTGCCATTGGGACATCTGCTGGCAAGTGGGATCGGCGATACGATCCGCATTTCGTATGCGAATGATCCGATTTATGAAGTGCAGGATGGATTGGAATTGCTGTACATCCTCGGATTGCGGACGCGGATTGGCGCGGAGTTGATTGCGTGTCCGACGTGCGGGCGGATTCAGGTGGATTTGTTCAAGCTTGTGCAGGATGTGAGAAAGCAGTTAGCCGAGGAGATTCAGCTGCCGATCAAGGTGGCGGTGATGGGGTGCGTGGTGAATGGGCCGGGCGAGTGCGAGGGGGCGGATATCGCGATATTTGCGGGGGATCGGCGCGGGATTATTTATGTGCAGGGGGAAAAGGTCGCCAATGTGCCGGAGGAAGAGATTCTGACGGCTCTGCTCGCACAGTGTCGGGATTTCCAGGCCAAGGTGCAGCGCGGCGAAGCGAAGTTGGGGGAGAAGAAAGTTGAAGTTGCCCCGCCGGACCCGATTGGGGAACTGGGATCAGGTTGGGAAAAGGTGCAGAAGGAAAAGCGCAAGGGTTTGCCGGTGTTGAAATAGAGGGGAGTTTATCCCGCAGCTTTGCTGTGGCGTGGCGATGATTTATGCAGTCAGGATCGCCTTCCATCGCGGCAGTGATTCTGGCAGCGGGGCGGTCGGGGCGGATGGGGCGGTGCAAGGCATTGCTGGATATTGGCGGCCAGAGCGCGCTGGAGCGGATTTGCGGGAATCTGCGTGCAGCGGGGATTGAGAGGCAGATCATCGTCACGGGGCATCACCATCGCGAGATTCATGCCGCAATGCCGCAAGGGGAATATGTTTACAATACGGATTATGCCGACGGAGGAATGATTTCTTCGGTTAAGGTTGGCGTCGCTGCAATAAATGATAAATGCCATTCGATGATGATCGCGCTGGTCGATCATCCGTTTGTCGATGTGCGAACCATTGCGCAAATCATTCAAGCCAGCATTTTTCACCCCAACAAAATCGTGCGGCCACGGTATGATGGGAAAATGGGTCATCCGGTATTGATCCCGGGTGCCTATGCAGATTCGATCCATTCAATGCCCGGCAATGCGACGCTCAAAACATGGATGATGGAGCGAGAACAAAACATTCACATAGTCGACGTGGATGATGCGGGAATTCGGATCGATCTGGATACGCAGGAAGATTATGAGAAGGCGAAGAAAAGATGTGAAAGTTTGAAGGCGTGAAGAGGCAAGAAAGTGAGGCGAATCATGGCACAGGAGCAATTAACTCGCCGGGGATTTCTCAAAGGGGCGGGTCTGGCCGCAGCCGGGGCAGCGATCGCGGATAGCGGGATCGCGGCGATGGCCGAAGAAGCCGCTGCTGCAGGTCCAAAAACAGTTGGGCCGGGGATGGTCAATGTCTCGCTGACTATCAACGGGCAGGTTAAAAAAATATCACTGGAGCCACGCACTACATTGGCCGAGGCGCTTCGCTATCACGTGGATATGACCGGAACCAAAATCGTCTGCGATCGCGGGTCGTGCTCTGCCTGCACGGTGTGGATCGACGGCACGCCGGAGCTTGCGTGCATGACCTTGGCGCTGGATGCCCAGGGAAAGCAGATCACTACTATCGAAGGTTTAGCCCATGGCGATGAGCTGCATCCGGTGCAGGAAGAATTCATCGAGCACGATGCAATGCAGTGCGGCTTCTGCACGCCGGGCATGATTATGAGCTGCGCCGCGCTTCTGGAACGAAATAAAAATCCGTCGCTCGCGGAGGTCCAGACCGCCGTCAGTGGAAATCTCTGCCGCTGCGGAACGTATCCCAAGGTATTCGATGCAACGCTGGCGGCGGCGAAGAAGATGTGAATAAAGCCGTGGATGGCATCCACGGAACCGCTGATACCATCAGCGGCTTTATTAGACAGGATCGATCATGGCTGATACGCAAGTAGCATATCCATTTGGAATTGTCGGGTTAGATCTGACAACGGTGAACCGCGCAACGCCAGCGGATCAGCCGCCGGCGCTGCCGATCAATGAGAAGCTTTCGGTGATTGGCAAACCGACTCGGCGCATTGATGGAAAATTAAAAGTCACCGGGGCAGCGCGTTATAGTGCGGATGTTCGCCTGCCGGGCATGGTGTATGCGTACATGGTCTGCTCGCCCGTGCCCGCCGGGAAGATCAAATCGATCGACACAAAAGCGGCAGAAAAAATGCCGGGTGTAGTCGGCGTTTATATTCTGGAGAAAGGGAGCGTGCGCTACGCGGGGCAACCGATAGCGGCAGTGGCGGCGGGAAATCTGCATCAGGCGATGGATGCTGCCCGCGCGGTGAAACTGGATATCGACGAGCGAGCGTTTGTGGTGGATATGGAAAAGGCCAAGGCGCCCGGCTCGCCGCAGGTGACCGTCTCGGCAAATGATGCAAAGGCAACCGCGGGAGGCGGCGGCGGAGCGGGCGGGCCGCACAATGGGAATGTGATCGGGCCCAATCCGAAGAAGCGCGGCGATATCGACGCTGGTTTTAAAGCAGCCGAGGTCACCATCGAAGCGGAATATCGCACGCAGGTGCAGACGCACTGTGCGCTCGAGACGCATGGGATGATTGCCGATTGGAAGCCGGATGGATTGACGGTTTATGCCTCCACGCAGGGAACGAACACTGTGCGCGATGAGTTGGCGGACGTGATGGGCGTGCCCAAATCACAGGTGCGCGTGATCACGGAATTCATGGGCGGCGGATTTGGTGCGAAATTTGGCGCAGGCCATTACGGAGCAATTGCAGCGAATTTATCCAAGCAGATCGGTAAGCCAGTCTGGCTCATGCTCGACCGCAAGCAGGAGCATCTGTGCGTGGGCAATCGCCCGAATAGCGCGCAGAAAATAAAAATCGGCGCGAAAAAAGATGGCACGCTGACGGCAATCCAGTCGATTAGCTACGGCTCGGCGGGCGTAGGTGGCGGGGCAGGCGTTACGGGGCCGGTGCATACGTTGTATCCGTGTCCGAATATTTACACAGAGGATTCGGATATTCTGATTAATGCGGGTCCCGGGTCGGCATTTCGCGCGCCGGGTTTTCCGCCGGGCGTTTTTGGGCTGGAACAGGCGATTGATGAACTAGCGGCGAAGCTGCAAATCGATCCGCTGGCGCTGCGGGATAAAATCGATCCCGATCCGGCGCGTACGCTGCAGCGTAAATTGGGGGCGCAAAAAATCGCCTGGGCCAATCGCAAGCCGGCGAATTCGGATGCGGGGCCGATCAAGCGCGGTATTGGTTTGGCGAATTCCACCTGGTACCGCGGATACACCCGCGCTGCGGATTGCCAATTGCGCATCAGCCGAGATGGCTCGGTGGAGTTGATGTCCTCTGTGCAGGATATCGGTGGCGGGGCGCGCACCGCGCTGGCGCAGATCGTCGCCGAAGAACTCGGACTGCAGGCCAGCGATATCACCATGCGGATCGGCGATACCAATTTCCCCGCTGGCACGCCATCAGGCGGATCGTCGACCACCAGCTCGATGTCTCCCTCTGTTCACACCGCTGCCTGGCGGCTTCGTAAATCACTGCTCACGCAGTTGGCTCCATCCATGGGCGCCAGCTCCATCGATGGGATGGAGATGAAAGATGGCAAAATCTTTGTGAAGGCAGATCCGACCAAAGGGATTTCATTTAAGGCGGCGTGTTCGCGCATCAGTGGCGAGCAGATTTCCGCCACCGGCGAACGGCTGGAAGATTTCCCCGCGCCGGAAGGCGCGCAAGGCCCAGCGCGCGGACCGAGTGGTCTGGGTGGCGTGCAGTTTGCGCAGGTTGCCGTCGATACCGAGACTGGCGTAATCAAAGTGGAAAAAATTGTCGCTGTGCACGATTGCGGCCGGCCCCTCAATCCGCTGGCACTCACCAGCCAGATTAATGGCGGCGTGATTCAAGGGATGTCTTACGCTCTTTTTGAAGATCGTATTCTCGATCGCCAGAAGGGATTGATGGTTAATCCCAACCTGGAGGAATACAAAATCGCTGGCTCGCGCGAGATGCCGGAGATTGAAGTCAGCATCATCGAGCAATACTGGGCGAAAAATAACATCGATTGTGGTGGGATTGGTGAGCCGGCGATCATTCCGACTGCCGCAGCGATTGCCAACGCTGTGTTCAACGCCACCGGCGTGCGCATCCGGCAGATTCCGATGACACCTTCAATCGTGCTGGCTGCCCTGAGCGCCGGAGGACAAACGGCATGAACAGTTTTTGGATTAAACAGATATCAATAGCCGGCGGTCAACGACCGCCGGAATTCTTGGAATTCCTGGACTCGTTGAGTCCCGGCTATTGCTGATGCGCCAGGACCATGAATTCAGGATCGCATTATGAATAATTTCCAATGGCTCGACGCAACCTCGGTGGACGAAGCCCTAAGTGCTCGCGCTCCGGGTTCTCCATTCAAAGCAGGCGGCATCGACCTCCTCGATCTGATGAAGGAAAACCTTACCGCTCCGCACCGCTTGGTGAATATTCGCAACATCAAAGCGCTGAAATTTATTCGTGAAGATAAACACGAATTGCGGATTGGACCTTTGACCACATTGGCCGATCTAGCGGCGAGTGATGTAGTGAAAAAGAACTGCCATGCCCTCGCCCTGGCCGCCGATGCCGCGGCGACGCCGCAGGTACGGAATATGGCCACGGTGGGTGGGAATTTATTGCAGCGTCCGCGGTGCTGGTATTTTCGCAATGAGGCGTTTGTCTGCCGCAAAAAAGGGGGCGAAATCTGCTACGCCCATGATGGGGAGAACCAGTATCACGCGATTTTTCACAATCAGCTTTGCGCGATCGTGCATCCCAGCGCGACCGCTTGTGCGCTGGTAGCGCATGGCGCGAAGGTGGAACTGACTTCTGCCAAGGGCAAGCGGGAAGTCTTGCTGGAGAATTTTCTGATCCTGCCCAGTGTCGATGTGCATCGTGAAAACGCGATTGGCGAAGATGAGATGATCACGGAAATCCGCGTACCTAAAATGCCAAAGGGCAGCACATCCGCTTATATCAAGCAGGCGCAGAAGGAATCCTTCGATTGGCCTTTGGCGGAAGTCGCGATAGTGATGGAGAAAGATCACAGCGGCAAATGTCGCAAGGCTTCGGTGATATTGGGGGCGGCGGCTCCGGTTCCGTATCGCGCAACCGCCGCTGAGCAAAAGCTCCAGGGAGCGCATATCGATGAAGCGCTGGCCAAACAGGCCGCCGACGCTTGCCTCGCCGATGCAACGCCGCTTTCTATGAACGCGTATAAGATTCCCATTTTCCGCGCTGTGATCGTCCGCACGATTATCATGGCCCAGGACGGAGGTGCTGCATGAATCTTCCGGTGAATAATTCGGTTCCGCAGGTCTGCAAGCGGCTTCGCACCAAGCAGGCCTTCATGCACTCAGCAACTGAACCTGCCTGGCAGGAGGGGAAGAGCACCACGGCAGCCTATTGGTGCCTTCGCACCATGAGTCCTGCCGGCCCTGACGAGGCATTTGTCCATCCGCGCGATTGCAAAGCGGGTCGTGGATGTTACGAAAATGTGGAATAAAAAAAGCACCGCAAGGATATGCGGTGCTCAGATTACGATTCAAATTTTTTGAACAAGCATTAAGCCTTAGCAGCGGCTGGCTTTTTATAATTCCGCTTCATCGGCTTCTGCACCAGACCCATTTTGATGGCCTTGGTGCTGACCTTAATGCGGACAATCCGGCCATTGACCACGGCGCGAACCTTCTGAATATTTGGCTTGAACTTGCGGGCGGTGATGCCGGTGATCTTGGTGCCGACGCCGCCGAGGTATTTCGCCTTGCCACGATGGGTGACCTGGTTACCGAAGGTGGTCTTCTTACCTGTGAAATAGCAAACGCGGGGCATAAATACCTCTTTTTCTTACCGTTCTTTAGGGGCGGAAAGTATAGGACGGCCTGGGTTCGATTGCAAGGATCAATAGGCCCTTGATTCTGTTAACGAAAATGTGCCATGAGCCTTGAATGGGCCATCGGTGCTCTTGCCGCTGGCCGAGAACGGACCGGAAATCGAGCCGTTAGAAGTATTTATGGTTCCTTTGATGTTCAGGGTAAAGGTAGAGACGTTATGGGCGTTATCCGATCCCTTGGCGAGAACCGTGATTTTCCCATTGCCAGCGATAGTCGTTTTGGCATTGGATGATGAAATGCTGCCAAAGGTCTGGCCGTCGGCGGTCACATCGCTGAGCAACTTGCCATCGGAGGAAAAGACATTGATATCCAGTGATTCATTGTCCGTGCCGACCTGATAGGTGCCGGTATAGGTGCCGATGGGATTGAACAGCGTGGCATTGGCGTTGCCATTCGTGCCGGTGGCTTCGGGGACGGTATTGCCGTCATTGATGATGGCCGTGAAATTGTAACTGCCAGTGGGCAGGTTGGTGCTGATGGGAATAGTAACCTTGATGGGAAGATTTTTGGATTTGCCGTTCTTGATGGTCAGCGAAGGGTTCAGGGTGGTGATCAGACCATCTGTTGCATAAATGCCAATCGGCATGGTGGTCTTGGTGATATCTCCACCGCTGTTGGTGATTTTCAGCGTACCAGTCACTTGCTGGTCTGGCCCCGCGATCGTGGTTTTCTTAACCGTGAGCACACCAGTAAGGCTCGGCAACCCGCTCGTGTTCCCGCTCAGCAATTGCCGCGATTCAAGAGTTTCGATCCAACGCATGTATTAATCTCCCGTAAAAAGCCTTAGACCCAATTTACCGAATAATGATGACGAACACTGCGCCCGATCTCCGTTCCATATTGCGAAACGTATCCTTCCATTTTTTTATGGATTTGTGACGCAGGATATATTAGTGTTGCATTATGGCTCGTATGTTTGAACCAAAAAAGGCGGGATTTACCCTGGTCGAATTGCTAGTCGTCATCGGCATCATCGCTTTATTGATTAGCATTTTGCTGCCATCGCTGAATCGAGCCAAGCAATCAGCCATGGCCATTCAATGTGCTTCGAATCTCCGTCAATATGGAATAGCTGACCAGATGTATGTGAACGATAGCCGGGGATGGCATGTGCCATGTTTCTGGGGGCCATACCAATACAACCGCACGTGGACTGGGCTGCCGATTGTTCGCAAGACGCTGGGCTGGCCTTTGATCAATCCGCAGGATACGACCACATACACAGTGCCGGGCAAAAATACCGTGACAGGAAATAATGGCTGGTGTTACGTTCCCAAAACATGGTTCTGTCCACTGGCGCTGCGCGGGGCGACGGAATATCTTTATCCGCCTCTGAATACATGGGTCGTGCCCATGCTATATAGCTATGGCGAGAATGTGCAGGGTGTGGATGACAAAACCCTCACGACGCCTGATGGCGTCGATGCATATGATCCCGCCGATTTTCCGCAGTGCAGCACGAATTATGACACGGGGCTTGCTACAACTGACTATCGCAACGCCTTCCCATGCCCGATTGGCTCATATCACGGTTTCAAAACCAGCCAGGTAAAACATCCATCCGAAAAATTATTCATGGCCGATGCCCTAGGGATCGGCGTAAATGAAAATGGTAGCGGGCTAAGCGTGCCGCCCGCTCCATCTACGCTGGCCAATGAAAACTACGGCACGACCGGCGAAAGTATCACGACCGGTGCCGAACGAACGACCGCTTGGCGGCACCTCGGAAAAGCCAATGTGCTGTTCTTCGATGGCCATGTTGCGGGCTTACGCCATGATGAACTCACGACGCGTGATTCCAGTGGGAATTACATCGGAAACGACCAGCTCTGGAAGGTTAATTTATAAAACAGTTTGATAGGTTAAAAAAAAGCACACGGATGGCCATCCGTGGGCTTTCTTGCTTGTAACAATCACGATCGGTTTTATACCGCTGTTAATTAAATTAAAACAACTCTGCCAATACCTTTTGCGTCGCCGCGACGCCCTTACCGAATTCGACATTCTTGCCGGCTGCTTTGAGGGCATGCTCAATGGCCCCGACGACCGCCAGACAATCGTACGCATCGCTGTATCCCATGTGATTGACGCGGAAGATTTGGCCTTCCATGGTGCCCTGGCCTCCGGCGATGTGGATGTTGTGTTTGCTCTTGAGATGACCGCGGAATTCCTTGTCGGTCAGACCGGCCTGATATTTCACGGCGCTGACCGAATCGGCTGGCGAGGAGCTGAAGAGTTCAAAGCCCAGAGCTTTGACGCCCTGGCGGAATGCTTCGGCGGTAAAATGCGTGCGCTTCCATACGCCTTCAATCGTCTCAGCCTGAATCATCTTCAGCGAAACGCTCAGCGCATCGATCAGCGTATTGGCTGGTGTGAACGGTGTATCGCCATCGGTGATGCTCTTTTTGTATTTCTTCAAATCCAGGTAAAAATCCTTCGCGGTTTTGTTGCTTTCAACTTTCGCCCAGGCGCGATCGCTCAGCGCGACAAACGCCAATCCTGGCGGAAGCATCAGCGCTTTCTGGCTGCCGGTGATGCCGACATCCACGCCCCAGGCATCCATGTGGAATGGCAGAGCGCCGATGGAGGTAATCCCATCGACAATCAGCAGCGTTTCGCCATGGTTACGCACGACCTTGCCGATCTTTTCCAGATCGCACACCGTTGCCGTGGAGGTCTCCGAGTGGACGAGAATCACGGCATCGTATTTGGATGCTTTGAGTTCACTATCGATCTGCTCGGCAGTGACAGCTTTGCCATATTCCAGCTTGATGTCTTTGTGCTCGATGCCATAGGTCGTGCAAACCTGACTCCAGCGCTCGGCGAATTTGCCATTGGTGATGCACAGGGCTTTGGAGCCGGGGGGTAGCGTATTCACGATTCCCGCCTCAGCGGCCGAAGTGCCAGAGCCCGTGATCGTGTAAACCGTACTCTTGGTTTGATAAACGTATTGCAGTTGCTTTTGAATTTCCGCAAACATCGTGCGGAATTCGCCGGTGCGGTGATGGTGCACGGGCTTGGCCAGTTCCAGCAGCGTCGCTTCGGGAACGCTCGTCGGGCCGGGGGTGAAGAGACGGTATTTCATTAACATGATCGTTTTCCTTTCAATACGGATTTAAGTGAAACGTGAAGACGTGAAACGTGATGAATACGAGGGATTCTGTCACGTTTCACGTCTTCACGTTTCATATATCACGTTTTACGAACCTTGCCACTCCTGTCGCAAATACTCCATCGCCTTTTTTCCATCTCGAGCGATGTCGAAGTTCAACGCTTCTATACTGATCCGCCGATTGTAGCCAGCCTCTTTTAAAACGTGAAATAGAGGTTGATAATCGGCCTTTCCAGACAATCCCGGGGCCACCCGGCCATCCAGATCGGCCACATGCACATGATAAATGTGCGGCATCGCCTTTCGCAAACTCTCCAGCGAATCGCCGTTGACCCAGAAATGGTAGGTGTCCACCAGGCATTGCACGCCAGGCAGATTCACCAGTTTTACCAGCTCCATGGATTCATCAATCGTGTGCAGAATATTCGATTCCTTCCGCTCCAAAGGCTCGATCACAATGGTCAATCCATGCGCCATAGCCGCCCACCCCGCTGCGCGCAAAAAATCCAGAAGCTGCGACTGCACATTTTTCTGATCAAATCCCTCCGGCACATTGCGCGCCCCCGCCGATCCAAAAACCAATATCTCTGCTCCCACCTTTTTTGCATTGATGCAGGTCTGCTCGAGATAATCCCGCAGCTTGCCCGAATTCACCTCCGGCCCGGTGATTTTCAACGCGGCTGGCACGAGCGCATTACAAGCCCGAATCGGCAGCCCCCTTGGCGGCTCTACCGGCAACGTCTGCGCCCCAATCTCTAAATAATCTGCTCCTGCTGCTTTTACATTATCCGCTTCAGAAACCGGAGAGCAAATTCCAAATTGCATGGAGAAATGATAGAGGACAGACACAATCCCGCAAGGGACTTTTTCATTCGCTCTATTGCTAAGCGATTACGAGTTTTTTTCCGGCCGAGTGACTAGGCGATTTCGATTCGCTTCCTGCTGCTGCATCAAATGTTCACCGAGCTTGCGCACATCATTGCCAAATTGGTGCAAGAGTGACTGCTTGGCAAATCGGATTTCCTCCAACAATGGATCTGATCCTCCTTGTCCCTCACGATCGCCAGAATTAGGGAGTTTTGGTATCGCGCTCATAGTATTCACTCCTCCCATAATAGGTCCGGTGTTACGATTTGTGGAGGAACAATTCCTGCACGACGACAAATTATCCGCAGATGAATGAGCTTATTGGGATTTGCCAGATGCCGCACATTCCAAGACAGAAGGTAATCACAAGCGAAAAGAGAACTCACCGCAACGTGGATCGCATCGCCAGCGACTGGCGCCGGCATAACCTGCTCATTCACAAATAGTTCGGCAATCCTGATGACCTCTTCGTCAATGGCGAGTAGAGGTACATTTTCGATCCATTTCAAGGCGTCATTTGAAAGTGGAAAATTGGGACTGGAAAGTTCGTCAATGACTTGTTGCGAGACGAATAATTCGTGTCGAGTGCGTTGGCTGGTCCATTCATTACTCACGGTGCGCCGATAATACTCAATGGATCGCGCCGATTGGTTACACAAGCACTGACGAAACTGGCATCAAGATAAACCTTGGCCATCCATCCTCATTAATCCTGCACCGCGATCCCATCCGCCGTCACCAGCAGAAGCCCTGGCGTAACCTGGTGCGGCTTGTGATCATAATCCTCGCGCACCTGCTTCCGTACCCTCGACAAAATCGGTTCGTCGTTGCGAAAGCAAAGTAAAATATCCCGATTAGGAATCGCTGCTCCGAAGGGTGAACCCAGATATTCTCGCAGCCGCTCGTGCAAGGTCGGTAAAAGCAATCGCGATGCATCGTATCCATCGCCTGTGCGGAAGATGATCAGGCTCACTTCCCCTTCATCATCTTGCGCTGCCTGGGCGTTGATCGCTTCGGAGCGCGTGATCAGATTCTCGATAGCCGTATCGTGCAGCATTTCCAGGTCGATTTTCCACTGCTCAAAATGCCGCCTCAGGATGTAGGTGATCGTGCGGTCATTATCGATGGCGTAAGCGATAACCAAGTCGCCGATGAGCGGTTCGGTAACCACCGAGTGCCGTTCGTCGACATTGTGCTGGCTCAGAATCATCGGATAAATTCGCTCTTTGAGCTGCTCAAAATCCGCCCCTTCATCGGGAGAGCCTTCGGATGCACGGAGCAATTCCACCATCCACCGCTCGATTTGCCGTTTATTATTCGCGTCTTCGCCGTTCGCGCTCATGCGATAGACATTTTCCAGGCCCGCGATGTGGCCATTAACTTTGACCGCGAATGCTTCGGCGACCGGCTCGATTTTTACGAGCGGAAATCGCTGCTTCACGACTTTGACCACGTGATCGACAAATTGCCGGCGATCGGCTTCGGGCATGGTGGGTAATCATAGCCGGGCAGTTGAGAAAAAGAACGCGTGCGCCAATGATTGCCTCAATCGATTGACAGTTCGTTTCGAATAAAGCCCACGGAAGGCCCCACGTGGGTCAAGCGGAGCGCATGACCGACATCGCCGAACAAAATGACGCCATCACCGCGCCATCGCTGCCGACCCAGCACCTGGGGTCGTTGCGACAATTGATCATGCTGGCTACTCCAGTCTTAGCCGAGCATGTGCTGCACATCGCGGTGGGATGGAATGACACCTATCTCGCCAATCATCTCCCTACCCACCAGGCCGAAGCCGGGGCAGCGGTTGGAACCATTCAATACATCTTCTGGTTCTTCGGGCTTTTCGCCAGCGCCATCGGCGTGGGCTCGACAGCGCTGATCGCCCGCGCCACGGGTGCGCGCATGCGCCGAACAGTGAATTCCATCTGCGGCCAATCCATTCTCTTTGCCCTGATCTTCGGAACCATTCTGGGCGCGCTACTCCTGATTTTCTCCTCTCCAATAGCCAACGTGACACGCCTTCAAGGCCTCGCGCACAATTACGCCCTGCAATACCTGCGGGTGCTCAGCCCCAGTTTGCCATTTCTGATTGTCATGTTTGTCGCCAACGCCTGCCTGATTGGCTCCGGCGATACGCTCACTCCCGCCACCTCCATGATCGTGGTCGATCTGGTCAACATCACTTTCAGTTGGGGACTGACGCGCGGCCTATGGGGATTGCCCAAGCTTGGATTCTCCGGCATCGCTATCGGTACGGTCATCGCCTACATCGTCGGCGGGTTGCTGCAATTCTTCGTGCTCTACTCAGGTCGTGGTAAAATCAAGCTGCACGCGCACCGCCTGCGCCCGCACTGGGTGAACATGAAGCGCATTCTGCGCATCGGCCTGCCTAGCGGCATCGGCGACGCGCTCAACTTCCTGGTTAATTTTGTCCTGATCATGGTCATCAACCAGACCGACTCCACAAGCAATTCTTCTGCCGCCCACAACATCGCCATTCGCGTGGAAAGCATTTCCTATATGAGCGGCTTTGCCATCGCGGTCGCAGCGACGACCATGGTGGGTCAGGCGCTGGGAGAAAAGAACCCGCAGAAGGCCGAGCGAACCGCCTATTTCGCCTACGCCGTTGGAGGCAGCTTCATGGCCCTGATGGGAATCGCATTTATTTTCTTCGGAAGATATCCCGCCATGCTCCTCGCCGATGAACCGGTTGTACGGCATCTAGCGACCCACTGCCTGTTCATCACCGGTTTCTGCCAGGCCGGTTTCGCCGCGGCAATTATTTTCGGCGGCGCCCTCCGCGGCGCCGGCGACACCATCTCCGTCATGTTCCTGCAATTAGCCAGCATCCTCACCATTCGTCTCGGCGGCGTGCTGATTGTCGGATTATGGCTGCACTGGGGCTTAGCCGCGATCTGGGTCGTGCTGGCGAGCGAACTGGTCGTGCGCGGCGCACTGATTTACAGTCGTTTCGCTCACGGCGGTTGGAAATCTATAAAAGTGTAAGGTGCGAATCCAGGAGAGCCGGGCCGTCCCCGGCCCGAAATTCTCAGACGGGTCTGCGAATCACAAAATCCGCCATCGCATGCAACACGCGCAACGCCTCCGAATCCGCCAACCCCTGCAACGCATCCTTAGCCCCCTGTACCAATTGCTCGGCGCGATTGCGTGCATAAGCAATCGAGTCGCTCGGCAACAGTAAATTACGAATCTTCTCCCCCCGATCCGGATCATTGTCGCTCAGCAGTGACCGCAGCAAATGCCGATGCTCCTGCGGCGCATGCTGCATGAAATGAATCATCGGCAGCGTCATCTTTCCCTTTTCCATATCAATGCCGAGGGTTTTCCCGACCATAGTCGGCTCCCCCGCGATATCCAGAATGTCATCCTGGATTTGGAAGGCGATCCCAAGAGACAGGCCATAAAGTTCTAATTGATGCTGCTGATACTCGCTTGCCCCTGCATATTTAGAACCCAGCAGGCAACTGGTCGCACAAAGGCTTGCGGTCTTGCGAGTAATAATCTGAAAATAAGTCTCTTCATCCAGATCAAAATTACCCCGGTTATCAATTTGCAATAGTTCGCCTTCGCAGACGGTATTGGTAGTCCGGGCAATCAGCCGGGCAGCGAACTGCGAATCCAAAGTCGAGCAAAGATGATAAGAGTGGCTGATCAGGTAATCGCCGAGCAGCACAGCGGCTTCGTTGCCGCGCAGGTGATTAATGGTCGCCCCTTTACGCCGCAGCTCGGCTTCATCCAGGACATCATCATGGACCAGCGTGGCCATATGAACCATCTCGACCACGGTGGCAAGAGTGATGTGAGCATCACCGAGCGAGCCGACGGCTTTACCTGCAAGCAGGACCAGGCAGGGGCGCAACATTTTCCCGCGAAATCGGTTCACGTGCTTCACCAGCGATGCGACGCATTTGAGGTCAGAGGAGAGCTCGCGCGTAAAGCGCTTTTCGACGTCGCTTAGTTCTGTTCCGATGCACTCGGCAAAGTCGGCGAGTTGAGTGTTCATTGGTGGTTGGGAATTATAAGAAAGTACCGGCCGGTTGCGATGGGGGCGAATAAAATATCTCGAAATTTGTAAAAAAATCGAGGATGGCGGTGTGAAGGGGTGTGAAGAGTAAGAAGGGGGTGAAGGTAAATAAAGAATATCTCGCCGTTTTTTGCATTCACGAAAACGCGCCGGGGTGGGCATACTGTGGGCATGGCGACGGTGCTGCTCGTTGACGATCAGGCGGAGGATCGCAGGCCTATGGCCAAGCTGTTGCGCGACCGCGGATACAACGTCGTTACTGCGGTGAATGCGTATGAGGCGATGGGGGCGTATAAAAAGGAGCATCCGGATTTGATTTTACTGGATGTGGGGATTCCGCCCATGGATGGACTGACATTTCTAATGCTGCTTCGGCAGGAGACGGCTGGCATGGAAGTGCCGGTAATCGTGGTAACCGGGCGAAACGACGAAAACACGCTGAGCCGAGCGAAAGATTTGAAGGTGCGCGAGCTGCTGGTCAAATCAGAATTTGAGCCACAACAGTTGCTGGATCTGGTTGATCAGCATGTGCGTAAGCCCGCTGCGCAGGGATAGATCAGATTTACGACGAAGGCACGAAGGCACGAAAAAACAAAAAGAAATTTCTTTTTCGTGTCTTCGTGCCTTCGTGGTTCCAATAGCTATCATGCGATCATGCGGCTGTTCTTCGCCGTGCTTTTTCTCATTCTGATTGTTGCTTCAGTTTTCGCCTGGCGACTGGAGCCAGCAGCGGTGCGGAATGGAAAAACCGTATTAACCTGGACCACCGATGATAATCCGAACCGCCGCGCGCAGATTGCGCCGTTTGAGAAAGCCTATCCCAGCGATGTGGTGAATCTCGATCCGAATAATGCGGAGGTGGAGAAAGTAATCGTGCAATCCCTCGCCGGGGTAGGGCCGGATATTTTTGATTGCTATAGCCCGTATCAATTAACGTCCTATGTCCGAGCCGGCGTGGCGTGGGACGTGACGGATGAACTCGAGAAACACGGCGTGGATGTGCGGAAATTAACCTGGCCGGCGGTTTGGCCCGACTGCATCTACGAGGGCCGGGTTTACGGCTTCCCCGCCAACGCTGCGGTGGATGGAATCTGGTTCAACAAAGCTTTCTTCGATCAGGCAGGGATTCCCTATCCGCGTGGATCGTGGACGTGGGATCAGTTTGTAACGCTGGCACAGAAACTCGTGCGCCACGATGCCAGCGGCAAGGTCACGCGCTACGGCATGCTGCTGGATTGGCACATGACCTGGCCGCAGTTTGTGTTGCAGTGGGGGGGGCACCTCTACACACCGGATGGCACAGGATGCACAATCGATTCGCCGGAAGCGATTGCGGGCATCCAGTTCATGCAGGACATGGTTTATAAATATCATATTGCCCCCGATGCGATCGAAGAGGCAGCGATGTCTGGCGGCGGAGGGTGGGGAAGCTCGGGTACGGGCGTGATCACACTGTTCGAGGGACGGCGCAGCGCTATGGCGCTGGGCGGGCGATACTGGCTATGCGCGATGCGCACGTTGCCGGAGTTAAGAGTGGGAGCTACGGAATGTCCCTATCACGATGTGCCGATTTTTCGCGGCTATGGCAAGGCGACGCTGATCAATCGCAACAGCCCGCATCGATTGGAAGCGCTGCACTGGTTGGAATATGAAGCGACGCCGGAGTACAGCGAATTGATCAACGAACAGGCCGACGGCGTCGGTCCGGTGATGAAATACACCGAGACAAAGAAATTCCTGAATAATCCCAAATATCCCGATGAAACTTACAACGCGGTCTGGGCAAAGATGCAAAAGCTCGCGGTCGGCGATACGCCCAGCCCATATGTAAATGGCGAGACGGCCGACCGGCTGATATGGAATCAGCTTGATTTGATCAAGGCCAATCTGAAAAGTGTGCCGGATGCAATGCACGATGCCGCCCAGCAGATCAATGCGGAAATTCAGGAGACAATTAGTGAGAGTCCGGAGTTGAGAAAGCGCTATGACCAGGCGGTGGGCAAGTGAAAGGAATAACGAATCAATATTCAATGATCAATCGTCGAAACCGCGCAATATTTAGCGGCGCGTCCGGAGGACCGCGTTGAACAGCGCTATCCAACGCGGTGCTGCGCACCGCCGCTAACTATTGGCGGGGAAATTTTTCTTATTCGATCTTTTGTCATTGAAAATGGAATAATTGCAGATGGCCAAGGGTTCCAATCGTGATCTTCCGGTAGCGATGGCGTTTTTAGCGCCGAATTTTTTGGGGTTTCTCATTTTCATGGCTGGCCCGGTGATTTTTTCGCTGGGGGCGAGTTTTACGAATTGGAATTTACAGCACACGGTGCCATTTCATTTCACGGGTTTGCGAAATCTGCGCATGCTCTGGAATGACGAGGAGTTCTGGGTTTATCTGGCCAACACGATCTACATGATGCTGGGATTGCCATTTGCGATCCTGGGCGGGCTTGGCCTGGCTCTATTGCTCAATCAAAAAGTGCGCGGGCTCGTGGTCTATCGCACGCTTTTTTATATCCCCAGTTTTACCAGCGGCGTGGCTTTGATGCTGCTGTGGAAGCAACTGCTCAATCCCGATTTCGGGCCGATCAACACTATGCTGGCGTGGGTTTTTCATCTGCTGCATATCCACGCAACTTTGCCGGGCTGGCTGCAAAGCACGCAAAACCTGGTTGGCCTGGGAGTGGATCGCGTGCACTTTTCGCTGCGCCAATTTGGATTAGGGTCAAAGGATGGCATGAATTTCATGGGGATTTGGACCGCAGTCGGTGGAACCAACATGCTCCTGTATCTGGCAGCGCTGACGGGAATTTCTCCAGAGCTTCATGAAGCGGCAGCAATCGACGGAGCGGGGGCGTGGCGAAAATTTACCTCGATCACCTGGCCGGCGCTGATGCCAACGACATTTTTTATCATCATCATAAGTATCATCGGGGGATTGCAGGGTGGATTTGAACAGGCACGAATCATGACGCAGGGGGGGCCATCGGGATCGACCACGACGCTGAGCTACTACATTTACATTCGGGCCTTCGAGCAATTTCAGATGGGGTATGCGTCGACGATTGCGTGGGTTTTGTTTTTGGCGATTTTTGCAATGACCGCGATTACGTGGCGGCTCGGGAAAGGGGAAGAATGAGCGAGGAAATTGCGAGAATGCAGGAAATGTCGGGTCGGGGACGGTCCGGCTCCACTGGCGTAATAAAGTCTCTGGGAAGACATGCGCTGCTGATTGGCGTGGCGATAGTAATGATGCTGCCGTTTGTATGGATGGTAGCAGCGAGTTTTAAAACATTGCCTGAGATAGACAGCGCCAATTGGTTGCCACGGCATTGGCAGGCGAAAAATTATCCGGAAGTTTTTCGGGAAATTTCGTTTGCTAAATATTATTTCAACAGCGTTTTCGTCGCGGCATGGGTGACGTTTTTGCAGGTGCTCACCAGTGCGATGGCAGCGTTTGCATTTGCACGCCTGAAATGGCGGGGACGAGATATGCTTTTTCTGGCCTATCTGGCCACGCTGATGGTGCCGGGGGTGGTGACGATGATTCCGAATTACGCGCTGATGGCGCAACTGCATCTGCTGGATTCCTATACGGGATTAATTTTGCCGGCTGCGTTTAGCGCATTTGGAACGTTTTTGTTGCGACAATTTATGCTGTCAATTCCGATGTCGCTGGACGAAGCTGCGGGGATCGATGGAGCATCAAAATGGCAGGTATTCTGGGATATCATTTTGCCATTGTCGCGGCCAGGGTTGATTGCCCTGGCGATCCTGGCATTTCTAGCGAATTATCAATCGCTCTATTGGCCATTGGTTTTAATTAAAAGCGAACCGCTGAGAACGCTGCCGATCGGAATGATGTTTTTTGACACCATCTATGGCCGGCAAACCAATCTCATCATGGCGGCGAGCGTGATGAATGTGTTGCCATTGCTGATCATTTTTCTTGCAGGCCAGAAGTATTTGGTAAAAGGAATACAGCTGGGAGCGGTGAAAGGGTAAGTCTCCGCTTAAATACCGCTCCGAAACAGGAAACATATCGTGTCTGGCGCGCCATCTGCATCTCCATATTGGTGAGAAAGGCAGTTATATGAGACACATAAATCAGACTCAGCATAAGGTTCATTTGGCAGTTGCGGCTGTTCCAGTTCTATTGCTCGGCGCTAGCTGGATCATTGATCTATCCAATTTACCCACGACCACGGGCGATGCGTATATCGTGCTTGGCAACGTCAGTTTTTATCTACTGATCGCAGGACTAATTACCCTAATTATCGCTGCCATTCCCGGCATAGCAGATTATTCGCCATTAAATGATCAGGAGCCCGTGCGAAGTTATGCGCGGTATCATCTGATGTGCACCGTTCTGTCATTCGTAACTTTCCTGGGTAGTTTGCTGACTCGGGCAGTGTGGCCCGTGCGCGTAGGTCCACCACTGGTGCCCATTGTGTTATCCGCCTTTGGCGTTGGTTTCCTGGGATATGCGTGTTACATGGGATATCGCATCGCCAATCCTCTCCTGGATCGGCCCGAAGACGACATAATGGAATATGATCGCGCGGTTGAATCTGGCGCCAGCCGTCAGACTACCCAGGCACGTTCCGCGACCACGCCACCAGGCACCATCGCCTCCGCCTCGTGGAAAAAAGCCGAATTAGACGAGCAGCGCTGGCATGTTGAACCCCGCGTAGATGCCGATGGAAAGACTCTTTAAGAATTGAATCAGATATCTCAAAATACCCACGGAACTCGTTTCCGTGGGTATTACTTTTCAATACTCGAACATAATGATTTATTGATCGAATTCTTCGGTTCTGGATTTATCTTTTTCAGTGTATGATACATCACCATGAAAATCGAAAAGCAACCTTTTGGCACGGCAGATACGGGGCAGAAAGTGGATCTCTTTACGCTTTCTAATGACAATGGAATGCGTATCAAGGTGATCACTTTTGGCGGAAGAATCAGTGAATTGCTAGTTCCGGATCGTGGGGGCAAGAGCGAAAATATTGTTTGCGGATTCGATAGCCTCAAAGCATATGAGCATAAGAATCCGTACTTCGGCGCGACCATTGGTCGCGTGGCAAACCGCATTGGCGGCGGGCATTTCCAAATTGATCACAAGCCGTACAAGACGCCGGTGAATAATGGGCCCAATACGCTACATGGTGGATTAATTGGATTCGATCGCCGGGTTTGGCAGGCTGATGAAACAGAAGTGAACGGCCATAAGATTTTACGTCTCCGTTATTTCAGCCCCGACGGTGAAGAGGGTTTCCCCGGCAACATGCACGCGACAGCCACGTTCGCTCTGACGGATAACAATGAGATGCATCTGACCTGGGAAGCCACGAGCGACCTGCCTACGCCCGTGAACATGACCAATCATTCCTATTTTAATTTAAAAGGCCCGGGCACGAGCACGATTCTGGATCATCGGCTCACCCTGTATGCCGATCGCTACACGCCCACGGATGAGAATTTGATTCCTACAGGCGATATCGCATCGGTGAAAGACACGCCTTACGATTTCCTTCAACCGCATGCGATTGGCGAGCGCATCGCACAAACTTCGCACGGGTACGATACAAACTATGTGCTGAACGGCGCGATGGGCCATATGAAGCACGCAGCCAAGGTGCAGGAAGATTCCACTGGCCGAGTTATGGAAGTGCATACCACGCAGCCGGGGATTCAGTTTTACAGCGGTAATTTCCTGGATGGCTCGGTGGTCGGCAACGGCGGCGCTTATCCGCGCTACGGCGCACTCTGCCTTGAGACGCAGCATTTCCCCGATTCGGTCCATCATCCTAATTTCCCCAGCACGATCATTCGCCCGGGCATGGAATATCGCCAGGCGTCGATCTATCGATTTTCGACGTTGTGAAAATCGCTCCTGGAGATGCAGAATAAGTAGGGTGGACGATGTCCACCCTACTTTTTTTTCTGCCTATAGGAGCATCACGATGTCATCAACAATTCTTAAACGCATGGCCCTCGGAGCAGCAGCCGGTCTGGTAGGAACAGTCGCCATCCGCATGGCGGATATGATCAGCAAAAAAGTGGCTCCGGAATCGGAAGATCCGATTCGCCGCGAGCCGGGCGGATATTTCGTCGAGCAAATGGAATCGCCACTGTCATTGGAGACTCGCCTGAAGATTCCCGATGCCTTGGAAAACACCGTCGCAGCAGGGATGGGATATGCGTACGGAATGAGCTTTGGCGCTTTGTACGCCGCTGCCAAAGGCGAAGAAGCATGTGCCGCGACGAATGGCGTAGGCTTGGGATTGCTCTGCTGGGCCGTCGGCTATCTCGGTTGGATGCCCGCCATTGGAATTATGGAACCCATCTGGCGACACCGTCCCATCGAAATCGCCGGCCCGATTGTGCGCCATGCGGTGTATGGTTTAGCAACGGCCGCGACGTATGAAGGGTTAGAGAAAATTTTATAATAGGCAATGCAATGACGCGGCGCTGGTGATTGCTAGCCGTTGAAGCAGCTAGCCCGCAGGGGATTATTCCTCGACGCCCGAAATATCATTCTTCATGATTTCGCGCAGTAGCGAGGTCGCGAATGACCCCGAGGGAAGCGCGAAGGCCAGCGTGATATACGCCCCGACTTCATCCACGCCGCCTTCCACGCGGATTTCCGTTGGCTGCACCCGCAGCGGTCGGCGTGAGCCTTTAATTTTGTGCCGGCCAGCCACGCGGAATTGTTCCGGCTGGATTTTGTGCTCGTCAAAGATCGCCGATTCGATCTCCATCGGTTCTGCTTGCGGCGAAGACATGCGGTAACCCAGCAGGGGGCCAGTAGGACTGATTTCAAAACGATCGGCGCGAGGCTGCTCCGTGGCGGCATCTTCGACATAAAAGCAGGCGCCGTTCTCATGTTTATACGCCAGGTCGCCAACCATTAATTGACCCAACGCGCTGATGCGGCGGGCAACGACATCATTAAAGATGCGCGACTGAAACGCGGAAACCCATAGCCGGCGCAAGCGCTCGTCGATGGCGGCAACGGCGGCGGCGGGTTTGTCAGTCTTGATCAGGCGAGCGAGGATTTGCCGTTCCATGCCAGAACGGCGTGGCCAAAGCTGCATCGCCTTTTCGTTGTCGCGATTATCAAACGCCTCGCGGGCCTGGAGAGACTCGGCATCATCGATTTTCGGATTCGGCAAGCCGAGTAAATGTTTTAATACGCCGGCATGATTGCCATGCAGGAGCGCTTCGCCAAGCGCATCGTTGTCGCCGCGCCGGCCGAAGCGCTGAGGCCCGAAATAATTCGGCACGCCGCGTTTTTCCAGTTGCTGCATGGCGCCGCTGACAGAAACCACGGCGGCTGGATCGACCTCGCGGATTTTGATCGCAAAGCGATTTCCCTTGAGATGGCCGAGACGAAGCTTATTTCCATGCCGCGTCGCCCATTGGACGGTCAGGTTAGGAATTCGCAAATTCATCACATTTTCTTCGGTAGTCCCCCAGATCGAGAGCGTCTGGCGAGTGAGCGCCCGAGCGTCTTTCATGCCCGCATAGCCAATTTCGCGCGCGGGGACGTTCAAGGCAGCAGCCATTTTGTTGATCACTTCAAAAGTGGTCATGCCGATCTTTTGAATTTCGCAATAGAGGTGTTCGCCCTCACCCGAAGGTTCATAAAGCGGAATTTCCTGGACGAAGAAATCTTCCGGGCGCGATTTGATCTGGCCGCCAATACCGGCGAAGTCTGTTAGAGCGTAGGGGAGCTGCATTGTTATGGAGGATAGGCGATGAAGGGGCAGGCTCCAAACCGCTGGTAAAAATATGAGAGTGTGGCGACCCGGAATGCCGCGCACACTCTCTCGACATCACTGAATTGTACAGTTGACTACGTCGCAAAGAGTGGGCCGAATCAGATAAAAAGCGCTCTCAAGTACAAAAGTAGCCAAAATATACTTGCTATATGCAACCAAAGTGGATTTGATATAGAAGAGGCAGGCTGAGAAGGGAGCGGCTTATGTTCAAGGCTGTGCTGATGAGTTTGTTGTTGGCGGCTGTGGCAGGAGGGGAAACTGTCCATCTATCGGATGGCACGACCGTACAAGGGAATATCTATCGAGACGGCGCGGGATGGAAACTCGTGATGCCTAATGGCAACACGCGCGAATTGGCCGCGGACGATGTCGTTTCCATTGACATGACCAGCAGCAACGGGGGCGATGATCTGGGAGATCAGCTTTCCTCATTGCGCCATTCGCTGAGCTATTCGGACAGCCCCTCGCAGGCTGTCGGGCGGCTGCAAAATTTTATTCAGCACAATGCCGGCACGCCGGCAGCCAAGGAAGCGGAAAAAGATTTGGCCATCTGGAAAGATCGTGATGCCCGCGCCCTGCAAAAAGTAGGTGATGACTGGCTTACTCCAGATCAGGCGGAAAAACTACGCGCCGAAGCCATTCTACTGGCGGATCAGGCGCGGCAGCTTATCCGCAAGGGAGACATCGCCGGAGCGCAAAAATTATTGGATCAGATTGTGGCGGTGGATCCCCGTAGTGTGGCGGGGGTTTATCTGCATGGCGTGCTCGCGTTTGGGAACAATGCGTTTCTGCAAGCGGAGAAGGATTTTCTGGCTGTTTCTCAAATGGTGCCGCAACACGGGCCGACGTTGAATAACCTGGCGATGCTGAGCTTTCACAGCGGACATTTTGCGCAATCCGCGCAGCGGTATGTGCAGGCATTGCGCTCGGACACGATGAATCAGAAGATCATCGATAATGTAGCGGAGATGCTGCACGCACTGCCTGAGGATTTATTGACGTTGCCAGAAGTGCGGATGCTCCAGCAGGAATTTGCTCGGCAGGAATCAGCCTTTGAGCAGATTATGGCCAAGCAGAATTTAAGTCGCTGGGGAGCCAAGTGGATTACTTCGGATCAGCTCAAGCAAATTCAGGAAGCGCAGAAAATCATTCAGGATAAATTGACGCAATTGCGAGATGAGCAAACCAAGGAGAAAGAGTCGATCAATAACCTGGATGAGCAGATTTCCACCAATCAACAACAGGAGCAGCAGATCGCCAGCACGAGCTATGTCACAGCCAACGGGCGCGTGGTGTATACCGGACTGCCGCAATCCTATTATGATTTGCAGCGGGATGATCTGGATTTGAAGACACGCCGGGATTCGGCACTACGGCGTCTGGATCAAATCGCAGTGGAGATTCGCACGACCAAAACGCAGGTGCCAATCCAGCCATTCACGGGCGTGCAGCTGATTTTTGGTGAAGAGGGAACCCCCGTGACCGCGCCCAAGCAGGCGGCAATGGATTCTGCAACCACGGAACCGGCGGCGCTAGCCGCGCCATGAGGCGAGTAATGGCATTATCTAATGCCAATGGGAAAAAATGGGCTCCGGCGCTTCGATCTCCAGCGGCTCCTCGATGCAAGTGCTATCCAGGGCCTGACGCGCTTCATCTCGATGTGAAACCAGAAGTAGTTTGAGCGCGTCTTTGAGATTCGAGCGGCACTCATCAAGCGAACGGCCATGAGTGATGGCGCCGGGCATCTCTTCCACCCAGCCTACAAACCCGCGACGATCCGGTTTGATGATGGTGTGGTAGGTTTGCTTCATACAATTATCTTCTGTCCGCAAGAGGCGATTTGTCAAGAGAAAGTTTGAAAGAAATGTCGGAATCCGAATCAAATAACAAATAATCGAACCCGTGCAATATTTAGCGGCGTGTCCGCAGGACCGCGTGGATAGTGCTGTTCAACGCGGTCCTGCGGACAAGCCGCTAAATATTAATGGGAAATATTTTTAAAATTTCTCAATCACTTTAAATTGAGAAACTCGAGCATATGCTGATCAAAGACTTTTTGTGCTTGCGGATCGGAGAGTGGCAGGCGGAGTTCGTTGATGACTTTGGTGCCCATGCCAATCCAGGCGCGCCAGCATTCGGCACAGATGTTTTCGTAAATCATTTTTCCCTGCGCGCTGCTGAAAGGCGCGCTCGGAAGTTTCGGCGCCACACGGCCGCAGCGTTTGCATAATACCTCGCCCTGGCCGACTTCGGTCTTGCTGGCAGCGGCGCTCTTCATCTCGGGCAGGGGGGCACCCAGGTCTTTGAGCTTTTGCATCATTTCATTGCGAGGCAGCACATCGCCGCGCGTGTCGGCGATTTGCACGCCGTGGCTCAAACGTGATATGGCAGCGTCACGCTGATTCATCTGCAAAAGCGATTCGCCCAGAAGCTGGTAGGCCTTGGACAAATTGCTGTTGAGAGAAATCGCGCGCTCAAGCGAAGCAGCGGCTTCGGCATAACGACCGGCTTCCAGGTACGCCCGGCCCAGCGAAAAATGCCCCAGCTCGTTGTCCGGGTCCGCTTCGGCCATCTTCTTGAATTGTTCAATACGTGCTTCGCTCATACGCTATATCCTTCTGTCATTTCTGGTAGAGGCGGCTTTAGCCGCCGGGATTACTAAATTTTATTTCCATACACCACTGCCGTGGGCGCCATTCATCAGGGAAAGAATTTCTGCCCGGCTGGGCGGATTGTTTTTGAAAATACCACGCAACGCGCTGGTGACCATCACCGAGCCATGTTTTTTTGCTCCCCGCATGGTCATGCAGGTGTGCTCTGCTTCAATCACGCAGGCGGCCCCGATGGGCTTGAGTTCAGTCATCAGCGCATCGGCGATCTGCGTGGTAAGCCGTTCCTGCACCTGCGGGCGGCGGGCGTAGCCTTCGACCAGCCGTGCCAGTTTCGACAATCCCACCACCTTGCCGGCCGGCAGATAAGCCACGTGCGCCTTACCAGTAAACGGCAACAGATGATGCTCGCAGAGCGAATGAAATTCGATATCGCGCAGCAGCACAATTTCGTCGTACCGTTCATGGAAGACAGTGTGCAAATGGCGGCGCGGATCTTCAGAAAGCCCTGACATCAGCTCGGCATAAGCCCGAGCCACGCGATTGGGAGTTTTGATCAATCCTTCGCGATCCGGATTTTCTCCAATGGCCAATAATATCTCGCGCACCGCTTTTTCAATGCGCGGCAAGTCTACATTCGCCGATTCCGCGGGCCATTTGGCATCCGAAGCATCCGGCAAAACCCGTTTTGTTCTCCGCCTGATCATTGCCTGCATTATATGCTTCAGTTTGCACCCCTGCACTGGCCGATAGTAACAGAGCATTTGGACCGTGGAAGGAACGCTTGGGCTCCAACCAAACCATTCATCGACTCACGCTGTATGACCGCGCCGTGCAAATCAGCAGCACACTCGGCGATATCGATACAGAATTGCAACGGCAATTCACCCGATTCACGACGGATGATTTTGCGCTTCATTCATCCATCACCAATGGCTTTATCGGACCTTACGATTCAAAAGAAGTTTTGCGACATGTTTCACCCCGTGCAGTGCCGCTGACCGGAATCGGCTTTGGCCGCGAAGCTTATCAGGATGGCGAATGCATCTGGATGATCGACGACCGATGCGGCCTGTGCGAAATCAATTTCATCAAAGGCCAATGGCGCAGCTGGATTCTGGAACCTGCCCGCGCCGATATTCGCCGCTGCATTGATTCTGCCGTGCTCTGGCCCATGGCGCAACTTCTGCGGAGCAAGGGATTGCACGTGATTCCCGCAGCGTCCCTGGCGATGGGCGATTTCTCGGCATTGATTCTCTGCCCCTTCGGGATTCTGCCGGAGCTCTCCGCAATTGCCGCCAATGGCTGGAAAATCATCGGCCAGCGCTGGAGCGCATTACGCAGTAGTGGTGAAAACATCGAGCTGCTGCATCTGCCTGGTGGAACCGAAACGGCCCTATGGCCAAGGCGTCCGCAAGCGGGATTTTTGCAAAACGATTCTTTCGACCTGCACGCTGTGTATCCAGAAAGTTTGGTTAATAATGCCAATTGTGATGCGGTGATCGTGGTTTCATCCGGTCGCAGGCCCCAGGCATCAGCCAATGGATTGTCGCGCTGGGAAGCCGGCGAAGTAATTCGCAGTGCGTGGCCCATTGCCGAAATTCACCCGCGCAAGCGCGGCGGCGTAATGGCGGGTCAATTGGGCAAACATTGCCAATGCGTAGAAGCACGCCTGAGTCCGCGCGGCGAAGATATTTTGGAAATCCTGCACGCGGTGCGAGACGGCAAGATCGGCCACGGTTCGGGGAGATTAACTCTGTTTGTGCAGGAACGGCGATTGGAGCGCGCAGCGGGGTAGGGAAGA
>DASXDR010000155.1:0-6330 GCA_036490535.1 Tepidisphaeraceae bacterium | reverse complement strand
CGTTGAACAACGCACATCAACGCGGTGCTGCGCACCGCCGCTAAATATTCCAATGGAAAATGCTTTGCATTCTCCTTGCCGCGTTGCCGTCTTATTTCGCTCGGTTGAGCGATGTCGAAGGCTTGTCCCTGATTTTCTATTCATATTAATAAAGTGACCGATCCGTATCTTGCGCCGGCGGAGCGGCACTGTCTATGGCCACCGACGAACGCGATGTGGTTAGAGCTTCCCGGGCGGGCAGGTCGAGGTTGGCCATTCCGGGTTGCGGGCCAATTGAAATTGCTCCGATGGGCTGCGTGTTCGCCGGTGATCCAGCAATCGAAATCGCGACCTGTGTTGAATTCTGCTGCACGGGCGAAACAGCCATACGCGTAGCGCGCTGCGTATGTCCCCAGATCGAAAATACAATCAGCACACATGCTGCCGCCGCGATCCCCGCTGACCAGCGCGCCCAAGCCGGGAATGTATAAACCACTGCCGGCTCATCTGCTTCCGCGATTGCATTCGATATGCGTTGGCCCAATTGTGCGAAATCGAATTGTGGCAGCGGCGGCTGTTTTAATGCAGCACCCAATGCCGCATAGTCCGCCAAGATCGCCTGTGCTTCCGGATTGCGCGCGAGTTCCCCATTCAGCTTCGCCTGTTGTTCCGGCGAGAGCAGCCCGTCGAGGCTTTGCGTAATGAGGTTTTCCAGTTCTTCGTGCATCATTTGAATTTCGAATTTATTATAAAACTTCTTTCAACATCTCACGCAATTTCTTTCTTCCCTGAAACACATGCCATTTCACCAGCTCCACGCTGCAATTCAAAACTTTCGCCACCTGCTTTTGGGGCATCTGTTCAATCGTGAATAGCACAATTGCCATCCTTTGCTGCTCCGGTAGTTTCGCCAATGCCGCCTGCAATTTCTCGCCGAGCTCTTTTGACGCTAATCCGTGCATTGGATCGATCGCCGTCTCGCTGGCCACATCGCGTCCGCCGCTCTCGCCGGACATCATGTCATCCAGCGATGCCTGGCTCCGCACTTTTCGACCTCGCCGAAAGTTCAGCGACAAATTCGAAACGATCCGCATGAACCAGCCGCGAAATGCTTCAGGTTGTTCCAGGCTTTCCAAGCCCGCATAGGCTTTCAAAAACGCCTCCTGAGTCACCTCGGCGGCATCATGGGTCGACCCTAGAAATCGATATGCCACCGCCACCGCAGGCCGCTGATAGCGCCGAATCAGCTCATCAAACGCCGCCTTCCGGCCAGCCAACGTCTGCTCGACCAACTGGCCATCGGATTGGTCCACAGAGTTAGACACTGCAGCATCAGAATAGTTAGGACTTTTTTCCACCGCCCAATTCCCGGTAGCGACACTTTTAGCGCCACTGAAGATTATTTACCGTACCCCCGCCAGCAACCCTTCACAATACGCCGCAACCTCTTTGGCTATCGTATCTTGCGATTCATTAACATGCTGCTTCATTCGCCGCACAATAGCGGATCCCACAATTGCGCCATCCGCATAAGGCTTTAATTGCTGCAAATGCTCCGGCTTGGAAATCCCAAACCCCACGCAGATCGGCCGATCCGTTACCGACCTGAGCTGCTGCAGCGATTGCGTGATATCCGCCGGCAATACGCTCCGCTCCCCGGTAATTCCCGACAAGGACAGATAATAAATAAACCCCGTGCACAATTCCGCGATCTCTTTACGCCGTGAAAGGGGCGTCGTCGGCGCTACCAGCAGAATGGTCTTCAAACCCAACGCGTTAATCTTCTGGCAAATCGCTTTGGCTTCTGGCGGCGGTAAATCTGGCAAAATCAATCCGCTAATCCGCGCTGCAATCGCCTCCCTGCAGAACGCCTCTAACCCAAACCGATAAATAATCGAATACGAAACCATCCCCACAACCGGAATATTCACCGCGACCATCGCAGCTTTGATTGCCGCAAACACATCTGCCATGCGAATCTTTTTCCCCAGCGCGTGCGTGTACGATTCCTGAATTACCGGCCCATCGGCGATCGGATCTGAAAACGGAAACCCAATCTCAATTAAATTCGCCCCCGCTTTCTCGAGCGCTGGTAGCAGCTTGGTCAAAAAATCCAGCGTCGGATACCCCGCCGTGATGAATGGCATGAACGCAAGCTGTTTCTTCTCTCGAAGCGCCGCAAAAGTCTGGTCAATGCTCATCGGCATGGTTTGCCGATCATAGCGGCAACCACTTTCACGGACCAGCCAGCCGATAGCGGAACGAGACCAGAACGTTTTCGTTCACTTTAAGCATGGAATCCAGAAATAGTTGTTCGCGCCCATCGACCATTTTGTGTTGAAGACCTGTCGTTTTCGATGAAACGAATTGCGCGCCGGCTGGCAAGCGTAATAGATTTACCCGCCGCATGGGCTGTTCGTTGCCGCCGTAGGTTGCCGTAAAATCCCATTCATCGCGGCCAATCTTCCGTGCAATCGGCACCTTTGTCTCGGCATTTCCAGAGATAAATTCCCACTGCCCCGGCTGGATCGGTTCATTAAATGTATAAAAATACCTTACTCCGCCGCGCTCCGGTTTCGGCGTAATCGCAAGCGGCCGACCCTTCTCGTCCATCATCGACACTCGCACATTCCCCGAATTCGAAATACTGTCCTGCTTTATCGCCGCATCGGTGTCATTCAGCCTTTGCAATACTCCATAGCAGAGCAATCTGCCGTTGGCGTTGATGTCACTGATCTCGATATCCGTCCATATCAACGGCTGGACAACAACGGGTACACTGCTTTGAGCAATCGTATTTTCGGCTTTGTCGCAGGCCTGAATATGCACGTAATAATTGCCGGGGCTGGGCACCGGTGCATCCATCCGAAACTGCGGCGAATCCGCCTGCCTGTTTAATTCAATTGGCGCATCGATATTCCTGGTCGCTCCATCATCCTCTGATGCAAGCGTTACGCGATAATGATCCGTTCGCTCCGCAATCGTGGGATCAACATTCCAGCTAAGTTCCAGAGCTTCTTTCTCAAAAATATGGACTGGCGGATTCGTCACGGCCAGCAATCCCAGGTGCTGCCGAACATGTTGCGATATTGGATTCTCCGCAGAAATAGCTAAATGAACTTTCTGCTTGATGCGACATCCCTGCATTTCCAGAAACGGGCTGGTATATGCCTGAAAGAAAAGAGTGGATTGCAAACGAGCCGGTATTGTTTGTCCCGCCGATATCGGGACGGTCGCCGCGGTAATCGCCTTTCCATCGTGATGAGTCAAAAGCAGTGCGGTCCCACTCCCAGCGATTAAAGTCACGACTGCTACCGCCCCTGCGACTTGCATCTTGTTCAATACCAGAATCCGCATTGCCCCTTTCGCGATCGTCAATCCCACCCCTGTCGAATGTCCGGTAATTTGCAATCCCATTGGGGCAACGTGACGAGAAGTCTGTAACATCACCTCCGCCAACCCCGCCGTAGAGCTCAGCGTGACCCCGCGGCCAGTTAGAATTCGCCGCAGCTTCGGCATCCCGCGCAAAATAATTTTTTGTGCCGCATCAGTCGATATTCCCATCGCCGCCGCCACTTCCGGCGTCGATTTATTCTGCAAATAACGCATCGCAATCGCCGTGCTTTGCCGTGGCGGCAGACAACCGATCGCTTCATCCAGATATTGATAAATCTCTTGATCGGATGATTGCGAATTCTCGATTGTTGTAGGTTTCATGCTTGCCGCTCGATGTTCGTGAAATTGCCTTCGCTTCTGCCGTCGTTTGGCTTCCGCTACACAAAACCGCGTTGTATTCAGCAACCACCCCGCCAGATGATCCCCCCGTACTTTCCGCGCTTTGCGCGCCAGCACGATAAAAACTGCCTGCGTCACATCATCGGCCAGATGATTCGCCCCCACCAATTGCCGCTGCGCCGCCCCGTGCACCAGATTGACATATCTCCGCGCGATCTCAGCAAACGCGTCTTCCGACCCGCCACGCACATATTGATCGAGCAGTTCTGCGTCGCGATCACTCATCAAACAAAATATGACCGCTCGCCGCGCTTATCGCCAATTAATTTGGATTAATACCGTTTCTATCTTTCAAATGCGCTTTGCTTGGAGCAGAAAGTCCACGGCCGGGCCGTGGGCTTTGGGATTAGAAGCGCAATAAAAAAATGGAATCCGTATAATCTTGCCATGCAACTATGACTGCAACCGATCACGAAATGAGAGCGCGCTTGTGCCATGAGTATGGACGCCCGAGGATTTCGCCGCCAACAATTTATGCAAAGATAGCGATTATTCCGGGGCGGCGATTCTCACCGGCACTTTCAGGCGAATGTCATCCGATGCCGCGCCGATCAGCAGTTCATAATGGCCCGGTTCCACCACGTATTGTTTCTTATCCGGATTCCAATATCGAAATCGCTCCGCGGGGACATCCAGCGTAATCATCGTGCTTTTACCAGCGGCCAATGTCGTCCGTGTAAAGCCGCACAGGGCAAGCTGTGCCTGCGGCAAAGCCGAATCCAGATGCCGGTAATAAACCTGGGCGATTTCATCGCCATCGCGCTTGCCAGCATTTTTAATAGTGAAGGAAAGTTGGATGGAATCTTTGGAAGTGAAGCTACTTCCCTTCATGTTGGCATCGGCATATTCGAAGTGCGTGTAGCTTAGCCCGTGACCGAAAGCGAAGAGCGGCTTACCCGTGAAATATCGATAGGTTCGATTCTTCATTGAATAATTTTCAATCGAAGGGAGATCATGCGTAGAGCGATAGAAAGTGATTGGCAATTTGCCGGAAGGATTGACGTTGCCAAAAAGAACGTCCGCGACGGCTTGTCCGCCGTCTTGTCCCGAATACCACGCCTGCATGATTGCCGACAGATGTTCTGCCTCCCAGGGCATCGCCATGGCGCTGCCGCTGCAGTTTATGAAAATCATCGGCTTACCAGTCGCCGCCAAGGCTTTAATTAAATTTTCCTGGACTGCAGGCAACTCAATTGTCGTGCGGTCGCCGCGATAGAAACCGTCGTATTCGCGTGGCGCGTTATGCTGTTCCTCATTCTCCAGCGATGGATTGATACCGCCGACATAAATCACAACATCTGCTGATTTCGCGGCAGCAACAGCCTGGTCGGCCATTGAGGAGTTGGGTGCGTCCGATCCATCCGTTTTTACCACGACCGGGCAGCCAGCCTGATATTCGACATTCACCTCTTTACCGACCGCTTGCTTGATGCCAGCCAGAATGGTGGTGTATTTAGATGACTTGCCATGGTAGCTGCCGTCCAGAACATCTTCGATGTCAGCATTCGGGCCAATGACGGCGATGCGCTTGATCTTGTCTGGGTCTAAAGGAAGCAGGCCATCGTTTTTAAGCAGCACAATCGACTCATCGGAGACTTTCAGAGCTAGCGCCCGATGTTCGGGCGTATCCACATCGGCGGTTGAAAGATTCGACCAGGGGACCATGGATGGAGGATCGTACATTCCCAATCGAAAATTGGCCGTCAACTCACGCGTCACTGCCAGATCGATATCTTTTTCGCTGATTAATCCTTCCTTCAGCGCTGAGGGAAGAACATAAAAACATGCCCCTCCGCGCGTGCGGCGCGGATTGTCCTTGCTCCAGTTGGCGGGGTTCCCGACGACTGCTGCGGGATTGCGCGGAACAACCCCCGAGCACAAATCACATCCTGCTTTCACCGCTGCGGCGGTGATTTCTTCCGGCGTCTTCATGTATTCGTGTTCGCCCCAGATGTCCCAGATGGCGCCGCCGTCGGAGGTGACAAATCCATCAAATCCCCATTGCTTGCGCAGCAGATCGGTGAGAAGGAATTCATTTGCACAATCCGGAATGCCATACAGCGAACTGTACGCGCCCATAGCTGAGCCGACGTGCCCCTCTTTCACTGCTGCTTCGAATGCGGGCAAATAGGTTTCGTATAAATCTCTCTCGGGGGGTTTGGCATTGAAAAATCGTCGGTCGCTTTCGGGTCCATCGTGCACGGCGTAGTGTTTCGCGCAGGCGATTGTTTTGTAATAGTGGGGATCATCCCCTTGCAGGCCATGGATGAACGCGACCGCCATTTGCGAAATCAGAAAAGGATCTTCGCCATACGTTTCCTGTGCTCTGCCCCAGCGTGGATCGCGGGTGATGTTGATGTTGGGGCTGTAGAACGAAAGGCCGTGGTGTTCGCCGCTGTTGCCGTTGTGCGAATTGACATAATCGTTATGTATGCCGCGCGCTTCGGTGGAGATCGCATCCGCTTCTTGATGGATCAGTGCAGGATCCCAGGTGGACGCCATGCCAATTGACTGCGGAAAAACCGTTGCTGCCCCGCCGTGGTCCTGTATGCCGTG